>NZ_JBWLUZ010000008.1:0-209039 GCF_057784325.1 Mesorhizobium sp. CNPSo 4689
AAAGCAGATTGGGACCTTGTTCGCCGACCCCATCAGGGCCAGCAGCTTCGAACGGCTGCATGAACAGGCCGGACAGAAGACTGCACCCGACCAATGCGCCAGAACAACGAATTACCTCTTGCAATACGGGAGCCATCCACAGAAGACATTGTCCTGCGACTACACTAGAGGTCCTGATAGCGCCAGCACTGAACCTCCACTACGCATCTGGTCGGTCGGCGAAAACATCGCACATATGCTCAAAGGCTCGCGCGACGGCGAGACGGGGTGGGGCGACCGCTGGGTCCTGCTCGGCTTCGACCACGAGCCACCCGCCATAGCCTTGATCCCTGACAAAGCGGGCAATTGGGACGAAGTCTACGATCCCATCTCCCGGCACTGTGAATACTCCCCTGCGCACACCGGCATTGAAGCTCAGATCGCCGGTACGGACTTCTTCCAGAACCGGCCTGCGGATATCCTTGAGGTGGATATGGTTGATACGGTCTCCAAAGCGCTCGATCAGTCGGACGTAGTCAAAGCCGGCTGCCACGGCGTGACCGGTGTCGAGCAGCAAGCCTGTCTCTGGTCCCACTTTGTCGAAGATTCCCGAGATCTCGTCGAATGTCTCGGCAACCATCATCAGATGATGATGGTACGCAAGTTTAAGATCGTACTCCTCGGCAAGACGCTTCGCGAACTCGGTCAACCGCGCAGCATACGCAGCCATGTCTGCCTTCGGCATGATTACTCGCTTTGACATCGGAACATCGAGCGGCGATCCCGGCGTCATCATCGCGACCTCGCCGTAAACCATCACTTTGCAATCCATCGCGTGCAGGAGGCCGGCATGGCTGGCGACCGCTTCCATTTCTTCGCCAACGCCACGTTCAGCTAGTTTTCCCGAATGCCAGCCGGACGCCAGGGCGAGACCATGGCTAGCAAGCAGCGGGCTCAGGGTGTTTGCATCTCGCGGAAACTTTCGCCCGAGCTCCACGCCATGATATCCAGCATCGGCGGCGTCACGCAGGCAGGTTTCCAGCGGTATATCCGCGCCAAGGTCTTCAAGAACGTCGTTCGCCCAGGACAGCGGACTGACGGCTAGTCGCACGTCGGGCGGCAGCAAGATATCAATCTGGGTCATTGCATTCCCTGCATAATGTTCGATTTGAACTGAGAGGCCTCGGCAGGACAACGTTCGCCGTGTCCCCGATTGGCTCTGAGAAGTGGCTCAGGCAGAATTCCTGACGATGAGCTTTCCCGGCAGTGTGACAGTCTCAGGGGGCAGCCGCCCGGTTATCATCTCGATGACAACCTCAACCATTTCGTCCTTCGGCTGCTCGTATGTGGAAAGGCCATAGACCGATGCTCCGCCCAACTCGTAATTGTCGAAGCCGATGACGGCCATGTCCTGCGGCACACGCAAGCCAAACTGCCCGCGGATTTCGTCAAGCGCGCCGATGGCCAGGATGTCGTTCTCGCACATGAGGACGTCGACCCTATCCTTGGCGTCCGTATTCTGAAGGTAGTGGCGAACGGATTCTGCTCCGGCCTGCGCGCTATACCTTTCCGCCGATATCACCGCGGTCTCGTCTACACCCTTCTGTTTCCAGAAATCGATGAAATGATGCCGGCGCCTGAGCGCCGTGGAGAGGGCCGGCGCCCCAGCCATGAAGCCCGGACGCCGGTATCCCTTTTCATAAAGATGATCGACGATCTCCTTCAATGCCAGCTCGGCGTCACAGACAACGGCAGGCACGCCATCGATCTGGCTGTCCCTTGCCAGCACGAACATCGGCGGCATGCTCCGGCCCAGCCGCCTGTCATTCAACGTTTCGCTGCGAAAAGCAGTGCCGAACATGATGATGGCATCGACCTGGCGCTGATCCGCGTTGAGCAGGGCACGCACATGATCGAAGTGATTGTTGATGTTGATCAGCATGGCGACCAGCCCTTCAGCCTGCAGCCGATCGGTCAAAGTCTCCAGGAAGGGCAACTTCTGAGGGTTGGCAAAGTCGTCGACGAAGACCGCCACCTGATGCGTGAGATTGGTGGCCAAGCTGCGGGCGAGGAGGTTCGGCGAGTAGTTAAGCGCCGCTGCAGCCTGCAGAACCCTACGTTTGCTCTCCTCGGTAATCGATGCGCCCGGCGTGAACGCACGGATAACTGTCCATTTTGAGACGCCGGCCGCATCTGCCACGTTCTTCGCCGTTGCCCGCCTTCTCATGAAGCCTCCACAAAATGAAACGTCCATTCCATTTTCTGATTCCGTGAAATGAACGCTTGCTTTTAGCGTATCAAAAGCTATGATGCACGCGTTTGCACCCGGTAGCAAACACTTTTGCACCCGGTAGCATTCGCTTTTTTGCCGCCTCAGGAGGAGACGGCAACGTTAGGAGGAGCAGATGAAATCCATTCTAAAGAGACTCGCAGTCGGTGCCGTCATCCTCGGTGCAGCAGCTTCAGTGGCCATCAGCGCCAGAGCTGAGGATATTTCCATTATCGCGGTCACCCACGGACAGGCGTCAGATCCATTCTGGTCCATCGTGAAGAACGGGATGATGCAGGCCGGGAAGGACAGCAATGTCAAAGTCGACTATCGCGCTCCGGAAACCTTCGACATGGTGGCAATGGGCCAACTGATCGAAGCTGCCGCTAATCAGAAGCCTGCCGGCATCGTCATCTCGGACCCTGACCCGGATGCGCTCGGTCCGGCAATCGAGAAGGCTGTCGCGGCCGGCATTCCGGTGATTTCGATGAATTCAGGCATCTCGGCGGCAGAGAAGCTCGGCATCAAGCTGCATGTTGGCCAGGACGAAGGCCCAGCGGGCATCAAGGTCGGCGAGAAATTGAAATCCCTCGGCCTGAAGCACGTTCTCTGCGTCAACCAGGAAGTGGGCAATGCCGCTCTCGACCAGCGTTGCGCCGGCACCGAAAAGGGTTTTGAGGGCGGCAAGGTGACCGTGCTGCCGACAACGGCCGATCCGGCCGAAATCGAAGCGAAGATCCAGGCCGCACTCACATCCGATCCGTCGATCGACGTGGTGCTCGGTCTCTCGGCCCCGCTCGTCGGCGAGCCTGCGGTCGCAGTCGTCGAGAAGATGGGCGTCGGCGACAAGGTGAAGGTAGCCTCCTATGACCTGTCGGCGGGCTTCCTGAAGGCGGTTGCCGACGGCAAGGCTTTGTTCGCGGTCGATCAGCAGCCCTACCTGCAAGGCTATCTGCCGGTGACGTTCCTCGCACTCTATGCCCGCTACGGTACGATCCCCGCTGGCAATGTGCCCTCCGGTCCGAGCTTCGTCGAGAAGGACACGGCCGCTTCCGTCATTGAGAGATCCTCCCAGGGCATCCGCTAAGGAGAGCCGGGCGGTCCTCGCTTCGGCGGGGACCGCTTAATCTTCGTGCAGGACCGGAAGACCGCATCTGTACGGCTTGAGCTTGATAAAAATCGGGAGGAAACAATGACTCTGACCAAAGAACAGAGCACGGCCACAAGTCACTCCGATGAGCGACTGAAGAAAGTCTCGACGATGACCGCGCTCCTGCGGCGCCCCGAACTCGGCGCTGTTGCAGGCCTGGTGCTCGTGACCATCTTTTTCTTCTTCACCGCAAATCCGGCGATGTTCACGCTGGCCGGCATCATGAATTTCATGGCACCGGCCGCCCAACTCGGCATTCTTGCCACCGGCGCGGCTTTACTGATGATCGGCGGCGAATTTGATCTCTCGATCGGATCGATGGTGGCTTTTGCCGGGCTGGTCTTCGGCACCGCGCTCGTCGTTTGGCATGTGCCGCTCAGCGTTGCGATCCTGGTTGCCGTCGCCTTCGCCGTCTTCATCGGCGTCACCAACGCGCAGATCACGATGCGCACCGGCCTGCCGTCCTTCATCGTCACGCTGGCGTTTCTGTTCATCCTGCGCGGGCTGACCCTGGTCGGCCTAAAATGGGCGAGCGGCGGCTCCACCCAGCTTCGCGGCATGAAGGAGGCTGCCGCCGGCAGCCCGCTGGCGCCGTTCTTTTCGGGCGACGCCTTTTCCAGCCTGTTCTCGTGGCTCGCCGAGAAAGGCACCATCGAGGCATTTCCGAGCGGCGCTCCGAAAGTGCCGGGCATTCCCGTCGAGATTTTGTGGTTCATAGCGATTGCCCTGCTCGCGACGTGGGTCCTGTTGCGGACGCGTTTTGGCAACTGGATTTTTGCAGCCGGCGGCGATCCTCGCGCTGCCCGCAAATCCGCCGTGCCGGTTGCGCGGGTAAAGACGGCGCTCTTCGTGATCACCGCGCTCTGCGCCACGCTGGTTGCCATCCTTACAGTTCTCGATGCTGGCTCGACCGACGCCCGCCGCGGCTTCCAGAAGGAGTTCGAGGCGATCATCGCTGCCGTCATCGGCGGGTGCCTGCTGACCGGCGGCTATGGCTCGGCAATCGGCGCCTTCTTCGGATCGATCGTGTTCGGCATGGTTCTGATCGGACTGACCTACACCTCGATCGACCAGGATTGGTACCTCGTCTTTCTCGGCGGCATGCTGCTGGTCGCGGTGATTTTCAACAATGTCATCCGCAAGCGCGTAACGGGAGAACGCTGATGGCCACGTCCCAAACGCCCCTCATTGAGGTCAAGGACATCGTCAAGCATTTCGGCTCGGTCATTGCGCTGAACGGTGTGTCGATGAGCGTGAATGCGCATGAGGTGCTCTGCTTGCTGGGCGATAACGGCGCCGGCAAGTCGACGCTGATCAACACGCTTGCCGGCGTGCACAAGCCGACGTCCGGACAATTCCTGGTCGAGGGGCAGCCCCGGCTCTTTGCGGGACCGCGCGATGCCCTCGATGCCGGCATTGCCACCGTTTATCAGGACCTCGCCATGATCCCGCTGATGTCGGTGACCCGCAACTTCTTCATGGGGCGCGAGCCCGTGGTCGGTTTCGGGCCTTTCAAACGCATGGACATGGAGCAGGCCGACAACGTCACACGAGACGAGATGCACAGGATCGGCATCGACGTGCGCGACCCTCAGCAGGCCGTTGGAACGCTTTCAGGCGGCGAGCGTCAGTGTGTTGCGATCGCCCGCGCGGTTTATTTCGGCGCCAAGGTCCTCATCCTGGACGAGCCGACTTCCGCTCTTGGCGTTGCCCAGACCTCCATGGTGCTGAAGTACATCGGCCAGGTCCGCAACAAGGGTCTCGGCGTGATCTTCATCACCCACAATGTCCGTCACGCCTATGCCGTCGGCGACCGCTTCACGGTGCTCAATCGCGGCAAGACGCTCGGCACTTATAGGAAAGATCAGATCGGCATCGACGAGCTCCAGAACCTGATGGCAGGCGGCAAGGAGCTGCAGTCGCTCTCAGAGGAACTCGGCGGAACGATCTGATCGAGAGCTTTTCACATGTCGGAATGGCGTGCCTCGCGCCTCAGGGAGATGGGCTTCGGCGTCGGCCTTTGGAATTGGCCGGAGCACGATCTCGCCAAGCTCGAGGCGACCGGAGCGACCTTCACGATCATGAACGGCTACCTTGCGGGCCGTCTGACCGATGATGAAGGTGCGGCCGAACTGATCAGAACGGCCCGCGAGACCGCACAGGTTGGCAAGCGCCTCGGGGTGCAGCGCCTCAACCTGCACGGCACGGGGCTTGGGGACAGGGGCCTCCCAGTTCAGCCCATCGAAGTCGTCACCGGTGCGATGTGGCTGAAGGCGCGTGACACTCTCTGCCGCGTCGGCGACCTAGCCGAGCAGGAAGGTGTCACCTTCACGCTTGAAAATCTCAACCTGCCGGTCGACCACCCAGGCGTGCCCTTTGGCCGTGCCGAGGACACGCTCGCCCTGGTGTCGAGCATCGGCCATGCGCGACTTCGCCTGAACCTCGATCTCTACCACGCCCAGATCGGCGAGGGGAATTTGATCGAACTCTGCCGCAAGTGCCTGCCCTGGATCGGCGAGATCCAGGTGGCGGACGTTCCGGGCCGCTGCGAACCCGGCACCGGCGAGATTAACTGGCGTGGTGTCGCCAAAGCCCTGAAGGCAATGGATTATTCCGGCCCTGTCGGCATGGAAGCCTGGGCCACCGGCGATCCCGACGCCGCGCTCGAAGCCTTCCGCGAGGCCTTCACGGTCTGACTTACCTCTCCAACCCTTTTTTAGGATTGCTCGAATGCCCAAGAATAAGCCTGTCAGTGTCGGACTCATCGGCGCCGGTCGCATCGGTTCTTTCCACGGTGAGACCGTCGCGTGCCGCCTCGTCGGTGCCGATCTCGTTGGTATCGCTGATCCTGCGCCGGATGCGGCGTCCAACCTCGCTGAGAAGCTCGGCGTCGAAAGCGCCTACACGGATACGGCCGATCTCCTCTCTCATCCGGGGCTCGAGGCGGTGATTATAGCCACTCCCGCGCGGTTCCATACGAACGTCCTCGTGCAGGCCGCCGAAGCAGGCAAGGCGATCTTTTGCGAGAAGCCGATGGCATTGACCCTGGAGGATGCCGACCGGGCAATCGCCGCGGCGCGTTCGGCCGGGGTCCCACTTCAGGTGGGCTTCAACCGGCGCTGGGATCAGGCCTTTGCTGAGGGGCGAGCAGCGATTGATGCCGGGAAAGTCGGGACGCCGCAGCTCCTTCGCTCTCTCACGCGCGATCCAGGCCCGTTCGGCGCCGATCCGGCGCGGATCCCACTCTGGACCATCTTCTACGAGACGCTCATCCACGACTTCGACACGCTGTTGTGGCTCAATCCGGGCGCGCAGCCGGTAGAGGTGTCTGCTGTAGCCGACGCTTTAGTGCGGCCGGATTTCAGGGAAAACGGCTTCCTTGACACAGCGGTAGTCACAGTCCGGTTCGACAACGGCTCCGTTGCCGTCGCCGAAGCAAACTTCTCGGCACTCTACGGCTATGACATCCGCGGCGAGGTCTTCGGCTCCGGCGGCATGGTGACCATGGGCGACGTTCGTCGCTCCAGCATGACGCTCTTCGACAAGAACGGCCTGTCGAACGATACCTGGCGCCGCGACACCGACCATTTCGTCCAAGGCTACACGGCGCAGCTCGCCTCGTTCGTTCGAGCCTCTCGTACCTGCAAAGTTGAAGGACCGACGGGCGAGGACGCGCGCAACGCTCTAAAAATTGCGCTTGCCTGCATCGAGTCCGTCTCGAAGAAGCAAGCCATTCCGCTGCGATAGAAGCTTCTGGAGCTACAGAGGAGTGTGGTCATGCACGAGGCCATCAAACGACCAAGCGACGTGAGCGAACTCAAAGGCATGATTGCCTCACGGACGATCACACTTCCGGAGCAGCAGGAACAAGTTGCTCGGATGGCACTGGCGAAGCCAGACGTGATAGCTTTTGGCACCGTCGGCTCGATTGCCGCCGAATGCTCCGTCTCGCCCTCTACGGTGGTGCGCGCCGCTACGGGCCTCGGTTTCGCCGATTTTCGAGACTTCAGGGGTTTTTTTCAGCTGCACCTACGGAAGGCAACAAGCCTGAAGGCTGGTTAGCTCCAACCAATGCAGGGATGGATCGGTCAGCGTCAGTCGTGCAGCATTGAAATTATTGAGGAATTTTGTCCGAGAGCGCTACCAAATTGCGCATAATTTACTATATATTTCAATAGCTTATCTGAATTTTGGTAGAGGGAAAGGCGCTGGAAACTAACCTTCTCCACTTTCGGCAATCGCCAACCGTCGCGATCTCGCGATCGAGCGGCGTCCTCCAGTCACTCATAGCCTGTCATCTCGAGATAGCCGCGCCCAGCATGGGTGCCCTCAAATCGGATCGGGCCTTCCCAATAGGGAAAGCGTGTGTCCATCCAGGCTTGCGGGTTCAGCGCCCGCGTGGTCACATCCACCCCTTTTTCCGGCAATTGCACCCTCCAGCGGATCGGCACGCTACGTCCCGCGACTGCCGCCGTTTCGAGCGGCGTCACTCTTAGCGCGCCGGGGGCCTGCGGCTGCGGCCTGCCGTCGGCCTTGATCCATGTGGCCGATGTAAAGCCCGGCCCTCCGTCGCGCAGGCGAAAGCCCATCATCTTTTCGCCGCTGTCGAAATGCAGCGAGAACCAGTCCCACCCGGTTTGATCCTCAGCCAGCGGCTGCGAGGACCATTCGTGGTCCAACCACGCCTGACCAGTCACCGCAATCGCGCCTGCCGGAAGGATCAGCGTGCCGGTCACGTGGTAGTATGGTTGCGAGTAATAATAGCTCGCCTGCCCCTTCTCGGATTTCACCGAGTAGCCCTGCACTCCCTGCGGCACCAGAGGGCCTTTGGCGTCCAGTGCCAGTTCGTAGGAAAACGCCTGTCCCGCCGCGTGCAGATCGAGCGCCGACAGCGCATCCGCCTCTGGCAGGGCCCGGCCTGCCATCTGCCAGTTGTCAATCCAGGCCGCAAAGGGCGCAGCCGAAACCCCCGCCTGGCCGATGCCGCCCCGTGCCATCCGTTCGGCCACGAATTGGTGCGTTTGCGTCGTCAGCCCCGCATGACCCATCCAAAGCTGCGGACTGGACCAGCCGGACCGCTCCACCGGGGCCAGGGCGGATCGGAAAAGAGTCCATTGCACACCATAGTCCGTTCCATCCGCAGCTTGCAGGTTGGCGGTCAAATACCACCATTCGATCCGGTAACCGGGGTGCGGGCCGTGGTCTGCCGGGAAGTTGAATGCAGTCCCCGGCTGCGGCACTGAAAACCCGTCAGCCTCTGTGCCAAGCCCAGCAAAACCCTGGCCAAAGGCAGGTGCGGCCAAGCACAGATAGATCAGCAATGCCCTAACGCTCATGTGCAAATACGCTCAACAAATCCGATGGCGAAAGACGCGCCAGCCGCCAGGCAGGCACGGCGGCTGCAAGCCCGGCCGCCAGCAGCGCGAGCGCCGCCAGCCGCACCCAGTCACCGGGAAAGAGGTGCATCGGCAGACGCCAACCAAAAGCCTCGACATTTACCACCGCCAGCAGAACAAAGGCGAGCCCGATACCTACAGGCAGAGCGGCCAGCATGGTCAAGGCTGCCAACAACAAGCCGCGCCAAAGCTCCAGCCATACGAGGTGGCGGCGGGGCAGACCCATGGCCCAGACTGGCGCCAGTTGCGGCAGGCGCATCCCCGACAGGGTCATGAGGCTCGCAAACATCGCCAGCCCCGCGACTCCTAGCGTCAGCACATTCAGCGCGGCTGTCACGTTGAATGTGCGCTCAAACACTTTGAGCGAAAAGACCTTGATCCCGGCCTGGTCAATCACGTTCTGCGCGGGCAGCCCGAATTCCGCCCGCAAACCCGCAGCCAGTGCTTCGGCCTTGCCGGGGGGAATCCGAATGGCATAGCGCAGGCGGGAGACGTCAGGATAGTGCTGGAGCAGTGTGTCGATCCCGATGATCACTTGGCCGATCGGGTTGCCATAGTCGGCATAGACGCCGACGATGCTGGCCCGCCAGCCACCGGGCAGCGTGATCTGGTCCCCCAAGCCCAACTCCTGGCGCCGCGCCAGTTGTTCGTTGATCAGGGCGCCGTCGCCTGCGGCGATCCGGTCCCACACCTCCGGCACTGCAGAGAGGATCGGCCAGTTGTCGCGATAGGTGGCATGATCGGCCACGCCGTATATTGCCGCGGGCTGCCCTGCGACCCGGCCCTCAATGCTCCAGATCGGCAGGACCGCGTCGCTGCGCTGGGCCAGCCAGTCGCGTATCGCCGTGGCCTCTGCTTCAGTGCGGGCGGTCACGTAAAGCTCTGAGGCGAGACGCTGATCGAGCCAGCCGGTGAAGGTCAGCCGAAAGCTCGACACCATCGTGCTGACGCCCACATTGACGGCCAGCGCAAGCAGCAGTGCCATTAGCGCCAATGACAGGCCGGGAAGCTGTTGACGCGTGTCGGCCCAAAACCATTCAGCCAATGGTCCATGCGCCAAGCGGCCGCCAAGGTGCAATATCCCCGTCAGCACGAGCGGCAGCGCCAGTGCCGCCCCCAACAGCAATGCCGCCAGAAGCGCAAAACCCGCCTCGAGGCCGGATCCGAACTGTGCAATTCCCGCCGCCGTCAACAGGAGCACCATTGCAGCCACGCCTTGCGCGCGCAGGGCCCGCTCCGAAGCCCGCGCCCAGGCCCGAGGCTGGGCCGGCGCAAGCAGTGGCAGGTGCCATAAGCGCCAGAGGCTCTGTGCGGCCGCTACCAGCGTGCCGATTACCGCGATCGCCAGCCCCGCTGCCCACACTGCGGGGCGGATCGACAGCGTTCCCGGCACATCGGCCCCGTAAAGCCCGCGCAGGGTGGCGGCGACGTCGGGCAAAAGGGCCGAGGCGACTACATAGCCAAGTGCCACGCCCACCAGTCCCGCGAGGAGGGCGAAGATCAGCAGCTCGGCGATCAGCAAAAGGACCAGCACGCGGGCCGGCAAGCCCAGTGCGCGCAGCGTGCGAAATACCTGGCGGCGTTGTTCAAAAGCCAGACCGATGGCGGAATGCACGATGAAGAACCCCACCGCAAAGGCAAGAAAACCGAAAGCCGTCAGGTTCAGGTGAAAACTGTCAGTCAGCCTGGCAAGATCCCCCGTTTCGCTCGGCTCGCGCAGGGTCAGGCCGGGGGCTGTCGCCTCTAGAGGGGCACGGCCAATCGGTTGGTCCGGCCAGAGCAAAAGACGAGAGATCTTGTCCTTTGCCCCAAGCAAGACCTGCGCCTGCCCGATGTCGGTGAGGACTGTGCCAGGCGGCAAACCCTCGGCCACGCGCACGGGAGGTGTTGCTTGCTCGGTTAGTCGTGCCGCGGTTTCCGGAGCTGCATAGAGCACACCGGGCGCCGTGATGAACGGCAATAGCTCATCACCCACCTCAACATCCACCTGCTGCGCCTGCGGCGGCAAAGTCAGTGGGTCAATGCCGAGGACGCGCAACCTCACATCCCCAAACCGCATTTCACCTTCAATCACCGGCGAAGCCAGCCAGCCTGCTCGCCGCAGTCTCACAAACACCTGTTGATCCATCTGGGCACCGTCCTCACGCACCAGTTGCGCGAGCCGGTCCTGCCCAAGGATCGCCGCTGCACGGTCATAGCTCGCCCGCGCCTCACCGTTGATCGCCTGAACCGCTGACCACAGCGCCGTTGCCAGCGATAGCCCCAAAAGCAGCATCGCCAGTTGGACAGGCCGCCTGCGCCAATGCGACAAGAGCGCTGACAACCCGGTCCACACCATCAAGCCAGCCGTCCCGCGTGCAGGTGAACGTGGGCGTTCAGCCGGTTTGCCAGACGGTCGGAATGGGTAACCATTAACAGGGCGGCATCCGTTTCAGCCACCAGCGACAGCATAAGATCGAGTACAGCATCCCCTGTTGCCTCATCGAGATTGCCCGTGGGCTCATCGGCCAAAACCAGCCGGGGCCGAGCGGCTAGGGTCCGCCCAATCGCCACCCGCTGTTGTTGCCCACTCGACAGCTGTTCAGGGTAGCGCGTTAGGACCTTGGCCAGGCCCAGCCGTTCAGCAAGGACCTTCAGCCACGCCGGATCAGGACGGCCGGCAAGTCGAGCCTGAAAGGCAAGGTTGGCTGCCACATCAAGCGAAGGGATCAGGTTGAACTGCTGGAACACAAGTCCGACTGTTCCCCGCCGCAGGGCGGCAAGGGCCGTATCGTTCAGCCCCACAATATTGGTACCGCCAAGGTGGATTTCTCCCGCATCAGGGCTGTCGAGCCCTGCAACGAGGTGCAAAAGCGTGCTCTTGCCGCTGCCCGACTCGCCGGTCAGCGCAAGGCTCTTGCCCGCCTCCAGCGAAAGATCGATCCCGTGCAGAACATGCAACGGCCCCTCGCCAGTGGAGTAGAATTTGTCGATCTGGTGCAGCCTCAGCAGCATGTTACTATGTTACTCCCCCGGAGGACCGCGTGCATCTGACACGGCGGGTGGATCGAGTGAGTGGTCGAACCACGGTGGCGGGCGTTACTGTGACAGACGAACAAGGCATAAAGCTATCTGGCAGCAGACTGGTTGAGGAAAGCCCCACCGTCATGAAGCCGATGAAAGAAGAGCACCTCGCGGTTCTACGCAGGCACATGGTCGAGGTGATTGCAATCCATGCCGACCTTGCAAGCGAAGAAGTCGGCAAGGCGACGCTCGATGAGCGGGTGATGGCAGCGATGCGGCGGGTGCCGCGGCATCGCTTCGTGCCAGCCCCGTTTGCGCTTGGCTATCACTTCGATCTCATTCCAGTGATTGGAGCCGCGAGGGGGCTCGGGACGGGCGCGAACGCGGTAGGGCAACACCGCAGTCGCTCCATTGGTTTCGGCGATGTAAATCATGTAGTTATGGATTGTAAATCCCGCAATTTCTCTTGAGTTTCTGAAAGTTGATTTGCGAGCGAACCAATCCAAAGGTATTGCCGATACCATAGTGCAATAGAGTTAATGTTGCCGACGGTCGATCCTTGTCTCACATCCGAATGATCGGATAGAGATAGGAGGACGTCATGTTAGCAGCATCACTATCGCCCAAACGGCGCGAAACACATGCCGCCACGGCTCACGCCGGGGTCGGCGACTCAATCCGCCCCTTCTGCGTCAACGTTCCCGAGTCGGAACTGACCGAATTGCGCCGGTTTCGGCACAATGCCATGACCCTACTCATCACGACGCTTGCCGCAGTCGCGACAGGAGCCGTGCTCGCTACGAGCGCCTTCGCCCAGAGCGCGAGGGACGTCCGCGGCGCTTCACCGTTCGAAACAATCGAGAACGAACCCGCACCCAAACTGATTGTGGATCCACCACTTCCGGGCCCACTGGCCCAGGGCCTCTTTCAGGCCCAGTACCGGACGGAGAACGTGCACATCGTGCCGGTGTTTGGGGAGGGCGCCCTCAAGGCATCTCCACGCATCGGGCATCTGCATATAACCGTCAACGACCACGAATTCTTGTGGGCGGATTCGGGTAACACCAATACTGTCGACATTGCAGGGTTTTCGCCCGGCGATCACAAGGTGAAGATCGAGTTGGTCGACGCTAACCACAACGTCTTCGCCGGACAATCTGTGACGGTACCGTTCACTGTGCCTCCTGCAAAATAGGGAGACCGGCTTTCCGCTAATGCCCCGGAAACGGTGCCGTCGCGGGAGTGGTTGCTTTTGGGAGTTGGCGTAGTCTCCGGGGTGTCAAACCTCGAATTATCCGGCGTTAGAGCGCCGGACAGGAGACTACGCCATGACAAGGACTCCCATGAATGCGGAGCCATTCATCCTGAGGAAGGCGACGAGCTATCTTCGACAGGGCAAGCCGACCGATACTGGCTGGGGCGCCGGGCCGCGCAGCACCATGTGCCGGGCAGCGGGTCCGTTCATCGGCATGCTGGAACGATAGGAGAAAGGATTTCGATATGACTGAGAAACTTCTCTTCACTGGCAAGACCCACAATACTAGCGGTCGCGATGGCGGAGCCCGCAGCAGCGACGGCCAGCTGGACATCAAGCTGAAGCAGCCGCACCCGGCCGCCGAAAACCTGTTCGGTGCCGCCTGGTCGGCCTGCTACATGGGAGCGCTCGAGGTCGCAGCCTCCCAGAGAAACATCAAGCTTCCGGCGGGTACCGCGGTCGATGCAGAGATCGATTTGAACTCAGACGCCGGCTCCTACTTCCTGCGGGCGCGCCTCAACGTCAGCGTGCCGGGCGTCGACCCTCAGGTTGCGCGCGAGCTGCTCGGTGCGGCACACAGCATTTGTCCGTACTCCAAGGCGACGCACGGCAACATCAACGTTGCGACCAAGCTCCTCTGAACCCGGTCAAGTCTGCCCGGCGGAGACCGCGAAAGCCGGAGCTGTTCACCAATGAACTCAGAATAGCGTCCGGTCGCTGCATTGAGATCCAGTAATTGCGCGGCGCCAAAGTGGCGCCGAACGCATTAGGGCAACACCGCAGTCGCTCCATTGGTTTCACCGATGTAAATCGTGTAGTTATGGATTGTAAATCCCGGAATTTCTGAAAGTACATTTGCGAATCGGGACCAATCCAAAAGTATTGCCGATACCATAGTGCAATAGAGTTAACGTTACCGACGGTCGATCCTTGTCTCGCATCCGAATGATCGGATAGAGATAGGAGGACGTCATGTCAGCAACATCACCATCGCCCAAACGGCGCGAAACACATGCCGCCACGGCTGCCGCCGGGGTCGGCGACTCAATCCGCCCCTTCCGCGTCAACGTTCCCGAGTCGGAACTGACCGAATTGCGCCGGCGCGTCGCCGCCGCGAGGTTGCCGGAGCGTGAAACCGTCACGGACTTTTCGCAGGGCGTGCCGCTCGCAACCACGCAGAAACTCGCGCGCTACTGGGCCACTGAATATGACTGGCGCAAGGTCGAGGCGCGCCTCAATGCCGTGCCGAACTTCATCACCGAAATCGATGGTCTCGATATCCATTTCATCCACGTGCGCTCGAAGCACGAAAATGCCTTGCCTGTGCTCATCTCGCACGGCTGGCCGGGTTCCATCGTCGAGCAGCTCAAGGTCATCGAGCCGCTCACCAGCCCGACG
This sequence comes from Mesorhizobium sp. CNPSo 4689, assembly GCF_057784325.1. NCBI lineage: Bacteria > Pseudomonadati > Pseudomonadota > Alphaproteobacteria > Hyphomicrobiales > Phyllobacteriaceae > Mesorhizobium > Mesorhizobium sp. CNPSo 4689. The sequence continues at coordinate 14,451 of NZ_JBWLUZ010000008.1, forward strand.
GCACATGGCGGCACTGCCGCCGACGCCTTCCACGTGGTGATCCCGTCCATGCCGGGCTACGGCTTTTCTGGCAAGCCGACCGAGACTGGCTGGGGGGCCGAGCGCATCGCACCTGCGTGGATTGTGCTGATGAAGCGCCTCGGGTACGCGAAATACGTGGCGCAGGGCGGCGACTGGGGTGCGGTCATCGTTGACCTGATGGGCGTGCAGGCACCTCAGGAACTGCTGGCCATCCACACCAACATGCCCGGCGTGGTTCCGCCCGCAATCGACGCCGCGGCTTTCACTGGCGCGCCGGTGCCGGCGGGTCTTTCCGCGGACGAGAAGCATGCCTACGAGCAACTGGCGGCCTTCTACAAGGACGTCTACTACGCCCTGTTCATGGGCACGCGTCCGCAGACCCTGACCGCGTTCGCGGATTCACCGGTCGGTTTGGCCACCTTCATGATCGACCACGATGCGCGCAGCCTCGAGCTCATCTCGCGCTCCTTTGACGGGGTCCCTGAAGGTCTCTCGCGCGACGATGTGCTCGACAACATCACACTGTTCTGGCTGACGAACACGGGGGTTTCCGCGGCTCGTCTCTACTGGGAGAGGAAGCTCGGCTTCTTTACGCCGAAGGGCGTCAAGATCCCCGTGGCCGTAAGCGCCTTTCCGGACGAGCTCTTCCAGGCGCCGCGCAGTTGGGCGGAGCAGGCATATCCCAAGCTCATCCACTACACCAAGCTTCCCAGGGGCGGTCACTTCGCCGCATGGGAACAGCCGGAGATCTTGGTCAATGAACTCAGGACCGCGTTCCGGTCGCTGCATTGAGATCGAGTGATTGGACGGCGCCAAAGTGGCGCCGTCCAAGTCAATAACGGTGATCTAGGTAGTGAGCATCGTCATGATGCAACAATGTGACGTCTGGATGTCGCGTCGGCCCGGCCACCGCCGCCTTTGCGGGTGTCCAGCCGTCGCGGCTGAGCTGTGAGGCGATCGACGATGAACGATATCATCGAAGTGCAATTCGATTTGACACCCCCCACCCAGGAACAGTTGCGGGAGTTGGCGGCAGACCTCAGCGACAAAGAGCGACATTTGCTGCTCGAGCATGGCGAGGAAGCGCCGTTCTGCGGTGTCTTTCTCACTGAGAAGCGGGAGGGGGTATATACCTGCCGCTTGTGCGGACTGCCGTTGTTCAAAGGCGGCGCCAAATTTGAAAGTGGCACCGGCTGGCCGAGCTTTACCGCGCCCTTCGCTGAAGAACATCTGCGTGACATCCGCGACACCAGCTACGGCATGGTCAGAACGGAAATCGTTTGCGCCCGTTGTGGCGCGCACCAAGGCCACGTCTTCCCAGACGGCCCCCCGCCGGCCGGGGAGCGTTTTTGCATAAATTCAGGATCGCTTGAGTTCACTCCCCAAGGGGAATTGCTTCCCGACAAACTCCGCCGAGGCGCTCCCGAAGGTGAACCGTGGCGTAGCTGACTCTACGTTCCAGCCGTCTGTGGCCATAGCGCGGTGATACGGGGTGGGGGCGCCGCGGCCAGGCGGCCGATGGCCGATACCCGCCCGCCGGGGTTTGTCGGCGGCAGGGGCGGGCTGTGGCTTGTGGGACCCCAGGTCGAGGCGCGTGGTTGGCGGGTTCCTACAAATGCACATCCCCAGATTCTTTCGTCCCCGGCCGTCATCCCAAGCAGGCGAATTCCGTGGCGGTTTGCATGCAGGGTTGTGCGTTGCTTGTGGTTGCGCTTTTGGATGTCGACGCCGGTTGCGTTGCCGGGCAGACCGTGCTGCAGACGGCGCGCGCTTCGGGGGTCAGGATTCCCGCGGCCTGCGAATTTGGCCTGTGCGGAACCTGCAAGGTCAAGAAGGTCTCGGGCGACGTCGAGATGACCCACATGCGGCATCCTCGATCACGAGATCGATCACGGCTCTATCCTCGCCTGCTGCTCGAAGCCGCTGTCGGCGCTCGAGATCGAAGCCTGATAGACAAGCCGCTCACACCCCGTAGCGCTCGGTGCGGATGAGGCCGGCCGGGACGTCGGCGTCGATCAGCGCCTGGGCGGCGGCCGAGACGAAGGCGTTCCAGCCGCAGACGATGGCAAGCTTCGGCGGCTCGGGCAGCCGCGACATCGATTGCATCATCATCTGGGCGTCGATCCGCCGCGAATAGTCATCGGGGCGCTGAGCCGGCTCGCGCGTCAGCGTCAGCACCAGGTCGAAGCCGTCGCGGCGGTCGTCGAGCTTGATCAGCTCGTCGCGAAAGATCACCTCGTCCCAGATCCGCGCCGAAAACACCAACGCGACCGGCACGGAGGATTTGCGCGCCGTGCGGTGGCGCACCATCGCCATCAGCGGCACCACGCCAGAACCGCCTCCGACCAGGATGATCGGCCCGCCATCGCTGTCGGACCAGACGAAGTGGCCGCCTAGGGGACCGCGAAGCTCGATCTCGTCGCCGACCGCTGCCACCTCGTGGAAGAAGGGCGAGACCTCGCCGTCTTCGAGCCGTTCGATCGCCAACTCGACCGTCCCGCCGCTCTCGGGTGCGGAGGCGATCGAATAGGAGCGGCGCGCCTGATAGCCGTCCGGCGCCGTCAGCCTGACATCGACATGTTGCCCGGCCTGATGGACGAAAGGCCGCGACAGCTTGAAGAAGAAACTGGTGACGCGCGGCGTGCGCTTTTCGATGCGAATGATCTTCGCCATCTGCCAGGGCGATTGCGTCGCCGCTGCCTCGCTCATGGATCGTCCGTGTAGCGCTGCTCGCGCCACGGGTCGCCATAGATGTGATAGCCACGCAATTCCCAGAAGCCCGGCTCGTCTTGCTCGGTGAACTGCAGCCCGTTCAGCCATTTGGCCGACTTCCAGAAATAGAGATGCGGCACCAGCAGCCGCGCCGGCCCGCCATGGTCCGGCGTGATCGGCTTGCCTTCATAGAGCAGCGCCACCATCGCCTTGCCGGTGACAAGATCCTTCGCCGGCACATTGGTCGAATAGCCGTCGAACGAATGTGCCAGCGTGAAGGCGGTCGGCGGCGCGATGCCGGCATCGGCAAGGATATCGTCGATCAGCACGCCCTGCCATGACGTGTCGAACTTGGTCCATGCCGTCACGCAATGGATGTCACGCGTCATCCTGCTCAGTGGCAGCGCGTTGAACTCGGCCCAGGTCCATTTCTTGAGCGGCCGCGGTCCGTGCTTGAGCGTGAACGACCAGTCCTCGGTGCGCACGCGCGGCGTCGGCCCGGCTGACAGAACCGGAAAGCTCTGTTCGAGATACTGCCCCGGCGGGATGCGGGCATCCGTGTCCGTCGGGGGCTTTCGCCCGGAAGAGAAGCCGCGGGTTACCATCGGGAGCATCCGTTTGCGCTGCGGCCGAAACCGACCGCAGCCAGTGTTCTCGAAGATATCCCGGCGGGCAACAGGAATCTTGGGCGAGGGGACTTTGCCGCCATTGCCTTCTGCCGAGGCGGTCTTCGCATCATCGCTGTTGCGTCCGACAGCGGCGGAAATCTGCATGGCCTTGCCGTTGCGCCAGACATTGAGCGTTTCCCTGGCGCCCGGCGCGACGTCGGCGGCGGCACCCGACAGGTCCTTCGGATCCTTTTTAGCACGCAATTGGATCGGGGGATCCGTTGCGAAATCAGAATCCACGCGGCAGATGGTGTGCCCGTCATTCCCGCCGGCCATCGAACACCAATGAAATATGCCATCGGGACTGTCCTTGATGCGGCTGTCTGCGTAAGTGATCAGTTCGCCCGTCCCCTTGATGACGTAGCCTTCAGGCCGCTGTCCGATCGCATTATTCAGCGACTTCTCGGCAATCGTAGCCGGAGCAACAGGAGAAGGGATAGGACCACCCCTGCGGCTGCGCAGCGGTTGGCACCGCGTCATGCGCCATCGCATCGGATGTCATGAGGAACACCCATACGCCGACCAGTGCAGCGGTGACTAGTGCGGCGGCGACCACGGCCAGCAGCGTCATGCCTGCGAACACGCCGCCGGGTGCGGGCTTGGTGCGGTCGTCAATGACGCAGCTGATATGACAACGGCAGAGCGGCCAGAGGTTACAGTCGACTACACAGCTTCTCGCCCCGACCATGACCGCGCGGCGCGCGTAGGCTGGACCGGGGCCGCGCATGTAGTGGAGCTCGGGCCGGTAGCGAGGTGCTACGAATTCGCGAAAGGCTGACGCCGGCTGCGTGATGAGAGACCACAGTATCATGATGCGAACTCCTGCCACAATCTGCTTATTCGGGTGGAACAGACAGATAAGATCAATTTTTGAGTTCAATCTATTGTACGATGGTGTTGACAATACTTTGGCATCAGTGTGCCAGACGAGTGCTCCGTATGGGATCGCCAGCTCCATGACCTGCAGTGACTTTTGTGCCCTTGCCGATGCCCGATGCCGCCGCTTCAGAGCAAACGAGCGATAAATTCCACTGCCGGCCCTACCGAAGCGCCGGGATCCAACCTTCTTTACGGAGCCGCGCCATGGCGGCAACTGAAGATTGGATATTCTCAGATTTCGAGGGAACATTAATGGACCGATGCCGGCCGGAGCCGCATTCCCGGGGGAGGGACGGGAGAGTTCTCGGCCGACATCGGTCGCCGCCAGTTCGATACGCTTCCTGGCGGGAATGGCGAGCGGTGCTCGCCATCATCTATGCACCTAGAGCTAGAGGGAGGCTTTATTCCTGATTGGGGAGGTTCAGGAGCCGGCTATTTCATTCCGGCCAGTGCATTCACGTTGGCACAGAACTCCGCATAAGGCTTGCTCTGAGCCGCATCCTGGCATTCTCTCATAATCATCATGCGCTGGGCCATCGGCGTGGCCATCAGGGCGACCTTGAGTTCCGGCAACGACTTCAACGTGGTCATGCTACTGTCGGTATAGTACGGCCGGAGGTTGTCCACGACATCGAGTGCGCCGGCGAATGCGGGGCCACCTACAGCGGAAAAAGCAAATGCGCCGAGACAGATAGCTTTGATATTCATATCGAGTTCCTTTCCCTAGGTTGAGCAATCGTCCGTTCGACGACGCGGAAGTGGTCGCTTGATGACTTGGGTTGGCCGGAGTGACTCCGGAGTGATTGTTATCTGATAGAAGATGGGCACAAATCTATTACACAATGGTATCGTCGATACTTTAGCATCGGTCGCCGAGAAAGACGCCGAACGAGGCCCGGTACTCTGCGTTCTTCGGATGTCTCTCGAACTAATTGCGGCTACGGGCCTATTTGTTGTTTAGTTGAACTTCAATCGCATGCCAGCGCCGGCCAGGGATATCTTGCAGCCGTAGCGCCACTGGCAACCAAACCTGGACGACCGACGTGCACAAGCTGCGTCTCTCAGTGAAGTGCCGTTCAGTCAGTTCGGCGACCGCATCAAATACATGTTCGCAGCTGTCGAAAACGAGAAGGATCGGTTTGTCGCCTAGAAGGCGACCAAGCCAGACAACGGATATCGCGCCGCCTAAACCGATCAGTCCAAGCGTTGATGCTAGCGCGCACGCTGGATCTCTCGGCGCCGCTCAACCGAAACTGGCCGAAAGACGCGATCACGTCATGTAAACCGCCCCCTGGACAGGCAATACGCCCTCCTAGCTCACTGTTAATGCCAGGGTGGGCGACGCGCGCACAATGTCACATCGCCGTTCTGGGTCTGTGCAGCTCCCGAAGAAGGCTAAATTCGCAGCAAGGAAATCCTGACTTCTGACCGAGCGGTTGCCGATCGTTGCCGCTGGCGACAATCGCCGGCTCGCTGAAATCAGCCCAATCGCCAGCTTCTTTCTTAGCGGCCGCCTGGCCGACGATATTTGGCTGGTCAGTGCGCGAGGCCGAGCCTCGCGGCCATGTTCACTAGGTCGGGAAGAGATTTCGCTTCCATCTTGCGCATTACCCTGCCCCTGTGGGCCTTCACTGTGATCTCGCTGATGCCCAGCTCAAATCCGACCTGCTTATTCAGCAGCCCGGAGACGACCAACGCCATAACCTCCTGCTCGCGGCAACTCAGCGATTCGTGGTGATCTTTCAGAGCACGCACCTCCAACTCGAACTCGAGCGCGGTTCTGCTGCGCTCCAGCGCCTCCTCGACGGCGGCCAACAGTGCGTCGGTGTGGACTGGTTTCATAAGGAACTCAACAGCGCCTGCTTTCATCGCCTTAACAGTCATAGCCACATCGCCGAATCCCGTGACGAAGACGATTGGCATATCGATCCGCTCGACAGAGACTAGACTTTGCAAATCAAGCCCGCTGATATCCGGAAGATTGACGTCCAGGATCAAGCAGTTCGGAACACTAGGTCGCGGGAGAGAGAAGAATGCCAGAGCGGACTCGAAAACTTGCGGACACCAGCCCGCAGAGTCGATGAGCGATTCCAGCGATTCGCGGACGGAACGGTCGTCGTCGACCACGAACACGATCGGTTTATCTTGCGACATAGATGGCCTAGCGTCAGCAGTTTGCGCCAACTGCATGCCTTGCGAAAAGTTGTTGACAGCCTCCTGCCGGGGCCAGCGGGTCGCCGCCAGGCGCCGACGCAAATCTACAAGGGTCTCTTCTGAAAGGTTGATGCGTAAGGGAGGAATCGCGTTGTTTCCCTGAGTTGCGCCTGACCGGGCGTCGGCGGTGCGTTTGACTGCCTTGGGAGCAGGGCCGAAAGCGCTGGCGGCTCGCCTATTCGCGAGGACGTTTCGCCGCCTAGGTTCGGAAAGGCTATCCACTGCGAGGCTCCTTAGTTCGGCGTTCGGCAACCTGGCGGGTGGATCAAAGGTTGACGAAGTTGCAGCCCCTGGCCGCAGAGCTGCCGCAACGCCGAGTTGCAGTTCACTAGTAATTCAATAGCCGTCTTCAAGTGCTGGTATCCTAAGTTTCTGTGCCGGATTGGCTATCCAACGCTCGGAAGGGCATGCTCATATCAACGTATGAGTTGGATAATACAGATCACCGCTTTCTGTTGATGCACGCTCAGAGTTCTGGCATGCTTAGCGATGCCGCTCCCCTCGGACGAGAAATCCATTGTTCACGTGGTCGACGATGACGCGTCGATGCGAGAAGCGTTGCAGGACCTGTTCCTTTCGATAGGGCTCGAAACGCGGACTTATGCAACCGCACAGGATTTCCTCGACACGCCCGTTCCGGATTCTCCGGGCTGTCTTATCATCGATATCCGTTTGCCTGACATGAATGGGCTCGATTTTCAGGCGCAGCTGTCACGGACGGGTGTTCATCTGCCGGTCGTGATGATGACCGGATATGGCGACATTCCCATGTCAGTTCGCGCCATGAAGCGCGGTGCAGTAGACTTTCTCCCAAAGCCATTCAAGGATCAGGACATGCTCGATGCCGTGTTCGCTGCCATAGAGCGCGGGCGGCAGCAGCGCGCCGTCGATGGTGATGTTTCGAAAGTGCGGGAGCGATTTGAAACACTGTCGGCACGACAGAAGCAGGTAATGCTACTGGTCACAGAGGGAAAGATGAACAAGCAGGTGGCCGGCGACCTCGGAATCAGCGAGATCACCGCCAAAATTCATCGTGGCGCGGCCATGCGGAAGATGGGCGCGAGGACCTTGGCGGACCTGGTCCGGATCGCGGACGTGATCAACCCCAGGCGCCGGCCGTAGGCGCGGAGTAACACTCCCGTATAGGTTGCTTATAGCGGCATCACATGCCAGAAATGGCGATCCTACTATTCTCCTTAGCTCAAATCCGTGGACAGGACGATGTGTCAAGAGAGTTCCTAATCGCGGTAGTCGATGATGACGAATCATTCCGCATGGCTCTCGTAGATAGCCTTATTTCGCTCGGATATGGGGCATGCGGATTTGCATCCGCGGAGGACTTCATCGCCCGGGAAGCGGGCGCGTCCTATAGCTGCGCCATTGTTGACATTCACATGCCTGGCATGAGCGGACTTGATCTTGCCCGGCTGCTCACAGGGCGGCGACGCGGTGTGCCGGTGGTTATGGTCACCGCACGTTCAAACCTAGGCATCGACGATCAGGCGGCAGCAAACGGCGCAACATGCCTGCTCCGAAAGCCGTTCAAAACGGAGGCGTTGATCGACTGTGTCGAAAAGGCTCTCAAAGTCTGAGGAGTCCTGCGCGGCCGGCAAGCTCGCAAAATATAGGCCCGATCCCTACGGACTGGCTTGTCAACCTTCAATACCTCCCGCGTTCTCAATCAGTCGACTATTCGCTATCCGGACCCTGACTCCAATGACGGAAAGCAGGTAACCAGTGTTTGCACTGGCCTCGCGCATCCCTATTCGCCTCCGCCCAAAGACGGCCGCGATGGCTCTAGCGCGTCCTCTGCGCGCCTTCTGTCGTCAACGTCAGTCAAAAGGCAGTACCAACGGCCGGTCGCGTGGACGCCGACACGTTCAACTCGTCGCATGAGCTTAGAGCCGCGTTGTGGCGTGCGGCGGTCGCGCATGGCGAACACGAGAAGCGAACCGGCGGACTGAGGGACGAGAACTGGCCCGACTGGTACGCCGAATACATGGTGGCGGAGCAGTCCGCCAGGCCGCTGCCGTTTTGAATAGTAGCTATGGTGTTCCTAGCAATTGGGGCGCAGTGTGCAATGGCAAACGAGTGCGTTTTGGGCAACAAAGAATCTGCCCTCGTGCGCCCCGTGGACTGGGCGCGCGACATGTGCGCGGCGGTAACGCCCCTAATGGGGTCATCCATGTCATTGTCTACGGCGATTGTCTGTGTCCGTCCCCCCACCCCCCGTCAGCGGCGCACGGCGCGCGCTTTCCTACTGGCCCTGCTCGTCATCCTTCTCGGCACATTGCCGTTTGCGGCCTTCAAGCTGCCGGAAATCAACGCGATTGTACCGACTCTTGCCGCCGCCCTGTTCGTCAGCGGCTGCGTCACCGCAGCTTTTCTGTTTGCCCAGTTCTCCATTTTGCGCCAGTGGGCACTTCTGGTGATTGCGAGCGGTTACCTGTTCAGTGCTCTGATCGTGGTTGCCCATGCGCTGACTTTCCCGGGTGCGTTCACGCCCACCGGCGTCCTGGGCTCGGGAATGCAGTCCGCCGTTTGGCTCTACTGGTTTTGGCATTCAGGGCTGCCCATTGCCATCATCGGCTATGCCCTGCTCAAAAACACGGATCGTGTGGCGGACGTTCGCTTCACGCGACATGCCATCAGCTTGAGCGTCGTGGGCGTTCTTGCCCTCGTCATTGGATTGTTCTGGCTCGTTACGCAGCATAAAGATCTGCTGCCAATAACCTATGTAGACGTTCATTCTGTCAGTCTGTTTCGTCGCATCATCGGCGGGATGGTGGTCCTGGCGCTGGGTGGCATTGCTCTTTCGTTGCTATGGCTGCGCCAGCGGTCCTTGCTCGACCTGTGGCTTGTCGTCGCTTTGTGCGCGCTCCTGCTTGAAGTAAGCTTGGCCTCCGTCTTGAGCGCTCGCTACAATCTTACGTGGTATGCCGGCCATTTTTATCAGCTTGTGACAGCCACCATCGTGATGGTGGTATTGGTTGCAGAGATGGCGCGACTGTATGACGGCCTCGCTCGTTCGAACACCATGCTGCAACAAGAGCGAATGAGGCTGCAGCGCGCTATTGATGCGCAAAGCCGCGAGCGCGATGCCCGACTGATGACCGGTGACGCCGTTGCCGCCACGATTGCACACGAGGTTAAGCAGCCCCTTGCTGCTATGATAACGAGATCCGACACCGGTTTACGCTGGCTCGATCGCGCGGTTCCCGATCTAGATAAGGCGAGAACGGAGTTTACGAAGATCGCAGCTGACGGGCATCGCGCGGCCGCGGTGATCGAGAGCATCCGGGCGACCTTCCGGAAGGATGACCGCGTCAGAGCTTCATTCGACGTCGACAAACTCATTGATGAAGCCATCGCATTGCTTCAGGACGATCTGAAAAGTCACCGGATATTGGTCAAGGTTGAGCGAAGCGCGCGGCCGCTGCGGGTGATGGGAGATCGAATTCAGGTGCAGCAGGTGGTCCTCAATCTGATCACCAATGCGATTGAGGCAATGACCACCGTGGATGGTCCACGCGATCTCACCGTTAGTTCAAATCCTCGCGACGATGGGGGTGTAGTGATTTCGGTGGCTGACACCGGCATGGGGATCGACCCGCAGGACCTGCAGAGGATATTCGATCCGCTCTTCACCACCAAATCTCGCGGAATGGGAATGGGCCTATCGATCTGTCGTTCAATCATCCAAGCGCACGACGGCATGCTCTGGGTAACGCCCAACGCACCACGGGGCTCAAAGTTTCAATTCGTTTTGGGCGCCAATATCGCGTCCTCCGTCGGCATGGAGTGAGCCCTTGGAAGTCGAGACCACACACCGTCTGTTTCCGCCCTCCAATGCAGTCCGATGCGTCTCGCGTTTCAAAGTCGATCGTCACCAGTAGCAACGGGACGTCCTCTTTTGCGCGGATGCGCCGGTACGACGATAGAGGTTCCTTGCCGAACAACTGGACGAACCATTCACAACGCGGGATCGTGATTTCTTCGGCCGATAGATCGTCGGCTGACCAACTGCCCGAGCTGCCGAAAGCCAGGAGCGGTTGCCAGGCAAACGCGTTTCACTGTCTCGCCTTCCTCCAGCCTGCGGCGCGCGCCTCGGCCTCTGAACAAAACCACCGCTCTCCTTTGCTCGGCGTGATCACAGTCTGGTCGTAATACTCTTGGCCGGGAAGATGGTAGATATGCTCACCCGAGTTCACGCTGATGTTGCCCTTGATGTTGCAGCCCGAGCCACCGAGAAGGCCGACGCCAGTCGATTGCTCGCTGACCGCCTCAACCTTTTCGGCATTCGCTGCACGCCAATCCCAAGGCTGATCGAATCTGCCTTGCCAAACGCCCCGATGGGCTGCCTTGGCGGTGCCTTGCTCGGCGGCGAATGTCCCATTCGAATAGCGCGGCCAGTCGAGGGCCAGACCCTGCTCGACAAGCCAGCGTTGGACGCTGCGACCGTCGTCGCGCTCGCAGTTGCCGACAAGCCGGTCGTACCGATCGCGATCAACAAAGACACAATGCATCGGCCGCGAAGCTGCCAGGAACTCATCCAGTGCTTGGGCAGCCCGGCGCCCGCACGGATATTCGAAGCCTTTGGCGTCGTCGCAATACTGCCGGCTCTCTGGGGCGTCGATGCCGTTGAAGCGGATGCGCTGGCCAGCAATCTCGACCGTGTCGCCGTCGATAACGGTGGCGCGGCCTTGCATCGGCTCAGGCAGCGGTTCCGTCCAATTTGTTATGGTGCTTTGGAGGCCAATGATCTCTTGGAGACCAGAGGTGTTCTGTTGGCCGGCGGTGCTATGGATAGCGAATTGGGTGACTGCTGCGGCAAGCGTGCCAACGCCCAGCAAAAGAAGCCCCAAGAGCGGTCGCGGCAGTCGCTGTGACAACCTTCTCCTGCCGGCGCGCTTTCGCCACCGGTCAGCCTGATTGGCACCTTGATGACGCTGGACCTTGCCCACGCCCCTCTTTCCCCAAGGGGAGAATGCTTCCAATCAACGGTTGAGTCCATACGTGACAGATCGCTAATCTGATCGAAGCGGGAGCGGTTCAATGCGGCATGTCCGTTGAAGTTCGCAAGGACACGGCGCTGTCGTCTTCAGCCACGCGGAGAACTTGGAAGCCCCGTTCCCGCGCGGCCTGGCGCTCGCCGCCGCCTTCCTGATCGGCGTATTGGCTATGTGGATCTCCGATATCCTGTTCGAATTCATCCTGCGGAAGTTCAAGCCCGTAGTCGAAAAGTAGCGCTGCCAATCTAGTACTTTGTCCTTACTTGACCGTGACGGTCTAGAGGGGTGTGCTCACGAAGCCGCGGGCGCACAAACAGGAAAGGAGGATAAAATGGCGGAACCCACCGTAGTTGGACCAGGACGAATTCTCGCAGCGGGTCAAGTCATGGATAAAGGCGCGCATATGATCCTTAGCAAAGGCGCTGCGTTTGACTTCGCAAAATGACGATTGAGTTTCCCAAACAAGCAGCGCGACAAATTTGTGGTATTGTTGACTGATGTGACGAGGAACACCTTCAATACGTCAACAACCATCGCCGTCGATTGGGAGATCGAGTGGGTGGTGCTGAAAAACAAGGCAATGGACACCGGCGACCGTCTTATGTCGGCGGACAATTTTAACTTCGCCATTGTGACTATCGACTAAGCAGGGCCGGGGGGGCACATATAGCCTGCGCCTGCGGGGGTGCCCCCGGTCTCACTTCAAGCGACTTAGAATTTCGCATGCGCCACCAGCATCCTTGCCGACATGGCCAAGGCGGACGTGCTCAACGGTCATCCTTTACGTCAGCAACCAACTGCCGCTAGCATGTGGCAATGCGTGCCCCTCTCCTTGACCCTGATGTCGCCGACGAGGCGCCCACGTCTTCTGTTATGACAGGATACGACGAAGAGCGTCTAACCTACATCCGACTGCTCGATGCTGCGGCCGAAGATGCCGACTGGAGAGAGGTCGCGAAGATCGTCCTGCATATCGGTCCAGAGAAGGAGCCGGAACGGGCGTTCCGAGCGTGGGAAACCCATCTTGCTCGAGCATCTTGCTCGAGCCCAGGTGGCGCGCTGCTCTGAGTCCTAGACCTCTTGGCACCACGCCTACTCGGCGCGCCAAATCTCGCAGTGCGACTGTTTGCCAGCGACCGATTGATAGAAGCTATCGGCCGATACCTTGCGCAACCCCTTGGCCTTTGCAGCCGCTCGATCCCTGTTTGCTGCGGCAGAGTCACCTACAATGACATACCACTCTGTAGGCTTTGGAGCTTTTGCCAATCCGATCCTTGCTGTGCCCGCCGTAGGTGACTTGGAGGCGGGGCCTGAGCGCGGCATGCGACAAGAAATCGATACCGGCATCAGCCCGGCTTGTTGCGCGCGTTTCAGTCCGAGAACGTTGGAGTCGGATCCTTGGTAGGGCTTTCCTTCAACGAGGAAAAATCCGGGTTGGGCGACACATGCTGAGAGCATACAAGCAGCTAGGCAGACATAAGCCGTCCTCAAAGTCATTCTTCCTTGTCCATCATCACACCGCTCCTCTAGCACAGGCTTTCACAAGGAATACCATCCTTGTCGCGGTCGAGTTTGCCGCCCCAAGAGCAGTTGGCCAAATACCAGTTCGCCTCGTAGCAGGAACTGATCTGTGGGCAGGTCCGCCGTGGCTGGCAGGAGAAACTTTGTGCCACTTGCCTGTTGATGATCCCGAGAGACTCGCTGATCGCCGGTTGCTGATTGTCCGCATGCTCGGCACGCCATTCCCAGGGCGCCTGAAGCGTTCCGACCCACACGCCGACCTTTGCCGCCTTGGCCTTCACCTGCTGCTCTGCGTAGCTGCCGTGGCTGTAGCGGGGCCAGTCGAGCGCCTGACCGTGCTCGACCATCCAGGCGGCAACGCTGGCACCATCGGCGCGCCGGCAGTCGCCCACGAAGCGCCCGTATCGATCCCAAGTCACGAATGCGCATTGGACTGGCCTCGAGGCCGCCAGGAAGACGTCCAGCATTTCCGCCGCTCGGCGCCCGCACGGATATTCGAAGCCCTTGGCGTCCTCGCAATACTGCCGGCTCTCGGGCGCATCGATGCCGTTGAAACGGATGCGCTGCCCGTGGATTTCGATTGTATCGCCGTCGATGACTGAGGCGACACCGGCGATCGGCGCGGGCTTCGGGCCGATCAAATTCGACAGATTGATCTCGGGCAAACGGTCGCTGTGCTTCATGACGCTTTGCGCGGCCAAGGCGCCCGCCGCAGCGACAGTCACCACGACCAGACGGCCCGGCACGCTCGCCCAACGCAACGCCCGTAAGCGCTTGGCCCCAGTGCGCTTTCGCCACTGGTTGGACCGATTGTCGTGCCGTGATCTGTCCACGGGCCCGCCTACGCCGACCAGCCCGGCCAAGTGGCGTCGATCATGGGCGCGCCGGCGCAATAGTAGTCGTCAACGAACCGGCCTGTCGCCCTATCTCGGCAGCGCCAGATCACGCTGTAATTCTGGCCGTAGAACTGGTCCCACGCGACCCCATAGACCTGAGGCCGTGGAACGTAGTATCCCCCGCCGCCATTGTTAGCGGCAACTCCAACCGCCGCGCCACCTACAGCCGCGACAGCTATTCCAGTCGCTACAGCATTGTCAGTTTGTATGAGCCTGATGCACTTCTCTGCCGTTGCACCCCGGCGAACTAGAAGGGCTGCCACTCGGCTCCGATATTGCTCGTCTGTGCTGCTAGCCAGAACATGACAGAGCGTCACCGTATTCATTGCGGTGAGATCGCTGTTGGAAACTTTGGCGCTTGTTGAGCAGCCGCTAATAAATACGGCTAAGCTCGCGAGAAAGGCTTTCGCTCTCATTGATTTGTCCCCCCGTTGAATAGTGAGACAAATCTGGCTTATGAGTCTACAAATTTGTTTTTAGTAGTATTGGATTCCACCGCTAGCGGTGTCGCCGGGCGCTGCCTTAGAAGTCACTTTCTGGCAGGCAGGAAAGTACCCCTAGATTATCCCTTTGGTTAAGAACCGGAGCAAATCACCGCGCAAGTCGCGTTTCAAGCCAGCCATCAATTAGAGACAGCTAACGGAACGCTTGCGGCCGTGCGATATTGAACAAATTCGATGTTGCGTGGGGTTCCGATGTGTAAGCCTCCCGGCGGGGACCGGTTGTCGTTCATTGAGCCGCTAATGCCGACCCTGGTGGAAAAGCCACCCGAAGGGGACGACTGGTTTCACGAAGTCAAATTCGACGGCTACCGCTCGCAAATCATCAAGGATGCTGGCGGCGTGCGCATCTTCACCCGCCGCGGGCTCGACTGGACGTCGAAGTATCTCGCCAGAGCCGCGGGCGAGCTCGACGCCGAAAGCGCCATCATCGACGGCGAGATCATCGTGCTCAATGAGGCCGGCCTGTCGGATTTCGCGGCTTTGCGTAAGGCCATCACGCGGCGCCAGCACGACCTCTATTTCGTCGCCTTCGATCTGCTGCACCTCAACGGCCACGACCTGCGCGACATGGCGCTGCAAGAGCGCCGCGATATCCTCGCCAGCATCATCCCGCCTGACATCCGCATCCAGTTCAGCCAGACGCTGCCGGGCGACGCCGCGGCGATCTATCACCTGGTCGACCAGGCCGGCCTTGAGGGAATGGTGTCTAATCGTCGAGACAGCAAGTATCGCAGCGGGCCTTCGACCAACTGGCTGAAGACGAAATGCTACACAGTCGGGGAGTTTGAACTGCTCGGCGTCGAGCGTGAGGCTGGCAAGCCTGCCTTTGCCCTGTTGGCCGACCGAGGCACAGGCCGCTATGTTGGCTCGGCGTTCATCACCTTGAACCGGGAAATGCGGGAACGGCTCTGGGAGCGCGTCCAAGAGCACGCTGGCACGGCACCCAAGGGCATGAAGCGGCCGGCGACGCAATGGGTCAAGCAGGGGCTGATCGGCCGTGTGAAGCACCTACGGGGCGAGGAAGACTTACGGCATGCGTCGCTGCAGGATTTCCGGGAGGAGTAGTCCCTAGATCGACCCAGGCACCGGGTGGACTCCCGCCAGCAACGGACGCATTCTGCCCTTGGGGAAGGGATCATGGGCAACATCGTTCATGCTGGGCGGACAAGGAGGCGAAGGCCTTGGTGGCGTTCGCTTCTACGCTATCGTCTCATGACAGTTCTGGCGATGCTTGGGATCACCTCCGCAGCCTATTTTGCTGTCGACGCTCGGGACGATCTGCCGCGCGTTCACCGTGGCGGCGGTTCGGCGACCAGCAACAACGCCGTCCACAAAGCGGGCTGCGATATCAAGGGCAACATCAACGAGCGGGGCGAGCATATCTACCATATGCCGGGGCAGGAATATTACTCGGCTACGCGCGTCAACCCAGCGCGCGGCGAGCGCTGGTTCTGCTCGCAATGGGATGCGTGGTGGGCCGGCTGGCGGAAAGCGAAAGTCTGAGGCGGGTGCTCCCTCCGGATGTTTTTTAGCGGCAGCTAACGGAACAGAAACCGCTCCTGCGATATTGAATCAAATTCGAGTCGCGAGCATCATCAGGGTTCGCGCTCTTTCCGACACTGACATGCCGGACGTTGATCTGCAGACCGAGATCGCCAATGAGGCCGCCATTCAGAGCCGACCTATCCTATTTGACCGCTTTCCCAAGAACTTGAAAATCACCCACAAGGCATGACTATCGAGCCAATTGACGGCTGGGCCCGATCGGAATGACGGAGCCGCCCGGCACGTTATGGACTGGGCGATGACCGGAAGGCGTCAGCAGGAAGACCAGGTCGGACGGGATCGGCGTCTTCAGGCGCCACGTGCGGATCGAGTTGGGCGTATTCAGTCGGCACGACGAACCCGCCAAGATCGATTATCTCCATATGCACCTCGTTTTCCTTCACCGGGCTTGGCGATAGGGAATCGAGATCCGGATGGGAATCTATGACCGTGCCCCCGGTACCGAACTTGACATCCTTATAGATCAGCTTGGTCTCGTCGGGCGTCGGGGCAAGCCGGACTCTCTGCCGTAGCCAGTCATAAAGACCCGACGTGGCATCGATTTCGACCTGCTGGGCGATCCATTGACCGGTGAGAGTGAACCTCACCGCGATCTCGGTCATGAACGCCGAACTAGACCCGTGCTGAATAAGTACAGCCGGTCTGAATTTGAAGCGAAGTTGGTGGGCCCCCTTCACCACACGATTGCGAGTCACGAATAGGACGACCCGGTGTTGCAGCCATGCGAACACCGAGGCGCCTTGAAATGTTATCGCCTCCACGTCGTCCCTAGGCGCAACGCCACCCGGCACGACCTTTATGTCTATATCGGCCTTCATGGTCAGATTAACCCGTCGAGTGTAGATCTCGTCGAAGACCTTGTATCGAATGCGAGGGTCGGCCTCTTTCAGTACCCCAATTAAACCGATGCCAACCCGGCGTGCCTTCCGCATTGCCTCCTTCGAAAAGCCGGCATTGCTGCAAATAAGAGTGAGATCGACCCCAAGATCTCGACGCTTCGAATCCGTCGCATCGACGACGCCGATACCTATTCGTCGCTTACGGGAATCATAGTCCTTGCATTCGATCAGGACCCGCCTGGTCACGCCGTCGACGGTGCCGGTGATCAAAACGTCGATCTCTCGAAGGCCATCAGGCCCTTCCACCCACTCGCCGACCTTCACCTCGGCGGAGGGATCGAACTGCTTTGCTACATCGCCGACGACTTGTTCATAGGGTCGACCAAGCTTGGTCATAGCATTTTCCCACTACAAAGAGCTTCCATCACGAATGGCATCGTCAAATGACGTTGGCAATCAGCGATATCAGGAATATAATCCTTTCCGTTGCGGCGACCCCATCAACGGAGATCGCCATGCCCGCAAGACCCTCGCCGACACCTTGGCCGCCCGCAAAACCGTTTATGTCAATTGCGGGCATCCAATGTGCTGCAAATCGACGAAGCTCGATATCGCAGCGCTGATCCACAGGCTCGGACCCGATCACGGGTCGATGCATCAGGATATGGTCGGGATCTTCGGCTGCTCGAAATGCAAGGCCGAGGGCCGCGGCCGCCGCCCGGTATTCTTCACATTCATTCCCGACTACGAACGCCAGCAGCGGGAGCGGATCCGCGACTGGCGCTAACGAAACAGAACGGAGACGCCCATGCCAGCCATCAGCAGGCAAGCCGACATGCCGATCATGTCGCGCTGCCTGTAGCGCCAGACCGCGCCTGCGAGCATCGATGCGGTGATGGCAGCGATGTAGAGAGCTACTGCCAAAGCCGCGTCACAACGCGCCAGATGCTAGCTGTCTGATTATCAACCCAAGAGCGAGTGTTATTGAGCCGAACCCGAACGCACAGACGGAAAGGATCTCGTGAATTACGGTCTTGGCTACACCAAGTGTCACAAAGCCCGCCAGCATCTCCAGCACACCTAAGACAATAATAACAACGCCCATTTGCCCTCCGACACCTATCAATAATTTTCGATGCTGCCGTCTTGGTAGACAACCCGTCTCACGGTCACGTCCGTCTTTGCTGTGCCCGCTGATACGGGACCGACAAGCTTGCTGAATTCGTCGTCGTTCATGAACTCGTTGTCGTCCCAAAAAAAGAAGCTGGGGCTGACATCGCTCCCGCCGGGTCTGATGTTGAGGTCTAGCTTTCCTTCGGTAGTGAGGATCGTGTCACCAAACGCGTCCTTTATGGTGATCACTAGCGCAACCGCCTTCACTCTTTTCGAAGAGGAGTTTGCAAAGGACAGGTGAAGCTCGATCCTCGGATTATAGATGCTGCGCCGCATATCCGCTCGCGCGATGGTCGCAATGCGATCGGCGGCGCTTTCAAGCTCTTCGGCGAAGGAGCGGCGGGTCATTGTCGGCTGTGGCGCCCTTCTCTGCGCTGTTTTGCCTTTTCCAACTCGGCGGCGACGAAGGAGGCAGCGTGTTCTGTCGCTCGTCTCGCCTTCTCGCGCTGCCGTTCCAACACCTCTGGTGGGTAGTAGACCTCGAGGCTCCACGTGGAGCTAGCAACGGCCGTCGGCAAGTGGCTCCAGTCCTCAACCGCACTAGCGGATCTAGGGGCCAATCTATCTCTGACTATTTGCCAAACGTGCCGCACGCTCATCGACTGAGGATTGCCAAAACCCTGGACATGCGCAAGTGGGCCGCCATCAGCCAGACGCCATGATCTGCCATCTCGTCCGGTCCGATACGTCGAGTGGTCTCCCAATTGTCCGATGATCGATCCCCCGCGCTTTGAGAAATATCGAACGGACTGTTGCTATGCTTTTAGCGTTCGTCGGCTCAGTCCCCGCAGTGGATGGCTCGGCACGTGATGTCGGACCAGTGCCAATTCAACTGCGGGTGGCTTTAACGCCGGACGTCACGCCCTTGAAGGGAGACGATGATGTCACGTTGTCGAGCATGGCGCACATCTTGTTCGGACCGTCAAAATTGAAACCCAGACATCTCTGATCGGCGGCGCAGGCCAATATGCAGTCGGCATAGTTGCTCCGCACGTTCGCGTAAGCGCCCCCAACGACTACCGTGTCCTTGGCGAAAACGAGGCTAGAGTACTGGAGATTCGCCTTGATGGCTCCCTTCGCCGCCATCACTGCGTCAGGACTCCTAACCAGAATCGACCCATTATCCTTCATGAAACAGGCGGCGTGCTTCTTATCGTAGGTGAGTGCTAAGCAGCGGCTATCTGCTTCGCATTGGGCCTGACACTGTTCAAGCGAGACATTCCAAGCGGGCATACCCGGCAAATCGTTTCCGATCGCATCCCATCCGTCCTGCTGCACAGACAGTTCTTCGGCCGCGGCAGCTGCTTCTTTCCGCTCATGGTCCATGTCGAAATCGCTTGGCGCGAAACTGGCCTCGTCGAGCCAGAGGCAACGGCTGGCGAGTTCTCGCGCCGAATTGTCGTCAAGGCCCACCGATGCGAGTGTCTCGATCGACGACACCGGTGCCTGCGGCTTCGATGTAGGTGAGAGTCTGTTGACAAGCCTTACCTGAACCTCGACTCCGGTGTTTGCCAGCTTCCGCGTATAACACCAAGCGGTGTCCCAAGTTGGATCTTTCTCACTGTCAAAATGATGACCGGACTCGAGTTGCCAAGTGCTGCCGGCGTAAGTCACTTGGCGATTGGCGAACTTTACGAAATCGAACGTATCTGGATTGGCTGGGCCTGCGGGCGGCAGCGTTGGCTTCTCGATTGGCGGCGACTTCAGCTTGTCTGTCTTTCCCTCTTCGGCGATTGTCTCGCCACCCGGAATTCTGTCTTCTGATTTCTTCGTCTCTTTTAGCTGGTTCTCGTTCGGATTTGACGGTTTGTTTTGGGCGACCGGCGGCTCCGGTTGGATCACCGTTGGGTCGCGATCAAAGACCAGCCATACACCCACACCGATCCCAATAGCGGCCATGGCGATGGCAGCGCCGCTAGCCATTCGCCGAAATGCATTGGCACGAGCGATCTTGTCGTGCGCAGCTGCTTCTGCCTGCAGAGTTGGAATAGCCGACCGTTTGATCTGCAGATCGATCGCTTGTTCGAGAAGCTTGGTGTTATGTCGTACGAGCACGTCTACTACCCCGTTTCGCACCCGTTGTCGGCTCGTCAAAATCTAATTGCAGTTCACCTTCGAGGGCTTTCCCTATTCGGTCGTATTGGCCTTTTGCTGAAACCTTCACCAGATCGACCACTTCCGGAGGCAGTTCCCGATCCAACGCCCGGCGTAGCGCTTCCGGGTCGTCAGTAAGGACAGGAACATAGAGGATCTCTTTGACGACCTTCTCGACTTCGACAGGAACCTCGACGCGCCTTTCGACCTCTCTGTCAACCGGCACCTGCACGGTTACCTTCCGGACACGGCGCCACCGCCAGCGTAGCAGCATTCGACGTAGCAATCGCGAGAGTTTGCTTTCGCGCTGAACGTCCGCCTGTGCGCCGATGCGCTGCAAGGCCAGCGCGACCATCGCTGTGATCGGCCCCGCTAATGCGGCGATGAATGCAAGTGAGGCGAACCAGATCGTCGATACCGTGCCGGCTTGAGGTTCTGTAACGTCTTCTGGCTTCACCCCATACCAGCGAGCTGCCAGCCTACGGATCTGATCGTTGCGAGCGACCGGGAGGCGCTCTGTTTCCAGGCGGTTCAGTTCCGTTGCGATGGCCTCTTGCCGCTGCTGGTTGGTGGCGAGCGCCTCTGACTTGCGAGTTGCGGCTTCCTGAGCGGCCGCTAGAGCAGTACGAGCCTCGTTAAGCTTACGATCCCAATCGGCAGTGGTGCCGTCGTAGAGTTTCTCCAGATCGTTGCGCCTAGCCTCAAGGCGCTGTTTGTCTTGGAGGGTCATTGGAGGACTATCTTTTCGCAGCGTCTCATATTCAGCGCGGGCCGCGGCGACTGCGGGCTCCAATTCGGCCAATTTCGGCGCGAACTCGGCCTCCTTTTTGAGCCGCGGGTTAGTCAGCTTGTTCAGCCCTTCTTCGTTGCGCTGCACCGATGCAAGGTCGCCTGTTTCGCGTGCACTCTTTATGCGATCAACGTAGCTATCCCGCTGTCGCTCGAACTGCTCCACGGCGTCCTTGATCTCTCGATCGCGCCGTTCTACGAGCGCGCTCAGCGCTGCTTGTTTCTCCTCGAGGTGCTCCTTGGC
Organism: Mesorhizobium sp. CNPSo 4689; assembly: GCF_057784325.1. NCBI lineage: Bacteria > Pseudomonadati > Pseudomonadota > Alphaproteobacteria > Hyphomicrobiales > Phyllobacteriaceae > Mesorhizobium > Mesorhizobium sp. CNPSo 4689. The sequence continues at coordinate 35,582 of NZ_JBWLUZ010000008.1, forward strand.
TCGCGCCGCTGCTGGTGAAAGGGTGGTTGCGGCCTGCAGCTCTTCGTCAACCTCTGTTATCCGTGCACGCAATTTGTCGCGCTCGGTGTCAGCCAATCCACTGAGCTGCTCCAGATCGCTTCGGGCCTTTGCCTCGCCGTCAGTGTTTCGCAAGCTTTCGGCAGCCGCCTTGAGATTTTCGCTCTCTTGCTGGAGTCCTTTGGCTCGGTTGGCGAAGTTGGCATACTGCACCTCGCGCATTGTGCTGGCACGCTCCAATCCGAGAAGGACTGTCTCAAAAGTGATGCCGGCCAATACGAGCAGAAACGCTAGGATAACAGGTTTCCAAAACCATGAGGCGCCGAACAGAAGCGTGGCGATTGGGATTTTCGTCAGCTCAGCAATCGCGATCATAAAGAACGGGGCACTTGCAAGGACAAGGTCCATTGAGTCCGCCGCCTCATTGGCAACAAAGCCGCGGTAACTCAGGGCGACGCCGGTTGCTAGACCGATGATCGCCGCAACGATTTCAAGTGCCCACGCACCGCGATACGTCCACTGGCCATAGCTCGCCAGTTTCTGGCTCATTGCCGTGTACATATGCAAATCCCCACCCTTTACCCAACCCATCTTGACATGTGACGCTGGCGTTTGCAGCAAAATTTACCGCTGGATACAGCGTAACTTGGAACAGGGTGAATAACCGGCGAGCCGGCGACAAAGTTGTTGCGTCTGCTAGCCTGATTTATTTCGGATGGCGCGTTGTCTCGGCAAGCGCTTCGTTACTCCAGCCAGCGGCCCAGGCGAATACGCCTAGTCCTCAGCCAGGGCTGCCGCTTTTGAGGACGCGTGTTTTGATTGTTCGAAGCTGAGGCCAACGGTGGCGCCGTGGCTGCGGCAGTCGCTGTCAGCCTCAGGGCAGCGACGTTCTTGCCGAACTGCGCCTCGAGGTCCCGCCAGGTTGATTCCGGCCAACGGTCGGCACCGATGATCCAAGCGGCGGCGCGGGCATAGACGCCGCAGTCGAGGGCTTCATTGCGTTCGCGAAGCTTCTGCGATTCAAGGCGCGAAGCCGTATCACGGGTTGTCTCATGAAAAGAATTCGTCGTCTTCCTCGTTGCCGGTAAACTCCCAAGGCTTCGGACCCATATCGCGGGTGGTCGAGACCCGGCTTCGTGACACGGGCGAAAGTCCAAGCTCGCTCATGAACTTGTGCATCAGTTCGACATTCTTGTTCGAGATCGCCAGCCAGGGGGAGGGCTGCACGTAACCGGCTGGGGTTCGAAGCAGGGTAGGGGTCTCCTTCAGCTTCTTCTCGGCTTCCACCCAGCGGCCATAGGCCTGGCAGTAAGCGGCAAGAGCAGCACGATCCAATTCACTGATCACACCAAGACGGTGGAGGTAGCGGGCGAGCCGTTTCCACTCTGCCTTCGCCGTCGGCATCAGATGCGCAGGGCAGGTTGGCATTGCGGTGACCGGCTTCGGCTCGAGCTTGTTGAGCGGTCGCTTCCCGGGGTTGCCCATGACGATCTTGAGTGCTGTCGGAGTTGGCTTGCGTCCACGCATTGTGTTGCTCTTTCAGTCCGTCGCAATGACGTGGTGGGCTCTGGAGTTTGTCTACCGTTTCGAGGCTGCGATCATGCCTTCGAGAGGTGGAAAGCCCGGTATTTAGCCATCTCAGTTCGAGCCATACCGCGGCGACCCCCCTGCCAATTTCGCGGTTATTCAAAGAAAGGGGGGGGCACCGGTCGCATTCCAAAAAGGATGTGGATATTTGACCGCCCCCCCCCCGGGGTGCCCTGGTCCGTGTCATTGCCTACTGGCCAACCGTTGGGCTGGAAGGTCGGCGAAGCTCTGGCCACTGCCTACCAGAATTGCCCTCTCGCCAGTGAAGTCCTGCCAGCGGGTGATGGCCAGATCGACATAGGCGGGGTTGAGCTCGACGGCATGGCAGCAACGGCCGGTCATCTCGGCGGCAATGATCGTGGTGCCGGATCCGCAGAACGGCTCGTAGATGGCATGACCAGGCGAGGAGTTGTTCTCAATCGGGCGGCGCATGCATTCGACGGGCTTCTCGGTGCCGTGCCCCGTGGGCGATTTCTTGTGCGGGATGGCCCAGACGGTGGTCTGCTTGCGATCGCCCGCCCAGTGGCCCTTCTTGCCCTTCCTGACGGCGTACCAGGCCGGTTCGTGCTGCCAGTGATAGTCGCCGCGGCCGATGACGAGCCGGGTCTTGTCCCAGATGATCTGGGAACGAACGGCAAAGCCGCTGGCTTCTAGGCTTGCGGCCACCGTGGCAGCATGAAGAGCGCCGTGCCAGACATAGGCAACGTCTCCCGGAAACAGCGCCCAGGCCTCACGCCAATCGGCACGGTCGTCGTTCAACACCGTTCCCTTGGCCAGGTTGGCTCCGGCACCTAACCGCTCGCGCCAGGCCGGATCATAGCCGACGCCGTAGGGCGGATCTGTCACCAGCAAGTGGGGCTTGACCCCGGCGAGGACCCGCTCGACGTCATTGGCATTGGTGCTGTCGCCACAGATCAGCCGGTGATTGCCGAGCAACCAGACATCGCCGATCATGCTGGCAGGTTTCTCGGGCAGATCAGGGATGTTGTCGGGATCGGTGAGCCCCGGTGTGCCGCGGCTGGTCAGCGCCAAGACCTCCAGTTCGCTGAAGCCGGCCAGCGACAGATCGAAGCCGAGGCTCTCCAACTCGCCCAGCTCAAGTCCGAGCAGTTGGTCGTCCCAGCCGGCGTTCAGCGCCAGCTTGTTGTCGGCGATCACCAGCGCGCGTTTCTGAGCGTCCGTTAGGCCGGCAAGCTCGATGACCGGCACAGTAACCATGCCGAGCTTGCGCGCCGCCAGCAGTCGCCCGTGCCCGGCAATGATGCCGTTGTCGCCATCAACCAGGATCGGGTTCGTCCAGCCGAACTCGCGGATCGACGCCGCGATCTGCGCTGTCTGCGCATCGCTATGCGTGCGGGCGTTCCTCGCGTAAGGGATCAGAGCTTCGGCAGAACGGTATTCCACTGCCAAACGATTGGCGTCCATCCGAAGCTCGCCACCCATTTTGGACGATGGCTGGCGAGCAGAGCGCAGCTGCGGCGAACGGGCAGAGGAGGAATGTCCTTCGTCATCAATCACGTCCCGACGCATCTGATGAGCCCCTGCCATCCCGCGACGACGTCCATTTGCCCGCAAGGGATTGTACAAGATCGGCTATATCATTGAAACGATGACATTTATCGCCACGACTGCGCAGCATTGAGCAGGAGACGACAGCGGCGGAACCGCGACGCAAGGGGAAGGGAATCGAAGCTTCAGTGACGGGACTGACGCTTGTTCCCAACTCTGAGCCAGAAAGGGGTTAGTTAGCCTCCAGTTCATAGTAAGGGAGGCGCGTCATAAGCGTCACTTGCGTCATCGCCACACCCTCGCCGCCGGTGCCGCTCGCCTTTCTTGGTGGCTCGCGGCTCGGCGGCTCGCCATCGGCGCACTTCCGATGCCATGCTTACTTGGAGGCCCTGCGACCCTTCCGTGTCCAACTTTCCGGGGCCAGTTCCCGTCGCAGGCTTTCGACAGCACGTTTCGGCACGGCGCCATCGAATTTGACCTTGGCCTCCTTGTAGTCGTCCTCCCTGGAAGGCCGTCTGCCTGTCTGGTCGCAATCAGAAATCCGTTCGATGTACCACGTGCGAAGTGCTGCCGGGGAATACCGTTTGCGTGTGAGTTCAAGGCTTCGAGGCTCAGCCGCGCCAGGCTCGCGTATGAGGATTTGCGTTACTTCGATTCCCGGACCGGAAGCAGTGGACTCCTTGACGTCGAGTTGAAGGTCGCGCCAACGCTCTTTAGCTATGGGGCGGCGCGGAGCATCAAGCGGCGCCTGGTTGCTGAAGCCATATGCCACGAGCTTCCCCCGCAGCAACTTTCCCCAAAGCGCTCCCCCCAGATTGATAAGGCGAAGCCGGTGGCGACCGTGTAGACTCTCGAACTCACGGCGTTCGTCAGGCCATGAAAGCGGGTCGAGGTTGCTCAAATCCCCATAACCACCGAGATCAAGCTCGAAAAGCTCTGCTGCCTGGCTGCGGTCCACGAAATGGAAAAGAGCCTCCCATGTCGGCAATCCCGCCTTCGGATCGAGCTTTTCCCAGGACGGCCGTGAATCATAGTCGAAATCGCCTTCGGCAAGGTCATCATCTTCGAGGCCAAATAGCCACGGTGGTCTTTGGCGGTGTGCCATCGGCCCAAGGTAGAACGGAACGCCTAGCGTGACCGCAAACGTGTCGTTCTTCCCCAAATTTCAGCAGCTTAGGTAAACCGATCGCAAACAAATCGGCCACTCATGGCCGGTTTTTGCATTTCTGACATTTGGCGGCAGGCTCTGCGCAGGAAAGGCAATGGAAGGCGGAGCAAGGCGTGCAGCAACACCTGAACGAAGCCGCTCTCGCGGCACGCTGGCGAGTCAGCAGGCGAACCCTGCAACGCTGGCGGCAGAACGGAACCGGAGCAGCCTACCTCCGCCTGGGTGGGAGGATAGCCTACGTTCTCAACGACGTGCTCGAATACGAACAGGCCTCCCGCGTTGATCCTTTGACACCGCTCTCGTCCGGACGGAGCAAAGACTGATGGCTGGTCGAAAGAAGGTGGCTTCTCTCTCGCGCGGTTCTCCATCGCTGAGCGACGACGCATTGGCTCTCGAGTTCGCCGAAACCAACGAGAGCTATGTGCGGCTGTCAATTGCCACGGGGAACTGGATGATCTGGGACGGAGCGCGCTGGCGTTCTGATCGTTCCACAATCCGGGAGTCAATCCGGCGTATTTGCCGAAGCACGGCAATGGCGACAGATGATCGCGCCGCCGCGCTTCGCCTTGCGTCCGCAGCCAAGGTAATGGCCGTGGAGGTACTCGCCCGATCCGACGCTCGCCTCGCATTCGATGATGAAGGATGGGACGCAAACCCATGGCTGCTGAACACGCCCTGCGGAGTCGCCGATCTCGCGACCGGCGAAATCAGCGCGCACGACCCCGACCTTTCCATGACCAGGATGGCGGCGGCTTGGGTCGAGGGGACCGCGCCGCGGTGGCAGAAATTCCTGGAGAGCATCTGCGCGGGGGACGCCGATCTGCAGAGTTACTTGCAGAGAGTTGCCGGCTACTGCCTTACCGGTTCCACGCGCGAGCACGCCATGTTCTTCCTGATGGGTTCGGGCGGCAACGGCAAATCCGTCTTCACCAACGTCCTGCGCACCATTCTCGGCGACTACGCGGCAGCAGCGGCGTCGGACCTTCTTACCGCCACGAACGTTGCTCGGCATCCGACCGAGCTGGCCGGGCTTAAGGGCGTCAGGCTTGTTCTCGTGCCGGAAGTCGAACGGCGAGCCCGTTTCGCTGAAAGCCGCATGAAGTCGCTGACGGGGGGCGATCAGGTGGCAGCCCGGCTGATGCGGCAGGACTTCTTCACCTTCACGCCGCAGTTCAAACTGATGATAACCGGCAACCAGATGCCTGCCCTCGATGGCGTAGACGAGGCGGTCCGGCGGCGCCTCCAGATAATTCCCTTCCGGAAAACAGTACCGGCTGCCGAACGCGACTCGTCGCTGACAGAGCGCCTCCTGGCCGAGAGGAATGGGATTCTAGCCTGGGCGGTGCAAGGCTGCTTGTCCTGGCAACTGGTCGGCCTCAGTCCACCTGCGCCGGTGAGAAAGCTGTCGGACCTCTATCTGGACAACCAGGACCTCGTCGGAGGGTTCATCGCCAACTGTTGCGAAATCGACCCTGCATCCTCGATCGGAAGCACCGAATTGTTTCGCCTCTGGGCCAGTTGGGCACGCGACCGGGCGGAGGAGGCGGGATCGCAACGTGCATTCGTTCAGGAATTACAGGCCCGTGGTTATCCGGCCGGCCGAACAGCACAGAGACGTGCAATCCAAGGTCTCAGGCTGAAAGCCGCAGTCACCTCGGGACGGAGGGTATGAACCCACTCTCTCCCGATCGGTTGAAGGCCGCTGAGCGTCTCGCCGAAGTTGCAAGAATCTTGGCGGCCGGCCTGATGGGTCTTCGTGCGCGACAGTCAAGCGGACTATCTGCGGAGTTGGAGAATAGTTTTGTCGACTTCGTTCCCAACCAGAGCGGTGGTGCCGTCGAAACTTCATCGACGGAGAAGCGCCAATGACCGACAATGTGCTGGCCCGCCTTGCTGAGCTGAAGACGACCGACATCGTTGCCCTGAAGGCCAGATGGCGCGACCTCTTCGCCTCGGAGCCGCCCCCCTACAACAGGAAGTTCCTCGAGAGCCGCCTAGCCTATCGCATCCAGGAACTGGCCTACGGCGGATTGAAGCCCGAGACCGTGAAACGGCTCGCGGAATTGGCCGAGCAGTTGGAGCCTCGGCGCTCTGGCACCAGAAAAGACAACATGCCGGTTACGGGCACGCGGCTGCTGCGTGAATGGCAGGGTGAGCAGCACATCGCCACGGTGCTGACCGGCGGCTTCGAATATCAGGGTCGCCCCTACAAATCGCTCTCTGCGATTGCGCGCACAATCACGGGCACGCGCTGGAATGGCTGGCTGTTCTTCGGCTTGCGAACCCAGAAGGGCAACGGGTGACGACGATGGCAGTCACTCCGCAGAAGCAAATCATCAGAAAACTCCGCTGCGCGGTTTACACGCGCAAGTCCTCGGAAGAGGGCCTCGGTATGGAATTCAACTCCCTCGACGCCCAGAGGGAGGCCTGCGAGGCGTACGTGGCCAGCCAGCGGGCCGAGGGATGGGTTCTCGTGCCTGACCGCTATGACGACGGTGGCATCTCCGGTGGAACGCTTGAGCGGCCGGCGCTAAGGCGCCTGTTGAAGGATATCGAGTCCGGTTTGATCGACGTGGTCGTCGTCTACAAGATCGATCGGCTCTCGCGTTCGCTGTCCGATTTCTCGAAACTGGTCGAGGTCTTCGAGGCAAATGACGTCACGTTCGTGTCGATCACACAGTCGTTCAACACAACGACCTCGATGGGACGGCTCACACTCAACATCCTGCTCTCATTCGCTCAGTTCGAGCGGGAGGTAATTGGCGAGCGCATTCGCGACAAATTCGCTGCGTCTCGCCGCAAGGGCATGTGGATGGGAGGGAACGTCCCGCTGGGCTACCGCGTAGAAAACCGCAAGCTGATTATCCAGGATGACGAGGCCGCAACCGTCCGCATGATCTTCGAGCGGTTTCTCTCTGTCGGTTCGGCGACGACTCTTTCACGAACCCTCAACGCCGAGGGCATCACCAGCCGCGGCGGGAGACCCATTGATAAGGGATATCTCTACAAGCTGCTTAGCAACCGGGTGTACGTCGGTGAGGCCGTCCACAAGGGCACTGCCTATCCCGGCGAACACCAGGCAATAATCAGCCGGGATCTGTGGGACAAGGTGCGCTCGATCATTGCCGAGGACCCGCGAAAGCGGGCAGGGCATTGTCGCCGGCAGAACCCGGCATTGCTCAGGGGACTGATCTTCGCACCCAACGGCTACGCCATGACCCCTGCCCATACCAGGAAGAAGGGGCGGCTCTACCGTTACTACGTCACTACCAGCGTGCAGAAGCTCGGGCCGGAAACCTGCTCGGTACGGCGCCTGCCTGCCGGCGAGATCGAGGCCGCAGTCATCGATCAGGTCCGCATCCTGCTGCGCTCGCCAGAGATGATTGTGAAGACCTGGGCGGTCGCGCGCGAGCACGGCGACGAGATCAGCGAGACCGAGGTGCGCGACGCACTGGTTCAGTTCGATAGTCTTTGGGGAGAACTCTTTCCCGCCGAGCAGGCGCGCATTATCCAGCTATTGGTCGAGCGCATCGACGTCGATGTAGACGGCATCTCCATCCGCCTTCGGACCGAAGGCATCGCCAGTGTCATAGCGGAGCTTCGGGAACGACCAAACCTGGATAGGGCCGCCTGATGAACAACCGCGAGATCAGCCGCGACGGCAGTTTGCTAACGGTCTCCATCCCGATGGCGATCCGCAAGCGTGGCGGTCGCAAACTTGTCGTGTCCCCGGCTGGAGCAGAGCCTTGGGGCCCGTCGCGACCGCGCATCGACAACACGCTACTGAGAGCCCTTGTCCAGGCATTCCACTGGCAGCATGAGCTGGAATCAGGGCAACACGCGACGATCAGCGAACTCGCTGCGGCTGAGAAACTCGACCGGTCGTTCGTGTCCCACATGCTTCGACTAACGCTCTTGGCGCCGGATGTGGTCGAGGCAATCCTCGACGGGCGACAGCCTCCGACGATGCAATTGCAGCCGCTGGTGCGCGGGTTTCCCGTTGAGTGGGAGCGCCAACGGCGCGATGGCTGCTGCTTGTGAAGGTCTGGTTTTAACCCAAGCAGGCTTTCGCAGGTGAAGGCGCGCATGACTGCTTTGCGCCTCAAACCGGTCACATCGGCCGAAGCTGCGCATCCCGAAAGCAGACGTCGGTAATTGTAAGGTCCAGTGGCGGATTGCATAACTGGCGAATTGTGCTGACTGGTCCGACGGCGCCCCGCGCGATGATGCGTGAGGTATCGGATACAGGGGACAGATCCTAGCGAGCTAGCAGACGGTTTTTCGCCGTCTGCCCATTGTTTGCGCCCGGTTTCACTGGGCGGCTTGCGTCGTGCTCTTCGCGGCCTCATCGATGACATCAGCGATCACGGCCGGCTGCGTGAAGAACAGCGCATGGCTGGCGTCGACCTCAGTCACCTTTGCGCCAATGCGCTTGGCCATGTCCTGCAGCATGCGCTGATCGAAAGCCTTGTCCTGACGAGCGATGACCGCCCAGCTCGGCGTGGTGTGCCATGCGGCATTCTTGAGCTTGATGCCGAACGACGACAGGTTGATCGGCACCTGGGAGTTCTCCAGGAAGGCAGCGTCTTCGTCGGTCGTATCGGCTGCAAAGCCCGCCTTGAATGTGCCAGCCTTTAGGATGCCGAAACCATCAGCCGTCGGTTCGATCACGAACTCTGGCGGCGTCGTATAGCCCTCATATTGCTGCGCGGTCGTTTCGCCGGCATCGGGCGACAGTGCGGAGACATAGACGAGGCCGGTGACCTTGGGATCGATGCCCGCTTCGGTGATCATGACGCCACCCCAGGAATGACCGACGAGAATGGTGGGGCCGTCCTGACGTTCAATTGCTCGTTTCGTGGCGGCGACATCGTCGGCCAGTGAGGTCAGCGGATTCTGCACGATGGTGACCTTGTAGCCACGCTGAGTGAGATTGTCATAGACGCCGCGCCATCCGGAGCCATCGGCAAACGCGCCGTGGACGAGGACAACGTTCCTGACGACCTGGGTGTCAGGAATCTTTTCAGCGGAGTGGGCAACGGTTGCGATGCCGATCGCTGCGGTGGTGGCGATGATGGTGCTGGCTTTCACTGTCTCTCTCCTTTTGTTGTCGCGATATTAATTATCGCGATAATTGCCTTCTAGCTGTCTCCTCGATGAATGTCAATCATAATTGTTATCGCGATATATCTTTCCACGAAAACATTAGCTATAAGCCAAGCGGAAGGAGACCCTCATGGCCAAACAGAAATCGAACGATCCCGTGCCCCTCGACCATCAGGTCTGCTACGCCATCTACTCGGCGGGCATGGCCATCCAGCGGCTGTACAAGCCCTGGCTGGATCAACTCGGCCTGACCTATCCGCAATACCTCGTGCTGAACGTGCTGTGGCAGGAGGACGAGCAGACGGTTGGCCATATCGGCGAGAAACTCGCCCTTGAATCGAGTACCCTGACGCCCCTGCTCAAGCGTCTGGAAAGCGCAGGGCTGCTGCGGCGGACTCGCAATCCCGACAATGAGCGGCAGGTGGTCATCGGTTTGACCGATCAGGGCCGCGCGCTCCGGTCGCGGGCGGGCTGTTTGGGCGATGCGCTTCTGGACAGCTCCGGCCACACGCCATATCAACTCGGTTCGCTCAATCATCAGGTCAGGCAATTGCGTGATGATATCTACGCGAAACTGGGCAGCTGGGCTGCGCCTTCGTGAGCCGATATGTCGGGGTCGGGTTCTATCGGTGAACGGAGCCGCGGCAGTTTATCCCAACCGCAGCGGCCACGGGCATTATCTAGCTAGGCCTTGCCGATCCCTCCCAGCACATGAAGGTCGCGATGAGCCGGCACACCGTCTTTTGCTCAAGCGGTCGGAACAGTCCCACCGTCGATCACATGCTCTGTCCCGGTAATGGACGCTGCTCGATCGGATGCAAGGAACGCGATCAGGTCGGCGACCTCCTCCGGCTTCGCCGGTCGTCCCAGCGGTATGCCGCCGAGCGAGTTCATGATCACCTGCACTGCGGCGTCGTAGTCAATGCCGGCTTCCTCGGCTATGCGCAGGGCCAGACCGTTGGCCCCCGGATCGGCAATCCAGCCGGGAGAAACCCGCACCACCCGCACGCCCTTCGGAGAAACCTCCTTGGAGATGCTCTTGCTGTACGTGTTGAGGGCTGCCTTGGCCGAGGCATAGCCGGTTGTCGCCTCGGGTAACGGAAGATTTCTCTGGATCGAGGTCACGTGGATAACGACGCCTCTCCCCTGAGCGACCATGCCGGGGATGAGAGCATGATCAAGCCGGACCGCCGGAAAGAAGTTGAGATTGAACTCCCTGTCCCACTCCTCATCCGTGAGCGCAGCAAAGCCGCCTGAAGGGGCGGAAGAGCCGCCTAGCACGTTCACGAGGATATCGAGCCCACCAAGATCACGATGCACCGCGTCGACGACGGTTTGGACCCCCGCCTTGGTGGTCAGGTCGGCTTCGACAAATGCCGCACCGGAGAAGTTCGCCGGCTTGGTGCGAGCGGTGGTGAGCACCCGGGCGCCAAGCTCCTGGAAGAGCGCCACGGTTGCGGCGCCGGCGCCCGAAGTACCGCCGGTGATCAGGGCCCGACGCCCCTGCAGCGTGAGGAAGGGTGTCATACCGTAATCTCCAGTTCTGCGACCTTGTCACCCACCAGGACGAAGAGGAATCGCAGATCAATCGGGCTTCCGGGGAAGGTGCCGACGGCATGGGCCGTCACCTCGGTCTTCCCGTTCTCAGTGGCGATCAAGAAGGGCTCGACCGTGTAGCTGTATTGCTTGCTTTCATCAGCCATCCACTTGCGAATGGCATCACGACCCTTATGGGTCTTGCCCTTATCCTTCACGCTGCCGTTTTCGGTAAAGGCGGCTGCGACAGCATCGGGCCTGCCATCTCGGTCGGCGTCGAAATAGCCTTCGATGCCTTTGGGTAGTTTGATCGTCATCCTGGTCTTCCAATCATGTTTCCAGCCTGTGCCGGCCGTGGGCCGCGACCCTCTGAAGGTCGACCAGGACAATCTAAGGCTGGACGATTGACTTAATAACTGGGACAAATCAGGATGAGGAATTACGAAAAGAGGGACAATGACTCGATCTCTACTGGTCGATCTGGACGCCGTTCTCAGCATCGCCCGCCTTAGCTCGTTTCGGGCGGCCGCGCTCGAGCTTGGCATGTCGACGACGGCACTCAGCAATGCCATCGCAAAGCTTGAGCAGCGCCTAGCCGTTCGTCTGTTCAACCGCACAACGCGAAGCGTCTCGCTAACAGACGCGGGAAAGACATTTGTCGAGCGCGTTGGGCCGGCGATGTCGGACATCCACGATGCAATGCTTACGGTCCAATCTCTTCAGGAAACTCCGACAGGCACATTGCGCATCAATGCCTTTGCAACAGCGGCCCGAGAGGTAATCGAACCGCTCATCCTGTCGTTCATGCGGCGCTATCCTCAGGTGCATATCGATCTGGTCACGGAGGGACGGATCGTCGACATCGTTGCGGCAGGCTTCGACTTGGGCCTGAGGCCGGCCGATCTGGTGCCGACTGACATGATTGCCGTGCCACTCGGCCTGAAACGCAGCAATGCCGTCGTGGCATCACCCGACTTCCTGCGCACTTATGGCAGGCCCACCGTACCAGCCGACCTATACCGGTTTCGCTGCATCCGTGCGCGTCTCCCCAACAACGCCTTGTTTCGGTGGAAATTCGAGAAGGACGGGAACGCTGTTCAGATCGATGTGCAAGGCTCGATGACCCTCGATGAATCAAGCCTTGTCAGGATAGCCGCTCAGAATGGAGTCGGGCTCGGATACGTCATGGAAGCAGATGTGCGCGATGACATTGCCGCGGGGCGACTGGTGCGCGTTCTCGAGGACTGGACGCCCTCTCTGGCCCCACTCGCGCTCTATTACCCTGGCAGGAAGAATCCGCCAGCTGCCTTTACAGCATTCATTCAGGCGGCCCGCGATTTTGCGAATGGGTAACGCTCCGGTGCACAGATCAATGCTTAAAGGAGACGGTTCCAGCGCAGCTCGACGCCAGAAGGGATTCGAACGCTAGACCTCAATCGCGACGGCAGCAACGCGCCTCGTGTCGGTCAATAAAGTTAGCTGTGCCACTGCCTAAAGCGGACACTACCGGTGATGTCCTAGGTCCGAGTGATCGCGGTTCTATCACCGGGCAAAGGAAAGGCCCACGCCGTCGCGCAAAGGCCCCCTTCAACCGCGCCTTGAGTTGGAGTCGTGCGCGCGGCGAAGCTAATGCAAAACTGAGTCTAAGAAACGTATCAAAACCGGGCAATAGGTTGTTTCCTGTTTTTGCGTAAGAGGTCTTGCTAATCGCTCTGCTCGGACCTCGTCAATAATATATGCGAAGTCGGGATGTACTTCGATAATGCCGTCTAGCATCGCGCTAGCCGCCGCCTTCTTTTCGGCCGGCACGCTGCACGTGTCGCCTAGAATTGGCACGTCAGCCAGCATAGCGACTGTGAACTTAATCCTGCCCATATCAGTATCGGCATGCACCCCAGTGGCAAACGAGGTCGAGATGAGAAGGGAGATCAGGAAAGATTTCATTTGGGTTATCCCTCCAACGGCCACGTTGAGGTTTACGTTTCTCGCGCGCGTTGTCAAAGCGCCACAGCGGCCTGTCATGGAGGCCGATCAGACAGAGCACGCCGAAGAGCAGGCAGTAGATTGCGATGAGCCGGTGGAACCAGGTGAGGCTGAGTTCCGCCATCGAAGGCTCGTAGGCGCGCTCGTTGATCCGGCCGTTGCTCACAGCACGAGCTATGATCCATGACGACGGCCACCTGCAAGGTCTGCTTTCAGAGCCGTCACTTCCTGCCATGAACGACCGAGATGGGGTCCGGGAGCCGAATGGCTGCTTTTGCCGACTGGATGCTCGAAAGCTGCCGATCTGCTTCCGGCCCAAAACGCGACGTCCGAGTGGTGGCTTGGCGATGTCCGTAGTTGGCGCAAGCCGGACCTTGCGAGCGATGGCTTAGTTGTGGTCTTTTTTGACAGGCGAGCGAACCGCAAAACTGCCCTCAGCAATCTGGGGGAAGCTCCATCCTCCACCTTAGCATCGCGGTCATGTCTGCGTCGGCATGATCGCTATGCGATGGACTTCCATCTTTTGGCCGATGCCCCTGAGGTTCTCGTAGTTGCGCGACACCGGACGTGATTGGACGATGTCAGCGACGCCCGGCACCTCCATCACCGCTGCACTGATGCAAACTTCGTTCACGTCGGCTAGGCCTTGCACTCGTGCCGCGATATTCACGTCGTGTCCGAAATAGTCGATGCGGTCGTTTAGCGTCACTGCAATCGCCCGCCCCCTGTGGACACCAACCTTGAGGCCGAGTGGACGCGAAGCGGTCCGGTTGAATTGCGACAGTTCTTCGATCATCTCGATGGAGGCGCGGACGGCGTCCTGGGGGCGCTCGAAACCGGCCATGACCGCGTCGCCGATCGTCTTGACGATGGTGCCGGATCGTTCCCGAATGATTTTGTTCAGTATCTCGAAGTGCTGGCGAACAAGGAAATATGCGTTCACGTCGCCCGCGGCTTCATACAAGGGAGTCGACTGCTTTAGATCGGTGAAAAGAAAAGTCACGTCGGAGACTTGAAGGCTCTCGCCTTCGTCCACAAGCTGCGCCTTGTAGAGTTCACTGAAGCTTGGGGTGAGCAGCAACCGCTTGCCGGTGAGAAGCGGTTCATACTCGACCAGATGAGGCTCGAAACCGAAGGGATACTGGACGAACCAGAAGCGACCGCGATCATCGGTCCGGTTCTCGATCTGGATTGTGTGCTTACCTGGACTGAGATCGGCTGTCTGCCGAAACGAGAATCTTCCGTCACCGAGAATCATGTCTCTTGGTGCTGTGGGCCGGTCAGGCAGGAGGAAGCGGCCCGACTCGAGCTGGACCGTTGTCCGTTGCGGATCCGCCGGCTCCCCGTCTGCGAAGAAGACCAGAAGGAGTTTGTGGCTCAGATCCAGTACCTCGAAACGGCCTGCTGTGACGTCGAAGTCGAAGCTTCGGTCCTCGTGGGGCTCTATATCGGCGAAACCCCGCGAGAGCGCGGCGACCAATTGCTGGTGCGTCATCCCATGCGGCGCGATGAAGCCCTTGGAAAAGTTGTAGCGGAGGTAAAAATCCTCGACAGACAGCACTTCGGGATGCCGGAACCTGATGTCCCGCACGCCGCTCGAGATCGTAAAGGTGACCTGAATGTAGTCGTCCAGCGCGACATCGTTGATCGCGTTGCAAAACGCGCACTGAAAGCGCGGATGGACCTGGTCAAGTTCGCGAAAGCTCCCGGCGACTTGTGGGCAATATGCGCAGATGAGGAGCCAGTCCATCTCGAACAGGCCCACCTTGGCGGCATGCACGAACAACTCTATTGCGTCCGCCTCGGAAAGGTCGACAGCGCTGCCGTATTGGATTGGGTTGACGCGAAAGAGATCATAATCATCGGCAGTGCGGATGAAGCGTTCGAGCTCCGGTAGAACGTTTGGTACCCAGTCTCTTGCCGATCGGAGTGCGCCGAGGCGCTCGCTCAGGACACTATCGTTCACCGGAGACAGGACACTCATCTCATGCACCCTACCTGACGGACTGACTACGCTATCGGCCCCCGGCCGAAATCCGCGGCGGACGGTACCATCGCCTCGTCCGGGTCGATGGCCCCCAGGCTCTCGACGATCTCGAAACGGCCGTTCTGCGCCTGGGCGATATACATGTTCATACGGACGTGGTGCTGGCCAGGAACCATTTCTGCGGGACCGCCCGGCCCTTCGACGATCCTTGCGTGATCGAGGGCTGCGATGACGTCCTCCTGGCGGAGCGAGTTGGCCTCGTTCACGGCCGCCGCCCAAAGCTTCATCCCTCTGTAGAGGCCCGAGCAAGCGCTGCCGCCCGTGAATTGCTCGTTGCCGCGATAGCGCTCGTCGTACGCGCGAAGCAGCGTCTTGCTGAAGGGATCGCTGACGTTCTGGTAGTAGTCGAGGCAGCCGTAGAGGCCTTCCACATGCGGCGGCGGCAGCAGGCCGAGCAGATTCTCGTCGAAATACGTGCAGATTAGCCGCCCGCCGCGGTTCTGGAAGCCAGCGTCATGGAGTTGCGCGAAAAATGGCACGACCCCAGGCGGAACGATGGTATTGAACACCACCTCCGCTCCGCTGGACATGATCCTCTCAACCGTTTCGCCGTATTCCATGTGATCGAGCGGATAGTATTCCTCGCCGACGATGCTGCCACCTTCGGCGTTGACGAGCTGGCGGACCCTCTCGTTCATCACGTGCGGCCAGATGTAGTCTGCGGACGGGAGGTAGAATGTCTTGGCCCCGGTCTTGCGCATCAGCCAGGGAATGAGCGGGTCGAGCTGCTGCGCCGGCACTGGGCCGGTGCAGAAAATCAGTGGGTCGCATTCCTGGCCTTCGTATTGCTCGGGGTAGATGTAAAGCGTCCTGCCCTTCACGACGGCTGGGCCTTTGATGGCCTGCCGCGTGGAGCTGTAGATGCCGCCGAAGATCACATCCACCTTGTCCTGCGCCACAAGCTTGGCCGCCTTGGCCTCCGCGACAGTGTCGGTCGTTGCGCCGTCCTCGAGATAGAGCTCGATCTTCCGCCCCAGCAGTCCGCCGTCGGTGTTGATCTCGTCAACCACCATCCTTGCCACGTTGGCGTTGGCGCGGCCCATGAACGAAAGTGCTCCTGTCTCTTCCGCGATCATGCCGACTTTGATGGACGCTTGCGCCATAGCAGATACCTCTCATCCGCCCACATCGAAACTCATGAGCCGGCTGTAGCCGACCACACCGGCAGCGAGGATGGCGGTCAAACGACGCTGCACTGCCTCCTCCGTCATTTCGGGTGACCCCCTCTGATGGGTAACGGCCCTGTCTGGAGTCGAACTCGCACACAATAGCAGGGTCGGAGTTTGGAGCAATCGAGGGCTGGACATGGTTCATGCTGCCTTCGTCCGCGCCAACGGAGTTACGATGCGTATCCGGAAAACCGCTTTGGGTTCAGCATTTGCCCGTGCTCAGGCCCTAAGGAAGTCGGCAGGGTCGAGACGCGACATGCGCGGACATGACATAATTGGCAAGGTCCGGTCCTGGCGCAAGCCGGACCTAGGGAGCGATGGCATAGTTGTGGTCTTGTTTGGCAGGCGAGCGAACCGCAAAACTGCCCGCAGCATGGCCGGCGCTAAAGCATTGATATTGCTGTCGTCAAAACCTAGGGATTTTTTGGGGCTACTCCCCAGCTTCGGAGAATGATGGGCATTCGGAGAACAGTTTGGGGGAAAACGTGGTCTTCGCACTCCCCAGCTTTCGACCCAAACGGCGCAAATGCTGGGCTTTGTCGACCCTGCAAACGAGCCAGAGAATTGTTCGGAATTTGAGGGTGGTAGCGGGAGAGGGACTTGAACCCCCGACCCCAGGATTATGATTCCCGTGCTCTAACCAACTGAGCTACCCCGCCAGGGCGGCGAAAGGCTCGAAATCCGCCTTAAATTGCAAGGCATGTCGAGGCGTTCACCAAGGTCGCGCGGATATAAGGTTGGGAGGGCAAGCCTGTCAAGCTTCGAAGCGGCCTGCGTGCCGGCATAATCTCGCCATCGAAAAGCATTGCCGGGCAGGCAATCGAAAAGGGGTGCGGGGTTGAGTTCGACCCGGCACGTCGCTATGTCTCGGCCACGATTTTTAGAGTTTGAAAACAATGAAGCCGCGCATTGCAGTCCTTGGTTGCGGATACTGGGGCAGCAACCACATCCGCACCCTCAAGGGGCTGGGCGCCTTGCACGCGGTTTCGGACGACAATCGCGCCCGCGCGGAAGGCTTTGCCAGCGAGCAGGATTGCCTGGCGATCGAGCCGGAGCAGTTGTTCGTTCGCGACGACATCGACGCCATCGTCATGGCGCTGCCGCCGCAGTTCCACGCCGACATGGCGGTGCGCGCCGTCGAGGGCGGCAAGGACGTGCTGGTGGAGAAGCCGATCGCGCTGACGGTTGACGATGCCGAGCGCGCGGTGCAGGCAGCGAAGGACAATGGCCGCGTCTTCATGGTCGGCCATGTGCTGCGCTTCCACCCGGCTTTCGAGACGCTGAAGGCGCTGATCGACAAGGGCGAGCTCGGTGAAGTCCGCTACATCCACTCGCATCGCCTCGGGCTCGGTAAGTTCCATACCGAGAACGACGCGCTGTGGGACCTGGCGCCGCACGATCTGTCGATGATCCTGGCGATCACCGGCACCGAGCCGATCGAGGTCAGGGGCGAGGGTGCCGCACTCCTCGACAATCTCAGCGACTTCGCGCATCTGCACATGCGCTTCCCCAACGGCCTGCGCGGCCATCTCTTCGCCTCGCGGCTCAATCCCTATCGCGAGCGGCGGCTGACCGTGGTCGGCACCAAGGCGATGGCGGTCTTCGATGATGTCGAGCCATGGGAGCGCAAGCTTGCCGTTTACCGCCACGCGGTATGGCAGGACAGCGGCCAGTGGGCCTTCACCGCCAACGAGCCGTCCTATGTGGCGGTCGGCGAAGGCATGCCGCTGACCAGGGAGCTGGCGCATTTCATCCAGTGCATCGAGACGCGGGCCGAACCGCGCACCAGCGGCGAGGAAGCTATCAGGGTTCTGCGCATCCTGACGGCGGGCACCATCACCCACAGCAAATCCAGTTCCTGAGAGACCGTTTGGAAGCTCTACTCCGGCGGTCATCTGATGGCGTTTTCTGCGCTTCCGGTGCTCACGGACCCAAATGTCCGCTGCGCTCCGGTTCTCGAAACCACCACCATATGACTCGCCAGAGCGAGTTTCGAAACAGTCTCTGAGAGAAAAAGCCGCCCTTATTCGGCGGGGATATGTGCCGGGCGGGCGGCAAGCCGGCTCAGCATGGCCTCGGCCTCGGCGCCGCGCTCGGAGCGCTCGATGAAGCCGCCGCCGAACACGCGGGCCTCGTTGCCGTCGTCGGAATAGAGCACGCAGGCCTGGCCGGGCGCGATGCCGGACTCGCCGTCGACCAGCTCCACGGAGGTGACGCCGTCGCGGTGATGCAGTACGGCCGGGCGTGGCGGGCGCGTCGAGCGGACCTTGGCGAACAGCTCAAGGCCGCCGACGGGAACGTCGGACAGCGGCCCATCGCCCAGCCAGTTCATGTTGCGCAGATAGATCTTGTGCGTCTCCAGCGCCTCGCGCGGACCGACGACGACGCGCGCCCGGTCGGCATCGAGATGCACGACATAGAGCGGCTCGCCCGAGGCGATGCCGATGCCGCGGCGCTGGCCGATCGTGTAGCGCAAGATGCCTTCATGGCGGCCGAGTACGCGGCCGTCGATATGGACGATGTCGCCAGGGTTGGCGGCAGCCGGCTTCAACTTGGCGATGATGTCGGAATATTTGCCCTGCGGCACGAAGCAGATGTCCTGGCTGTCCTGCTTGGCGGCGACTGTCAGCCCCATCTCCTCGGCAATGGCGCGAACCTCGGGCTTGGAAAGCCCGCCGAGCGGGAAGCGCAGATAGTCGATCTGCGCCTGCGTGGTGGCGAACAGGAAGTAGCTCTGGTCGCGGTCGGCGTCTACCGGCCTGTAGAGCGCGCGGTGCGCGCCGTTGGCGCCGTTGGCGCCGGAGCGGATGTAGTGGCCGGTGGCCAGCGCGTCGGCGCCAAGCTCCTTGGCGGTCGCCAAAAGGTCGGCGAACT
This sequence comes from Mesorhizobium sp. CNPSo 4689, assembly GCF_057784325.1. Taxonomy (NCBI): domain Bacteria; kingdom Pseudomonadati; phylum Pseudomonadota; class Alphaproteobacteria; order Hyphomicrobiales; family Phyllobacteriaceae; genus Mesorhizobium; species Mesorhizobium sp. CNPSo 4689. The sequence continues at coordinate 54,579 of NZ_JBWLUZ010000008.1, forward strand.
TCACCGTCTGATTGCAGGACACGCAAGGGATCGGAGTCTCGCCGGCGACATACGAGTCGGCGAAGGGGTCGATGACCGCCTTGCGGAAGCGCTCCTCGTAGTCGAGCACGTAGTGGGGAATGCCGAGCGTCTCGGAGACGCGGCGGGCATCGTCGATATCCTGGCCGGCGCAGCAGGAACCGGCCCGGTGTGTTGCCGCGCCATGGTCGTAGAGCTGCAGTGTGACGCCGACGACGTCATAGCCTTCGCGTTTCAACAGGCCGACGACGACCGATGAATCGACGCCGCCCGACATGGCGACAACGACACGGGTGGTTTCGGGACGTCCTGGAAGGTCGAGGCTGTTCATGGTTCTTTCGTTCTGCGTGGCGCTTGAATGCCAATGGCCGGAATATAGGTCAAGCACCTGCGCGGCGCCAGCATCTCGCGCCCAAGCGATTTTTGCCTGTGAATCCAGCGTCCGATGGCCGATATTTCAAATGCCGACGAAAAGACTAACGCGGCGTTCATGATCCTTACCTAGCTATTAGGGTTCGCTTAGGCAATTTTTAAAGCTGTGGCGGTACTGTGGCGGGGATTGGGTCTTTGAGTTTTTTGTAGAGAGTACGATGACCGATCTAGTTAGACCGCGAGTCAAATATGTTATCGGGCCTGACGGCAGCCCTCTCACGATTGCCGATCTGCCGCCGACGAACACACGGCGCTGGGTTATTCGGCGCAAGGCGGAAGTGGTGGCTGCGGTACGCGGCGGCCTTTTGAGTCTTGAAGAGGCATGTCAGCGCTACAAGCTCACCACCGAGGAATTCCTGTCCTGGCAGGCGTCGATCGATGAATACGGCCTTGCCGGGCTGCGCACGACGCGCATCCAGCAATACCGGCACTAGACAAGGCCGGGTCAAAGATAGAGGGCGCGGCAATGCCGCGCCCTTTTGTTTTGCTGGAACGATCCCTGTACCTCAGACCGTCAGCACCACCTTGCCGATCGGCCTGGTGGCGAGAAAGGCATGGGCGGCACCGGCTTCTTCCAGCGGCAGAGCCTTTGCCACGTGGACGGCGAGCTCTTTCGCATCGATCAGTCCGCCAAGCTCGGCAAGGCCGTCGCGATCGGGCACGACGGACATGCGCTCGACACGGATATTGCGGGCGCCAGCGTCTGCTTTGGTGGCGTCACTGACATCGAGCAGCGACACCAGAACGCCGCCGTCCCTCAGTACCTTCAGTGAGCGTTGCGCATGGTCGCCGCCGATCGGGTCCAGCACCAGGTCGATATCGCTGGCCTTGCTGGTGAAATCGCCCGTGGTGTAATCGATGACCTCATAGGCGCCGAGCGAGCGGACGAAGTCGAGCTTTTCCGGGCTGGCCGTGGCGATGACATAGGCGCCGCGCGCCTTGGCGATCTGCACCGCCAGATGACCGACACCGCCGGCCGCCGCGTGGATCAGCACGCGCTGGCCCTGTTTCAGGCGGCCATGGCGAATGAGGCCCTGCCATGCCGTCAGGCCGGCCAGCGGCAGCGCGGCGGCTTGAACGTGGTCGATGCCTTCAGGCTTCGGCGCGATTTCGTCCACTGGCGCGACCGCCAGTTCGGCATAGGCGGCCGCTTGCCTGGGAAAGCGCGGCATGCCGAACACCGCGTCGCCGATCTTGAGGCCGGTCACGTCAGGGCCCAGTGCCTCGATGGTTCCCGAGATGTCCCAGCCGAGGATGAAGGGCGGTTCGCCAAGCAGCGGGAAATAGCCGGCACGAACGGCGCCATCGACGGGGTTGATGCCTGCCGCCTTGACGCGGACAAGCACCTCGCCGGCCTTTGGCGAGGGGGCGGGCCGATCGGCGATGACGAGGACGTCGGGCCCGCCGACGGAGTTCTGGATAATGGCACGCATGGAAATCTCCTGCTGGTTGGTGCCACTATCATTTGGATAGTAATATTCTCTAGTCTAGTATGTACCTTTTCTATATATAGGTACCTCATGGATAGTGAAGACAACTCCTCGTTCGGTTACGACGCCTTCCGGCGGACGTGCCCATCGCACACCGTGCTCGAGACGCTGGCCAACAAATGGGTCTATCTGGTCGTTTGCGCCTTGCGCCGCGGCCGGCTGCGCAATGGCGAACTGGCGCGCAAGCTCGAAGGCATCACGCCGAAGATGCTGACGCAGACGCTGCGCATCCTCGAACGCGACGGCATCGTGCGGCGCGAGATCTTTCCGGTCATTCCGCCGCGGGTCGAATACGAGCTGACCGAACTCGGTCAGAACCTGGCGGGACTGCTCAATCAGATACGGTCCTGGTCGGAGCAGCATGTGCCCGACATCAAGGATGCCCGCGCGCGGGCATCCTTGGAATCTCAAGAGGATTCTGTGGCGCGGGGCTGAGGCCGGCATCAGCCTGGTCAGGTTCCGGCCGCGGCAGCTTCGATGGCGTTCCGGGAACGCCGATTGGCCTGTTTTTCAGCCGATCATGGCGCTGCGGCCACCCAGTTCGGCATCGCGGATCTTGGTGTCGCGCGATTCGAGCATCTCCGCCTTGGAAAGCTCCGCTTCAGCTTCGCCGAGTAATGATTCGGCAATGCTTCGCTGCTGGGCGAGGTCGCTTTGAGAATTTCTGAGGTTGTCGCGGCGCAAGCGTGCCGCCTTGGCGAAGGTCGGATAGGCAAAATGGTTGATGTCGGTGATGCCGGCCTTCTTCTCTTCAGCGGTGATCTGAAGCTCCAGTTCGACAGCCATCCGTTCGAACTCGGCGATCATCATGTCGAGCTGCAGCAGCTGCCGCCGCTTCTCATTCACCTGAAACTGCTTCAGCCGAACGAGGTTTTCACGTGACTTCATGATTCGGTACTCCCGGAAACGCACACCCGCACATATCGTCCAAACCGCCTGGAAAGGCCCAGGCGCCACCCGTTTCCCCCGGCTTTCCCCGAACTATGGGAAACAAACTCCTAAAGTTTTTTGCCGTTGGTAACCATTCGTTTACGGGCATTGTTAATCATACGGGCGAGGACTTAAGGCCGGGTAAAAATTCCGGTTTTCGGCGGAAAGCCAACCGGCGAGTCCCTGGAGTCACTTAGGCTGACTTATTAATGTGGTGCATTAGCGGTTTGGGTCTGTGATTCGTTATTAGATTCAAGAGGGTGTAGAAAGGGGTTAAAAAATCTGATATCGTCCTTGGCACGAAATTAGGTTTTGTTAACCATTCGGTGGCACCTTCTGTTCAGGCAATCACTGCTCCGGTCCGGGACGGGTCGTGACATGGACCGGCAGCAGAAAAGGGGAATGAAATGCGTGTTCTGCTGATTGAAGATGACAGTGCAACCGCACAAAGCATCGAATTGATGCTGAAATCCGAAAGTTTTAATGTTTACACGACCGATCTCGGCGAAGAGGGCGTCGATCTCGGAAAGCTCTACGACTACGACATCATCCTTCTCGATCTCAATCTACCTGACATGTCGGGTTACGAGGTCTTGAGAACACTTCGCCTCTCCAAGGTGAAGACGCCGATCCTGATCCTGTCCGGCATGGCCGGCATCGAGGACAAGGTGCGCGGCCTCGGCTTCGGTGCCGACGACTATATGACCAAGCCTTTCCACAAGGACGAGCTGGTGGCGCGCATCCATGCCATCGTGCGGCGCTCCAAGGGCCATGCCCAGTCTGTCATCACCACAGGCGACCTGGTGGTCAATCTCGACGCGAAGACCGTCGAAGTCGGCGGCCAGCGCGTTCACCTGACCGGCAAGGAATATCAGATGCTGGAGCTGCTCTCGCTGCGCAAGGGCACCACGCTGACCAAGGAAATGTTCCTCAACCACCTCTATGGCGGCATGGACGAACCGGAACTGAAGATCATCGACGTCTTCATCTGCAAGCTGCGCAAGAAGCTTGACGCCGCGTCCGGTGGCCAAAATTACATCGAGACGGTCTGGGGCCGCGGCTATGTGCTGCGCGAACCGGAAGACATTCGCGTCAGCGCCTGAGCAAAGACCTTCGTTTGATTTTCCAACAAAAAACCCGGCTTCGGCCGGGTTTTTGCATGCTGGGCGTTGAAGCCGCCCGCTATCCGATGCTGGCGAATCAGGCGGCGATTTTCAGGGCACGGAAACGCTCGAGCAATTGCGGTCGGTTGAACGGCTTCAGCAGATAACCCTGAGCGCCGGCGCGCTTTGCCTTCATGATCGAGGCGACGTCGACCTCCACGAGCGAAACCAGGATCTGCGGCTTGACCACGCTCTCGATGGCGCGGATGCGGCGGATGAGGTCCACGGCCTGCACATCCGGCAAGGCGCCGTCGATGACGATGACATCGGGCATGTCGGCGGCGCACATCTCGATCGCGTCGAGCCCCGTGGCCGCTTCGATCACGGTCAAATCGGAGCCGCCAAGGATGCGCTTTGCAACCTTCCTGATGACGCTCGAATCGTCGACGAACAGGCAGCGTTTCATTTCCGGGTCCTCTCAGCCATCTGGCGAACCGGCAATCTGCGGGCAACCACGAGGCATACTAGAGCAATCTGGTAAAGAAGCCGAAAAGCCGTTAGGTAAAGTTTTTGCAAAGATACGCCGCGCGTCTTTTTCGTCGTGAATGCCGCGAGACCAAGCCGGCAAAACTTGCTCTGCCTGAATTATCGCCGAATTAACAAATATTAGCAGAAATAAATACTTTAGCTGTTCTTGCCGACTGGCGAAGGGGTTCAGGCCGCCGACAGCACGATCTCCTCGGCGGTCGCGTGGATCGAGATCGTCATGTTGGCCTCCCGCGCCAGCAGCAGCGTGTAATATGGCTGCACCGAATGGGCGTCGATCGGCTCCTCGGGCTTGTGGCCGGAATGAAGCTCCAGGAATTTCGGCGGCACGCGCAGCATCGGGCCGGCGGCCGACAGCGCAAAACGCGGCTCGGTGTCGAGATTCTCCAGCGTGACCACAAGCTTGCCGCCGCGCGGGATGGCAGCGTTGGCGACGAGAAGGAGGTTGAGCAGCAGTTTGACCTTGTTCTTGGGCAGCAGCGCGCGGGGCCCGTTCCAGGAGAGTTCCGGCTTTTCGTTCTTGAGGAAGGCGATGGCGACTGCTTCGGCATCTCCGGTATCGATCATCATGCCGGCCGAGCCTGCTGCGCCGAAGGCGATGCGGGCAAATTGCAGGCGGGCCGAAGCGTTCCTGGCGCTCTGGCGGATCAGCTTCATGGCGTCTTCGTCGGCGCCGCCCTCATCGAGCAGTTCGAGGCCGTTGTTGATCGCGCCGACCGGCGAGATGATGTCATGACAGACCCGGCTGCATAGAAGCGCTGCAAGATCCGGTGCTGAAAGGGTGAACAGTTCGGCCATGGGCGAAGTCCCTGATAAAATCCACGTACTCATGGCCGAGCGATCAATTGTCGCGCCTGCCCACACGAATCACGCTCTCTCCCCAGGTCATCTGAATACACAGCGCCCGTGCGTGCGGCAACAAATCCAAAATTGTCGTTAGCGAAAATGGTGCGTTCACGCAGGATTCCCGGCCTGCGCAGGCGGTTCGAAGCCGGTGTGTGAGGAGCGCCAGCCTTTGAACTGCCATCTTCATGTGGAAGCTTAATGGTTGAAAAAGGATTACGGCATAGTTTGCCTGTGACAGTTACCCCTAGTGGCCGCCAAGAGCCACATGGGTGCGAGGCGTCGGCGAAAGTGCTCCCTGACGGAGATTGGAAGCATGTTTTCCCGATTCTACGACCGGAGTTTTTTCCGAGTCATCTCAATGACGATTGCCCTGATGGGCGTTCTCGTCTTTTCGACCTCCGCGCTGCGGGCCCAGGAATACACCGCTCAGGAGATCGTCGATTCCGGCCATAAATTCTTCGGCGCTACGTCGGGCGGCCTTGCCACCGTCGTCGAGAAGATTTTCGCTTCCTATGGTCTGCCCAACGGCTATCTGCTTGGCGAAGAGGGCTCCGGTGCGCTGATCGGCGGCCTGACCTATGGCGAGGGAACGCTCTACACCAAGAACGCTGGCGACCATAAGGTGTTCTGGCAAGGTCCGTCGCTCGGCTGGGATTTTGGCGGCGAAGGCTCGCGCGTGATGATGCTGGTCTACAATCTCGATGATGTGAACAGCCTCTACAACCGCTTCGGCGGCGTCGCCGGTTCGGCCTATGTGGTGGCGGGCGTCGGCTTCAACGTGCTGCAGAACAACAGGGTGCTGCTGGTGCCGATCCGCACCGGCGTCGGCGCCAGGCTTGGCATCAATCTCGGCTATCTGAAGCTCACGCAGCGGCCGACCTGGAACCCGTTCTGAGCGGGCATATTGATATTCAGGTGAGGCCGGCCTGACCTGAATCTCAGCATGCGTTCCGCTCGCGATCGTGCCATCGGGGGATTTTGTGAGGTCGCAGGCTGAACGTGGCCGCGGCACACTCTTGCCGCGGCGCTGGATTTCCGTCATGCGAAGATGGCAAAGTCGAGCTTTGGCGGTTGTTGCCATCATAGCGGATAGTCACCTTGATCCAGTCGATCCTGTTTTTCGCCCTCGGCTTTCTCTGCGCCGGCTTTCTGGCGCTGCTGGTCGCTCCGGCCATCTGGCGGCGGGCCGTAGCGCTGACGCGCAGGCGATTCGAGGCGTCCATGCCGTTGACGCCGGTCGAAATCCAGGCCGACAAGGACCGGATCAGGGCCGAGTTCGCGATGTCGGCGCGCCGGCTGGAGATGAGCGTCAAGGCATTGCGGGAGAAGGCGGCCGAACAGCTGGTCGAGATTGGTCGCGGGCGCGAGGCCCTCAAGGGGCTGGCGGTCGAGCGGAAGGACAAGCAGCAGGCGCTTTCCGAACTGGAGGCCAGGACCCAAGAGCTTCATCAGCGCGAGGAGCAGTTGCAGCACCTTTCGGACAAGCTCGCGCAGAGCGAGCGCATGCTGGAGAAGCGCGCGCTCGAGCTCGAAAAGCTGGAGCATATGTATGACGACGCCAGCTTCTCCTCCAGCAACCGCCAGATCGAACTGGTGGCGCGCGAATCCGAATTGGAGAGCCTTGCCAACGACATCGCCGTGCTGCGCAGCCAGCGCAAGGAGGCGGACCGGCGCAATCAGGAAACCGCGGCCGAAAGCAAGGCCGCGCGCGAGGCCTTGAAGGTGGAGAAGAAGAGAACCGTCGAGCTCGACAAGAAGGTCGAGCGCCTGCTCGCCACGCTTGCCGATCGTGAGGAGAAGCTCGACCGCCGCGAGAAGGAAATGGCGCGGCTGCGCGAACGATCGAAGGGCGAGGCCGAGGCAAACGCTCCGGCGGCGCTGCTTGCCGGCGGAGGCGACAGCCTGACTGCCGTCAGGAGCGACGACATCGAAAAGGCGATCGCCAAGCTCGATGGCGACCGTGAGCGGCTGGAGGCGCGGCTGACGACGCTGGCCCGCGAGAACAAGCGTCTCAAGGCGGATCTCGGCGCGCTGGCTGCGTCCAGCCCTACGAATGGCAGCGCCGCATTGCGCGAGCAGATGAATGAACTGGCGGCGGAGGTCGTCCACCTGACGGCCAAGCTCGAAGGGCCCGATTCGCCGATCGCCAAGGCATTGGCGGCACCCTCGGATACCAGATCCGGCCACCGCAGTCTTGCAGACCGCGTGCGGGCGCTGCAGAAGGCGGATTCACCGACCTGAAAGTTGGGGGCCGCGCGCCGAGCGAGACAGGCACGACGCGCGTTGTCGATGACGGGTTTATGCGATCAGCAACGCGAAAAATGATGCAGGGCGATGGCTGAGGCGGCGGCGACGTTCAGGCTGTCGAAGCCTTGCGCCATATCGATCCGCACCGTTTTCAGGCGGGCGAGCAGGTTTTCGGGCAAGCCTTCGCCTTCGGTGCCGAGATAGAGCGCCAGCCTGGCCGGCCTCCTTGCATCACGAATGTCGGCATCGCCGCGAGGCGACAGCGCGACCTGGCTGAAGCCCAGCCGGTCGAGCATGGCGATGAAGCCGCTGGTATCGTCGAAGGAGGCGAAGGGAACCTTCAGCGCCGCGCCGACCGAGACGCGGATTGCCTTGCGGTACAGCGGATCGCAACAGGTCGCATCGAGCAGCACTGCACCGGCGCCAAAGGCGGCGGCGTTGCGGAAGATCGAACCCATATTGTCATGATTGGCGATGCCGACCAAAACGACGACCAGCGCATTGGCAGGCAGGGCCTCCAGCAAGGCCTCGGCCGGCTGCGAGGCGCCCCTGCTGCCGATCGCCAATATGCCGCGGTGCATGTGAAATCCGGCGATCCGGTCGATGATCTCGCCGCTGGCGATATAGACCGGAAGGTCCGCCGGCGCCTTGCGCAAGGTCTCGTCGAGACCGGCCAGCCGGTTCTCGAGAACCAGAACCGATTCGGCGGCAAAGCGGCCGGCCGACAGCAGGATTTCGAGCACCACCTTGCCTTCGGCAACGAAACGGCCGTGCCGGCCAACAAGGTCGCGCTCGCGTATGTCGAGATAGGCAGCGACACGCGGGTCTTGCGGATCATCAATGTGGATCAGGTCCATGCATTGCCTCGGCCTGCTCGCATCGATCCGAATGTGGATTTTCGGAAAGCGATGCGCGGATATGACATGGAGAGCGGCGTGCGCCCAGATGGACGCACGCCGCTCGAAAAGTCGTCAGCGAGATAAGGAACGATCGGACCTGCCGGTCAAGCCCCGGCGCGGCGCAGGCGATGGGCCATCTGCGACAAGTCGCCGTCGCCGAAAATGCCGTCCAGCATGCGAAGCAGCTCGCGCGCGGCTTCGGACTTGCAGGCATAGTAGATCATCTGCCGGTCGCGGCGGGTCTCGACAAGATCGAGCGCCCGAAGCTTGGCCAGATGCTGCGACAGGGCGGATTGGCTCAACTGGATCTTGTCGGCGATGGCGCCGACCGACATTTCACCGTCCATCAGGTAGCTCATGATCAGCAACCGTTTCTCGTTGCCCATAAGCGTGAGGAACGTGGCTGCTGATTCGGCGTTGGCGAGTAGCTTGCTCGAGATCATCGATGCCCCATGTTTTTGAGCTCATCCTGACGCTATGGGGGCAATAGCGTCAGATTCCATAAATTCACGTGTGGATGCACGCTGCTGAATCAGCGTCATGTGCGAGGGTAGAACATTTCTTCCAAATCTCAAGACTTGCTTTTGATTCAAGGCAATTAACTATCGATCTTGTGAATAGCCGGCTGCGCGTCCGGCCTTGGCCATATCGACCAGGACCGGCCGCAAATCGCGGGCCGTCTTCAGCGGTTCGGGGAAGAAGACCCGGCATATGGCGTCGCCCGAGGCCAGGTCCATGCCGTCGGCGTCGAAGCCGGTGGCAATCCAGCCATCGCCATCGGCCTTGGCATAGTGATGCGCATAGATGGCGATCGCGTCGAGGTGGTCGGCATTCATGTGGTCGAGAGCCGATTGTTCGCCGGCAGCCAACTCGTCGACGACCGGCCCGGTGGTGACCAGGTCGCTACGATCGAGCAGGTAGGCCTTGCCGAAGCCGCCATTGAGGCTGGCGCGCTCGGGCTCGAGCCGGAAGATCGAGAAGTCACCTAGCCCGGCATAGAGCCGTGCCTTGGGATTGCGGTTGAGATAGCGCCGCTCTGCGTGGGCATGCTCGTCCGATCCACGCTCGAGCCGCCGCGCCCGGCAGACCAGGGTGACACGCGGATGCGCCAGCGGATCGCCCTTGCCCGGTTCGCCGACTAGCAGCGAGCAGCGCGGGTCGGCGAGGATGGCACCTGTATGCGCGGACAGCATCGACACCAGGATTAGCGGCGCGCCGTCAACGTCGGTGGCGACGCCGACCCTGCTCGCCAATGGCGATCCGGTCGTGGGCTCGATGACAGCCAGTGCGCTGAAACGTGCGCTGCGGATCAGCGTCCTTGCCAGCCGGATCGCTTCGGCGTCCGTCTCGCGGATGACGTCCTTGTTCCGATCAACCAAAAGTGTTCACCGTCATAAGTTGATTTTCCTTCTCCACTTATCAACCGATCACGCCTGATTTGACAAGGGCTTCGACCTCGCCTTGCGCAAAACCGAAACGCCTCAGCACCATCACCGGCTGGAGATCGTGTTCGTCCGGCTTTGTGGCAAGCGTTGACGGCGTTTGCGAGAAGCGCGGCGCTGGGGCAGGGCGATCGAGCCTGCCTGCTTTTACAAAGGCGCTGCGGGCATGATTGTGCGGATGGTTTTTGGCTTCCTGCAGCGATAGCACCGGCGCGACGCAGGCGTCGGTATCCGCAAACAGGGCGGCCCAGTCGTCGCGCGTCTTCCGCTTGACCCGAGCGGCGATGGTGGCACGCATCTCCGGCCATAACGCCTTGTCGAACTGGCCGCGCACAAAGTGCTCGTCGAGTGGCAGCAGCCTGGCGAATTCGGCGAAGAAGCGGGGTTCAAGGCAGCCAACGGCGACATGGCGTCCGTCCTCCGTCTCGTAAGTGTCGTAGAAGGGCGCGCCGGAATCGAGCAGGTTTACGCCGCGTGCATCCCGCCAAAGGCCGGCCGCCATCAGGGCATGGACTGGCGCCGCCAGCATCGAGGCGCCCTCGACCATTGCCGCGTCGATGACCTGGCCCTTGCCGGAGCGCGAGCGCTGGAACAGCGCGGCCAGCACGCCGGCAATCAGCATCATGGCACCGCCACCATAGTCGGCGACGAGGTTGAGCGGCGGCACTGGTCTGCCTTCCTCGCTGCCGATGGCGTGCAGCACGCCGGAATAGGCAAGATAGGTGATGTCGTGGCCGGCGCGGCCGGCGAGCGGCCCATCCTGGCCGAAGCCGGTCATGCGGCCGTAGATCAGCGCCGGGTTGCATGCCAGCACCGGATCAGGCCCGAGGCCGAGCCGTTCCATGACGCCGGGACGAAACCCTTCGATCAGCATGTCGGCCTTTTCGACAAGGCTGAGCAACAGTTCTGCGCCTTCGGGGCGCCTCAGGTCGACGCTCAGGATGGAGCGGCCATGGCGGTCGAGGTCGTATTCTTCCGGCCGCGCCATCAGAGGCTGGCCGGAGCCCGCCCGTTCGATGCGCACCACCTCGGCGCCCATCTCGGACAGCATCAGGCCAGCCAGCGGCACCGGGCCGAGGCCGGCCATCTCGATCACGACCAGACCGCTGAGCGGGCCGCTCCTGGCCGGTACGGGAGTGCTCATGGCTGGCTATTTCGGCGCCATGCGGATGGCGCCGTCGAGACGGATGGTCTCGCCGTTCAGCATCTGGTTCTCGACGATATGGAGCGCGAGTGCTGCGTATTCGGAAGGCTCGCCCAGACGAGACGGGAAGGGCACGGCGGCACCCAGCGAATCCTGCACCTCCTGCGGCATGCCGGCCATCATCGGCGTCCTGAAGATGCCGGGTGCAATCGTGCTGACGCGGATGCCGGAACGCGCAAGGTCGCGGGCCACCGGCAGCGTCATGCCGACGACGCCGCCCTTGGATGCGGAATAGGCCGCCTGGCCGATCTGACCGTCATAGGCCGCGACGGAAGCGGTGTTGACGATGACGCCACGCTCGCCGCCTTGCAGCGGCTCGAGCTTCGCCGCCCGGTCGGCGAAGAGGCGGATCATGTTGAAGGTGCCGATCAGGTTGATCTCGATCACCTTGCGGTATTGCTCGAGCGGATGCGGACCATCCTTGCCGATCGTCTTCACGCCGATGGCGATGCCGGCGCAATTGACCAGGATGCGCGGTTCACCGAGCCGCTCCGCCACTTCGGCGAAGGCGGCCACTCCGCTGTCGCTGCTGCTGACATCGCACTGGACGGCAATGCCGCCAATATCGGCCGCCACCATCTTCGCACGGTCGATGCCGACATCGAGGATGGCGACGCGCGCGCCCTTGGCGGCAAGTGCTCGGGCTGTCGCCTCGCCGAGGCCGGAGCCGCCGCCGGTGACGATCGCAATTTGGCCATTGGGGTTCATGGCGGCGTCCTCCACAGATTTTGGATGATGCTACGAAGCTCGCAGCGCAGGCGCAACCGGCAGGATAGCCTCAAGCCATGACCGGGACGGGATCGGAAACCCGCGCCACGTCCGCATGGCAGACCTCGCCCGACAGCCGGGCCACGGCGCCTGGTACGATCTCGTGCGACAAAAGCCGGTCGAGGTCGACCGGGCGTGGCATGGAGATCTGCCCGCGCGGGATCCTCTTGAAGCCGAGCGGGCCGTAATAGGGCTCGTCGCCAACCAGCATTACCGCCGGCATGCCGGCCTTGGTGGCGGCCTCCAGTGCGATTGCCACCAGCCGGCGGCCGATGCCGAGATTCTTGAAGGCAGGCCGCACCGCGAGCGGTCCGAGCATCAGCGCGCGGCCGGCGCCGGCCGCGATGCGTGTCATCCGCACCGAGGCGACGACAATATCGCCGTCAACGGCAACGAAGGACAAAGCGCGCTCATGCCCTCCGGCTTCGCGGATCTTGTAGGCAGCGAGAACGAAACGGCCCGGCCCGAAGGCCTCGTCGTTGATGGCTTCGATTTCGGGATCGTGCGCCGGGGTTTCCGGCAGGTATTTCACGTCGGCAAGGCTCATGGTCTTTGCGTTCCGGTAGAGGAGGAAAGGTTTGCTGCAAACGGCAGCGTTCGCCAGTCAGCGCTTCATCAAGCGCGGGCGTCCTTTCGTCGTCGGTCGAACCGGATTGTGGCAAAGTCGAACATGCGGATTGTCCGCTAGCATCAAATTCCGGCCGCTGCAATCGGCCGTTTTCGTCCGCCGTTTCGGCCGAGTGACGGTCTGTTCAGCACATGACGACTTCGGCAGGGCAACCTTGTGCCTACATGCACCATTAACACGCAAGGAGTTTTGCATGGGATTGCTGATCGAAGGCAAGTGGCAGGATCGCTGGTATGATACGGCGGACAGCGGCGGCAGGTTCGTGCGGGCGCCGGCGCAATGGCGCGACTGGATCACCGTTGACGGGGCGCCGGCGGAGGGGCGAAAGCGCGGCTTCAAGGCCGAGCCCGGACGCTACCACCTCTACGTCTCGCTTGCCTGCCCATGGGCGCACCGGACGCTTTGCGCGTGCTGAAGAAGCTGGAAGGCATCATCTCCGTCTCGGTCGTGCATCATTTCATGGGTGCGGACGGCTGGACGTTCCTGGCCGAGGACGGCGCCACCGGCGATACGCTTTACGGCCTCGATTTCCTGCACCAGATCTATGCCAAGGCCGGTCCTGCCTATTCCGGCCGGGTGACGGTGCCGGTGCTGTGGGACAAAAAGGAACAGACGATCGTCTCCAACGAGTCCTCCGAAATCATCCGGATGCTCAATTCGGCATTCGACGAATGGGGCGATGCGAGCCTCGACTTCTATCCCGAGGACCTGCGCGGCGAGATCGACCGCGTCAATGCGCTGGTCTATCCCGCCATCAACAACGGCGTCTATCGGGCCGGCTTTGCCACCACGCGACGCGCCTATGAAGAGGCATTCGGCGAATTGTTCGCCGCACTCGACACGCTCGAAGAGCGGCTGTCAAAGCAGCGCTATCTCGTCGGCGAGCGCATCACCGAGGCCGACTGGCGGCTGTTCACCACGCTGGTGCGCTTCGATCCGGTCTATGTCGGGCATTTCAAATGCAATCTGCGCCGCATCGCCGACTATCCGAACCTGTCGAACTATCTGCGCGACCTCTACCAGGTGCCCGGCGTCGCCGGCACGGTCAACCTGCACCACATCAAGGCGCACTACTATGCCAGCCACCGGACGATCAATCCGACCGGTATCGTGCCGGTCGGCCCGGAATTGGACCACGCTGCACCGCATGACCGGGGGCGGTTCGGAAAAGCCGCATGATCTACCAGTAGGGTGAGGGCTTTTCGCCGTGAAAAATCTCGGCGATCCGGCGCAGCGTCGCCGGGGTGGTTGCTTCCGGCAAGTTGTCGAGCGGGAAGAAGGCGGCTTCGGCGATCTCGTGGTCCGGCAGCTTCGGCGCCGTCTGGCTGAAGCCTTCGATCAGATAGAGGCCGACATGGTCGCGCTTGCTGGAACGGCTGTTGAAATGCATCGACCTCAGCACCGGCGGAGCGATCAGCGCGATGTTGCCCTCCTCGGCAAGCTCGCGCGCCAACGCCTCGACCAGTGTCTCGCCGGTTTCGACGCCGCCGCCCGGCAGTTGCCAGCCCGCAACATAGGTGTGGCGAATCAGAAAGACGCTGTTGGAACCGCGGTCGTGAATGAGGCCGCGCACGCCGAGCGTCATCGGCCGCCGCAGCAGGAAATAGAGATGGAACAGCCTTGATCTCAGGCCCGGCCAGCCGGTCTGGCGCAAGGCCAATTCCGGGTCTGACGTTGTCGTCATCCGTGAAACCATGAGTGGTAAGCGGGGGCCGCGTCGCTTATGAATGAGGGATGTTCAGGCTCGCGCATATTTCCGATATCCATCTGGGACCGCTCCCCGGTGTAACCTATCGCGAACTCGCCTCCAAGCGCGTGGTCGGCTACGTCAACTGGCAACGCAACCGCCGCCGCCACATGCACGACGCGGTCATCGACACGCTGCTTGCCGATATGAAGGCCAGCGCCCCCGATCACCTCGCGGTGACGGGGGATCTGGTCAATCTGGCGCTCGACGGCGAGATCGAAATGGCCAGGCACTGGCTGGAGACACTGGGTTCGCCGCATGACGTGTCGGTCGTTCCGGGCAATCACGACGCCTATGTGCCGGGCGCTTTCGACAAGTCCTGCCGTTCCTGGGCGGCGTGGATGACCGGCGACGACGTCAACACACCGGTCGACCGCCATTCTTTTCCCTATTTGCGGGTACGCGACAACATCGCGCTGATCGGCGTTTCGACGGCGCGCGCCACCGCCCCATTCATGGCCAATGGCTTCTTCAGGGAGGGCCAAGCGCAGAGGCTCGGCCGAATGCTCGACGCGACGGCCGAGCGCGGCCTGTTCCGGGTCATCATGATCCACCATCCGCCGGTGCGAGGCGCCGTTTCGCAGTACAAGCGGCTGTTCGGCATTGCGCTCTTCCAGAAGATCGTTCGCCGGCATGGGGCCGAACTTATCCTGCACGGCCATTCGCACGATCCGAGCCTGTTCTTCATCGGTGGCCGCGGCGCCAAGATCCCGGCCGTCGGTGTCGCAGCCGCCGGACAGGGGCTTGGCAGCAGGCACCCGGCCGCGCAGTACAATCTGATCGATATCGACGGCGACAAGGGCAACTGGCGGATCCGCTTGACGCGACGCGGCCTGACCGGGCCAGCTCTTCCGCCTTCGGAGCTGCAGGTGCTCGAACTTGGCGCCGATGCCGAAGCATCGCGCCAGCTGGTCAGAAGCTGATCTTCATCGCCACAAGGCGGTCCCAGAACAGCACGATCGACACAGCCAACCCAACCAAAGCGCCGGCAAAGATCAGGCCGAGGCCGGACAGGAAGGCCGACCCGGCCTTGCCGCGCTGAGCAGCCCGCAATGGCGGCTCGGCTTCGGCCACCGCGACACGCGTCATGCCGGAGGCGGCGTGCTCGACCCCGCCCTCCATCATCCTTTGACGTTCGACGACACGCTCGGCAACATAGCGCGTCACCTGGTCGGCGACGATTTTCATGTCGGTCGATTCGGCGAGAACCACGCGGCCGATGCGGGTATCCCTGAGAAACCGGTAGGTGCGGCGATCCCGCCCCATGGCGACATGGCTGACCGCATCGATCCACAGGCGCGGCTGCAGGCCAGACGATACGGCGAAGTCGAAATTGTCCATATCGGCGGGCACATCGGCAAAGACGGGAGCGAGCTCGGCGGCAAGCAATTCGAGCCGCATGCGGTGCGCTTCGCGCAAGTCGACGACCACGTCGTCGCGGTCGGCAAAGGCGTTCTTCACATCGCGAATGGCATCGGACAGGTTTCGCGACGGATCGATCGGGGTGATTTTCTCGCCTGTGTCCTTCATCGGCGTTGCCTCGCGGTTGGTTAACAGCGAGTTAACATAGTCGTCGGCAAAATGCACCCGCGAGATAATGGCTGCGGTTCAGCTCGCCGCCGCGTCAAGTCTCGGCTGAAGGCGCCTGCGGCGGCGGTTCATGTTGCGGCGCACCGCCGTGGCGACAAGGTCAGGCGCTTCCTCGGGCAGCATGTGGCCGGCCTCCAGAACATGGTGCAGATGAAAATGCACGGGCATATCGTCGGCCTGGCAAACCGGCAGCACAGCGTCGTCCGTTCCCCAGACAACCATCACCGGCATTTTCAACGTTTCGAGCTGTTCGCGCGGGATGGCGCCCTGCCGGTCATCCCTGGTCATGGACGCGGCAAACTCGACAAGCTTTTGCAACTGACCCGGGCGTCGACGCATCTCGTCAAGCACATCAACGACGTGCTCCGGGGGTTGGCTCAGCGGCCCGGACATGGCGGCGAGACAGGTACGGATCGCACTTTTGCCGGTGGCGGCCGCATAGCGGCGCAAGAGAGGGCCGTTGATTTCCGGGCCAAAGCCGCCCGGCGCCAAAAGTGTCAGCGAGGCAATTCTTTCGGGCTCGGCCAATGCCATCAGCACAGCCACCGCGCCGCCCATCGAATGGCCGACCAGGTGCACCCTTTTCATGCCACGCGCGGCAAGGTCCGTCAGAGCGGCCCGAGCGGCCGTCCTGGCCGAACCACTGCCAGGGAAATCGAGAGAAAGCCCATACCCGGGAAGGTCGTAGGCCAGCGTCCGCATGTCGGGCGCAAGCATCGACGTCACGTCGCGCCAGACCTCATGGCAGCCACCGAAGCCGTGCAGGAAGGCGACAGTCTTCGGACCGATACCGCGTTCGGCAGCGTGGAGGGATGAACTCATGAAAACTGATGATTGTTGCAGAACCGGACGGGTAGCGAACTCCAGATTGTGGCTGGATTGCTCCCAGACCAGATCGATGGCCAGTAAAATTTTCGCGATCCGGCGCGCGCTTGGCGCACGTCAGCTGGCGTTGCCGAGCCCTGCCGCGCGCAACGCCCCGACCAGCCGGTCGGTCAGGTCGGTGGGGTATTTCCTGTCGACGAAGGTTGAGCGCGGATTGGCGGCGAACTTCGGAAATTTGGCGACCAGCTCGTTGGTCAGCTGGCTCACCAGCTGATCGCGGCCGGCTATCTTGGCCCCGATAATGCGCGCCGCCAGATAGTGCGATTTGGTTGCCGTCGTGCGCAACGACTCGCTGGCGATTGCGGCCCTATTCGTGTCGCCCAGCATGAATGCGCCGACAAAAAGCCCGTAGTCCCACCAGGTCGGGTGGCCGCTGAAGGTTTCGACGGCGTGGGCCAGGATCGGGGTTCCTTCGCTGTATTTGCCGGCGAAAATCAGTCCATAGCCGTAAGCCGCCGCCATGCCGAGGTCGTAGGGGTTGAGCTCATGGGCCTTGCGCATCCAGCGGATCGATTCATCCATATTGCCGAGGCGCGAATTGAGATAGCCATAAGCGCGATGTGCATAGGGGCTGGTCGGCCCCATCTGAACAGCGCGATGGGCAAACGACATCGCCTGTTCGATCGTCGCGCCGGGCGGATAGGAATAGTGATCGGTGACAGCCTCGAGATGCAGGGAGGCGAGTTCCGAATAGACCAGCGATGATTTCGCGCCCTGGCTGGCGAGATTTTCCAGGCAGCGATAGGCAGCTTCGTGAGTCTTGGCGCTCTGGTCGAGATAGTAGCTGTCATTGAGCACAAGACACCCCATCAGGCCGGTCTCGATGCCGCTCTGTTCGATGTAGGTGTAGATCGGTCCGTAGGCAGGGATAGTCGAGGTCAATATGTTGGCGATACTGTCTTCGATCGCGCCCGGCGCGCTGTCGACGGCCGACAGGTTGCGTGACAACAGCACCCGGCCGGTCGCGACATTCTGCAGTTCGAGCGTCACGTCGCTCGCCGCGGGTCCCGGCAGGATATCGAATACGAAGCTGGTGGCGTCGCCAGCCGGATCGCGGTCGGCATCACGTCCGATGAAGTCTATCGTGTCGAACCCGGCGAGGCCGGCGCGCAGCGAAGCAGCCACACGGGCAGCCTCCGGGCCATTGGCCTTCACGGCGATGTAGACCAGCGGCAAGGTTTCCACCGGAGGTGACGCTACGCTGCTCGTCGCCACCGCGGTCTCTACGGCCGAGGCGGAACCGCCGCTGCCGAGCAGGACATCGCTGCCCTGGCGAAGGATCAGCACCCCGAGCATGGCGATGACCACGACAATCGCGCCCCAGAAGAACTTCAGGTGCCGGGTGAGCGACGGCCCAGGTTCGGGCGCGGCAGCGGGCGACATCAGCGGGGCGGCGTGGACGATGTCGAGGTCGGGCAGTTCCGTGGGGGCGATCGTCGGCGCAGTGCCTTCCGCCGGCTCCAACTCGGCCGGCAGGCGAATTGCATTCAGTTCATAGGAAGGAACGTAGCCGCCGCGCGGAATGGCGATGCGCACCGGCTCGCCAACGCCTTCATTGGCGAAGTAGTTCTGCAGAAGCTCGCGCAGCCTGCCAGCCTGAACCCGAACGACGGCATCGGTAGACGGATCGAAATCGCCGTCCTTGCCGAAGACGTCCATGGCGATGGAGAAGCCCTTGAGCCGGTCAGCCTCGCCGGCCTGTTCGCGTTCGACCAGATAGCGCAGCAGTTTTCGCGCACGCTCGGACCGTCCGAACGTTTCGCTGGCTAGCAGTCGCTCCAATGTCTCGCGCACTGCGGGGGCGGCAGGCGTGGCATGCTGCAAGTGTCGATCCTCTCGAAGTCGGCACAGGTTGAGGCGCGATCATATAGCGCTGGCACTGCCGCACAAGCATGGTTGTATTATGCTATCGCGTAAGCCACCGGATAATTGCCCATGGTTAACGCGAGAGCCGGCTCGCAGGCAGGGGCCCTGGAGCGCCGCCGATGCGGCGCGCCAGGGTTTAGAAAGATCAGCCGGCCTTGCGGCCGACGATGCGGTTGGCGGCCGAAACCACGGCTTCCAGCGAGGCGGCGACGATGTTGGTGTTGATGCCGGCGCCGAACAGCTTGCCGCCGGGATATTCCATCTCGACATAGGAAATCGCCGAGGCGTTCGAGCCACGCTGCATGGAATGCTCGGAATAGTCGAGCACCGACATCTCCACGCCGACGTGGCGCGACAGCGCGTCGACAAAACCGTCGATCGGACCGGTGCCCGATCCGGTAATGGTCATTTCCTTGCCGTTGTCGAGGATGACGGCCTCGACCACGCGGCGGCCCTTGGTCTCGGTGTCCGGATAGGTGTGGTGGTCGAGGAACTTCAGCCGCGCGCTGGGCTGGTCGACATAGGTTTCGAGGAATTCCTCGTGGATGCGCCTGGCGGCCACTTCCTTGCCTTCGGCGTCGGTTATCGCCTGGATGTGCTGGCTGAACTCGATCTGCAGATTGCGCGGCAAATTGAGTCCGTAGTCGGCCTGCAGCACATAGGCGATGCCACCCTTGCCGGACTGCGAGTTGATGCGGATGATCGCCTCGTAGCTGCGGCCGACATCGGCCGGGTCGATCGGCAGATAGGGCACTTCCCAGTGCGGCGTGTTGGCCTTGCGCAGCGCCTTCATGCCCTTGTTGATGGCGTCCTGGTGCGAGCCGGAAAAGGCCGTGTAGACGAGTTCGCCGACGTAAGGGTGGCGTTCCGGGATCTTCAGCTGGTTCGAATACTCGTAGACGTCCTTCATCCGGTTAATGTCGGAGCAGTCGAGTTCGGGATCGACGCCTTGCGTGTACATGTTGAGCGCCAGCGTGACGATGTCGACATTGCCGGTGCGCTCGCCATTGCCGAACAGCGTGCCCTCGACACGGTCGGCGCCGGCCATCAGGCCGAGTTCGGTGGTGGCGATACCGGTGCCGCGATCATTGTGCGGATGCAGCGAGATCAACAGGTTCTCGCGGTTGTCGAGGTTGCGGCACATCCATTCGATGCGGTCGGCATAGATGTTGGGCGTCGACATCTCGACCGTCGACGGCAGGTTGATGATCAGCTTGTTGTCGGCCGTGGGTTTCACGATCTCGGTGACCGCGTTGCAGATCTCCAGCGCCACTTCGAGTTCGGTGCCGGTGAAGCTTTCCGGCGAATATTCGAAGCGATAGCCGCCGCCCGCATTGGCCGCCATGTCGGTGATCATCTTGGCCGCGTCGGTGGCGATGCGCTTGATGCCGGCGACGTCCTTCTCGAAGACGACGCGGCGCTGCAGTTCGCTGGTCGAGTTGTAGAAGTGCACGATCGGATTGGTGGCGCCCTTCAGCGCCTCGAAGGTGCGGGTGATGAGTTCGGGACGGCACTGCACCAGCACCTGCAGCGAGACATCGGCGGGCACACTGCCGTCCTCGATGCACCAGCGAGCGAAATCGAAATCCGTCTGCGAGGCCGACGGGAAACCGATCTCGATCTCCTTGAAGCCCATGTCCAGCAGCAGGCCGAACATGCGCGCCTTGCGCTCATGGCCCATCGGGTCGATCAGCGCCTGGTTGCCGTCACGCAGGTCGACCGAACACCAGATCGGCGCCTTGTCGATGATTTTCGAGGGCCAGGTGCGGTCGGTGAGGCCGACGGTCGGATAGGGTTGATATTTGCGAGGGGCGTCCGGCATGCCCCGGGCTGACTCTGTCATGCCACGGGCTGACTCTGTCATGCCCCTTACTGCGTTGCCGTCATTTGGACGGATATCTTCTCGTGCGTTCATCGTCGTATCTCCCGGCGGCTCGCGGGTCCACCTGCAGGCGGATTTGGTGCCGAGCGGCGCCTTTACCAAAGTTTCGTTCGCTTGATGTGACTTGCCAATTTGGCCAAGGAGCATGCGCGTAAGCGGCGGTTCGACCGCCGGGCGCTCCTTCAGCGAACCCGGCGATCGCCGATAAGGCCGAGAAGAAGCAGGGTCGAAGCAAGCGCGCGCACGGTCTCGCCGGCGAAGCCGGTCGGACGGGAAGCGACGGAAGAGGCGCGCGTGTTCATGGCGGTCTCATACAGGAGCAGGCTGTGGGAGGCAAGTGGGACCGCCTCCTTGGCAAGATGCGCAAGCTCTTCCCCATAGGGAGCAAATACGCCAAACTCGCCTCGACTTGACAGCGACGCCGGGGGAGGCCGTCCATGAATTTCGTTTTCTTCTCGCCGCATTTTCCGGCCAACGGCGCGGATTTCTGCGACCGGCTGAAGAAGGCCGGCGCCACGGTGCTCGGCATCGGCGATGCGCCCTATGAGGCGCTGAACGGAAAACTGAAGACGGCGCTGTCGGAGTATTACCGCGTCGCCGACATGGAGGACTACGAGCCGGTGTTCCGGGCGATGGGCCATTTCATCCACAAATGGGGCCGCATCGACCGGTTCGAATCGCTCAACGAGCATTGGCTGGAACTCGAGGCCAACATCCGCACCGACTTCAACATCTTCGGCACCAAGCTCGATTTCGTGAAGAATTTGAAACGCAAGAGCCGCATGCGCGCCTTCTTCCGCAAGAGCGGCGTCGAGACCATCCCGCAGCGCAAGTGCTCCGATCGCGCCGGTGCCATGACCTTCATCCGCCGCGTCGGCTATCCGGTGGTGGTGAAGCCGGATTCCGGCTCCGGCGCTTCAAACACCTTCAAGATCTCCAACTCGAAGGAACTCGATCAGTTCTTCAAGGACAAGCCCGAGGGTGTGAGCTTCGTCATGGAGCAGTTTATCGAAGGGCTGGTGGTCACCTTCGACGGGCTGGTCAACCGCGACGGCGAGGTGGTGCTGGCGGCCAGCCACCGCTACGACCAGAGCGTCATGGAGGTGGTCAACAGGGACCGCCATATGAGCTACACCTGCTTTCCCGAGATCAGCCCGGCGGTAGAGGAGGCCGGTCGGAAGATTCTGAAGGCGTTCGACGTGCGCGAGCGCTTCTTCCACATCGAGCTGTTCGAGACCAAGGACAAGCGCGTCATCGCGCTCGAGGTCAACATGCGCCCGCCCGGCGCCTGGATGACCGATGCGATCAACTACAC
Organism: Mesorhizobium sp. CNPSo 4689; assembly: GCF_057784325.1. NCBI lineage: Bacteria > Pseudomonadati > Pseudomonadota > Alphaproteobacteria > Hyphomicrobiales > Phyllobacteriaceae > Mesorhizobium > Mesorhizobium sp. CNPSo 4689. The sequence continues at coordinate 76,417 of NZ_JBWLUZ010000008.1, forward strand.
GTTCGACATCGACGTCTATGCGGCCTGGGCCGAGATGGTGGTCAAGGACGCCGCCGGCGGGCCTTATGAAGGCAAGTACTTCACCGCCTATGCCAGCCGCAAACGCCACCTAGCCTATTTGCACAGCCATGCGGACGTGCTAGCCGCCCACGGCGACAAGATCGTACACCATCAGGCCATCGAAGAGGTTTTCAGCCGCGCCATGGGACATTACGCCTATCAGATGCGCTCGAGGGATCCGAAGGCGCTGCGCCAGGCGGTCGACTACATCCACGCGGAAAAGGTGTGAGGCGATGGACGTTTCCTATCACAAGGGTTTCGCCCGCAACCTCGGCCGCGACATGGAATACAAGCGCTATGGCCATGCCGGCCGGCCGGTGGTGGTGTTCCCGACCTCGCAAGGACGGTTCTACCAGTTCGAGGATTCCGGCGGGGTCGGTGCGCTTTCGGAATTCATCGACACCGGCCGCATCCAGCTGTTCACGCTCGACGGCATCGATTCGGAATCCTTCTTCGACAAGCATGCCGACCCGGCCGACCGTATCGCCCGCCACGAAGCCTATTTCCGCTATGTGCGCGAAGAGGCGCTGCCGGAACTGCTGGCGACCGCGACAAAAGCCAATGGCGGGCGCGAGCTGAGGCCGCTGTTTTCAGGCTGTTCGATGGGCGGCTACCACGCGTCGAATTTCGTCTTCCGCTTTCCGGAACTGGCCAGCGGCGTCATCGCGCTGTCGGGCGTCTACTCGACCCGCGATTTCTTCGGCGGCGCGCTCGACGGCAATATCTTCTTCAACTCGCCGCTCGACTATCTGCCTGGGATTGTCGACCAGAAACTGCTTGGTCGGCTGAAGGCGCTCAGGCTGATCTTCTGCTGCGGTCAGGGCGCCTGGGAAGAGCGGATGCTCACCGAGACGCGGGCCTTGGAGCAGGTGCTGCGCGACAAGTCCATCCCCGCCTGGGTCGACTATTGGGGCGGCGACGTCAGTCATGACTGGCCGTGGTGGCACAAGCAGCTGGTCTACTTCTTCGGCCGCTGGCTGGATGACGATTTGATGCACCGGCTGGACTGATGGTTGCCAGTTTCCGGTTACAATGGTCGATTTTCCAGCCAGTGTGATCGCCTAGGAACCGCGTTGCATTCTTGAGGTTCAATCGCTCAAGAAAATATGACTTCTTTCGTCATGTTTCTATGGAAACGGCGCCGCCGCTGTGGCATGCCGGCGATGGCTGCGCCTTGGACGGCGTCGCTTCAACCGGTATTCGAAAGGCTGCACCCATGGAGCAACTCAGCGCGCAAACCCGGATCGTCGATGGTGCCATCCGGTCCGTCATGGACAGGCTGCGCGCCGAGCACGGCGAAACCGAGATCGACACCGGCATTGCCGACCAGTGGGAATTCCGCATGCATTACGGCTCGTTGAACGCGACGCTCGGCGACGGCAGCGTGCTGATCCGGGTCGCGGCCGAGGACGAGACCTGCCTGTCCTACATGAAGATGACGATCGCCGGCCATTTTTCGGAGCATCTTGGCACGACGAACGCTATTCGCTGGCAAGGCGATGGCAGCGATGCAGGCACGCCGGTCTTTTTTCGCGAGATCAGGGTTGTGTCGGCAACGCGGATTTATCCGCATATGCAGCGCGTTCGTTTCTCAGGCAGCGATCTCGGCCGGTTTGCGCATGGCGGCCTGCATGTGCGGCTCTTGCTGCCGCCGCGCGGCCGGCAGCCGGTCTGGCCGTCGATGGGCGCCGAGGGCCTGCTGGTGTGGCCTTCGGGCGAGGATGCGCTGGTCGTGCGGGTCTACACGATCCGGGCACTTGATGCCGCCGGCGGCTGGCTCGATGTCGACTTCGTGCTGCATCCCGGCCAGGACACGCCGGCCGCTGCCTTCGCCGAGAACGCGCAAGCCGGCGATATTATCGGCATGATCGGGCCCGGCGGAGGCGGAGCGCCCGATGCGGAGGCGCTGCTTCTGGTCGGCGACGATACGGCACTTCCCGCCATTGGCAGGATCCTCGAGGAGCTTGCGCCCTCGACCCGCGCCGAGGTGCTTATCGAAGTCGATGGCCCCGAGGACCGGATGTCGCTGGCTGACGGCGAGAACATCGCCGTCACCTGGCTTTACCGGCAAGGCGTTGAACCCGGCACCGCCGCTCTGTTGCCGGCGGCGCTGCGGGGGCGTGATCGCGCAGCGCTCCCGGAGAATCTCTATGTCTGGGCGGCGTGCGAATTCGCCGATTTCCGTGAGATCCGCAAGATCGTACGCAAGGAGTGGGGCCTGCCGCGGAGGCGGCATCTGGTCACCGCCTATTGGCGCCGGGGCGCCGAGGGCGATGACGAGGGCGAGGAATAGCACCGCGCCGCCGCTTGGTGGCAGCGCGGATGGCGTCGTCGGTCAGAAGCGGTAGCGCAGGCTGGCGAACAGCGAACGGCCTTCGTCGCGGTAGCAATAGCCGGCCGAGCAGATGGTCTTCTGGATGTCGAACAGGTTCTTGGCGTTGACCTGCAGCTTCACGCCTTCAAGCTTTGGATTGCGGTAGCCGAAATCGTAAGAGGCCGAGGCGTCGACGAAGGCGCGCGCCTCGTTCTTGAATGTGTTTGTGTCGTCGCCATAGCTCGAGCCGGCGACCCGCACGCCCGTTCCCAGCCCCAACCCCTCCAGCGTGCCGTTCTCGAACTGGTAGTGGCCCCAAAGCGACAGGATATGGTTCGGCGTCGCCGACAGTTCCTTGCCGGCGGTGAATTGGGCGCCGCGCTCGATCTTGACGCGCAGATAGGTATAGGAGGCAATGAAGCTGAAGCCGTTGTCCAAAGAGGCATTGGCTTCCAGCTCGATGCCGCGCGAATTGAGGTCGAGTTGGCGCTGCTTGTTGATGCCAGTCGATGCGTCGAACACGACGCCGTCCTTCTGGTCGATATCGAACAGCGCGGCGCTGACGATCGCGTTGTAATCCGGGATCTCGTATTTGACGCCGATCTCTTTCTGCGTCGCGATGGTCGGGCGAGCGACCCGGCCGACGGTGCTGGTGACGTCGTCAAAGACGAAGCCGATGTTGGGCGAGAACGAGGTGGAATAGTTGACATAGGGCGTGATGCCCCATTCGGTCTGGTAGGACAGGCCGAGCCGACCGGAGAAGGCGCTGTCCTTCTGCTTGGAGGTGCTGAAGTCGGCAGCGGTCGAGGTGGTGTCGACCCAGTCGTAGCGGCCGCTGGTAAACAGGATGAAATCGTTCCACTCCATCTGGTCGTGCAGGTAGACGCCGAGCTGGTTCATCTCCTGCCCGCCATAGTGCGGAACCGCGGCCGACTTGATGTCGTCGACCGAGACATAAGAGATCCCGCTGCCGGCATCATAATCCGACCAGGCGTAGTCGATGCCGCCGACCGCGGTATGCCTGACCGGGCCGGTGTCGAACTCGAACTGCGCCATGTTGTCGACGACGAAGTTCTTCATGGTCTCGGTGTAGTGGCCCCAGTAGCGCTGCAGCGGCTGGTCGGCGCCGATCGAATAGTGGCCGCTGTATTCGATGTCGCTGTCTACGGCGTTGTAGCGCAGGTTCTGGCGCACCGTCAGCACATCGTTGAAACGATGCTCGAACTCGTAGCCGATGCGGCCTTGCGTCTGGTCGAAATCGTTCCACACCGGATCGCCCTCATAGACGTTGGACAGCACGCCGTAGGCCGAGTTGTAGAAGGCGGCGGTGCCACCGGTGACGGATTTCGAGTACTCGCCGAGGATGGTGAGCTTGGTGTCCTCATCCGGCTTGAAGGTGACCGCCGGTGCCAGATAGAGCTTGTCGTCGGGATAGCCAGGCAGATCTGTTTCACTCAGGCGGCCGAGGCTGGTGAAGCGGTAGAGGATGCTGCCGTCGGCGTTGACCGGACCGGAAGCGTCGAGGCCGGCCTGGAAACGGTTATGCTCGCCGGCCAGCAATTCGATCTCGTGGAAAGGTTCGTCCTTGGGACGCTTCGTGACGACATTGACGATCCCGCCTGGGCCACTGATGCCGTAGAGCGAGGATGCCGGGCCTTTCAGGATGGTGACGCCCTCGATGCCGTAAGGTTCGGTTTTGAACCAGGCCGAAGGGCCGTTGTACTGGCGCAGCCCGTCGCGGAACATGCCGTTGTAAAAGGCCTGGAAGCCGCGCAGGAAGAAGGCGTCGTAGCGGGTATCGAACCCGAAGCTGTTGGGATTGGCGCTGGCCGTATAGCCAAGCGATTCGTTCAGCGTGCGCGGCTTCTGGTCCTCGATCTGCTTTTGCGTCACCACCGAAACCGCTTGCGGGATCTTGGCAATCGGCGTGTCGAGCTTGGTGCCGATGCGATCCTTCTTGGCGACGTAGCCGTCCTGAACCAGGATCTCATCGCTCTCGGCGGTGACTTCGATTTTGCCGAGGACGGTGGCGTCCCCACTCTCCTGTGCGCCGGCCGGCAAGGCGTGGCCGAGCAGGGCGGTACCGGCCAACAACGATAGTCTCCAGTACCATATTGCCGTCCGCGTCCGCATCGCTCGTCTCCGCTGTCTCATGTCTGATTGCGATCCCGCGCTCTCAAATATGAGTATGAGAGTCAAGTAATTTCTCGTGTTTGCGCGACGACTTGTCCGGACTGTTGCCCGGCAGCAAAAATCACCCGGTTTTGGTGAAGCCGGGCTCAGGTCAAGGAGCGGAAAATGCTTATGGTTTCACGCTTCTTGCCACCAGGCGCGCGACGCTCGGCCCGATCAAGAGCACGACGAGGAAGCGGGCGGACTGCAGCGCCATGACGAAGGAGATGTCGACGTTCTGCGCCGCGGCGGCGATGATGGCGACGCTGTCCATGCCACCCGGACTGGTCGCCAGATGGGCGGTCAGCGGATCGATGCCGAGCAGATGGCTGATCAGGAAGGCGAGGCCGCCGCAAAAGGCGATCAGCGCGACGATCGAGCCGATGATCTGCGGCAGGGCGCGCGCAGCGTGGCGCAGGATCGGACGGGTGAAATTCAGCCCGATCGACCAGCCGATCAAGGCATAGCTGACCGCGAGCAGCCATTGCGGCAACTGCATCGGCACACTGAGTCCGAGATGGATGATGGAGCCGAAGATGAAAGTGCCGAGGAAGAAGGGCGAAGGCAGCCGGCACAACTTGCCGAGCAGGCCGCCGACGAGCGCGATGCCGATGGTGGCGGCGAAGGCCTGCGGATCGATCGGCGGAAACCAGACGATGGCCGGGACTTCGATGCCTGATGTGTCGACCCACATCCTGGCGATCAGCGCTGCCGTCATCGAGACGAAGATGACGCGCAGATACTGCATGAAGGCGACGAGGCGCTGGTCAGCCCCAAAGGCGCCTGCCATCAGCACCATGGCAGTAGCGGCCCCCGGTGACGAGCCCCAGACCGCCGTGGTGCCGGGCAGGATGCGCCAGCGGCTGATCAGCCAGCCGAGCAGGCTCGAAGCCGCGACGGTCGCCACCACGACGCCGAGGAATAGCGGCCACTCCTGGTAGAAGACGGGAAAGATATCGGTGGAGATCGATGCGGCGACGAGGCAGCCGACGACCGCCTGTGCCGAACCGAACAGCGGCTTCGGTATGCGCACCGTGGCGCCGTTGGTGCCGGCGAGGATCGCCGCCAGCATCGGGCCGATCAGCAGCGCCGCGGGCAGTGCGGCAATTTCGAGCGCGCCGGCGAACAGGAGCGAGAAAACCAGCAGGACCAGCCATTGCCAGCGCCTGTGCAACTGCGCCATGCGCTCGACGGGGGGCTGGTCTGGCGAGGAGTCCATAACCCGCGTCTTAGATCGGACGAGCCAAAATGCGAACCCCTGTCTGCCGCAGAAAATCAGCCGCCGGCCTGAGGCGTCAGCCGGGCTCGGCCTTCGGCAACCCGAAGCCGCCGACCGGCTGGGTTTCGACCTGGAATTCGAAACCGGCGATGAAAGGGCGCGCCTTGGCGATCGCCGCCTGGACTTCGGGCAGTTGCAGCGACGCCTTGTGGCTTGCCTGATCGGTCCAAACTTCGGTGACCCAGATTGCGTCGGCGTCGACCGGGTCGATGGCGATGACGTAGCTCAGGCAGCCGGGCAGGGCGCCTGTGGTCTCACGCAGCACGTCCATGACCGCGTCGCGCTTGCCGCGCGCCGCCCGCATCTTGCCGATCAGTCCGTACATTCCCTTGTCTCCCTTCAGGGTTGCGCGAACGGAGTATGCAGGTCTCGGCTCATGGCATCAACTGGCCGCCATTCACCTCGATCACCTGGCCGGTGATGTAGCCGCTCAAAAGGTCGGAGGAGAGGAACAGATAGGCGCCGACGCAATCCTCGGCGGTGCCGGCGCGGCCTTGCGGAATGGTGGCGACCATGCCCTTCATCTGCTCTTCGGTCGAATAGCGTTCATGGAAAGGTGTACGAATAGTGCCCGGCGCCACGGCGTTGACGCGGACGCCGAAGCCGATCAGTTCCTTGGCCATGCCGCGCGTCACATTGGAGACGAAGGCCTTGGCCGAGCCGTAGAGACCGGCGCCGCCGCCGGCGCCGTTGCGGGCGGCGATCGAGGAGGTGTTGACGATGAAACCGCCCTGGCGCTTCAGCCATGGCATGGCCTTGCGCGAGGCGGTGAGCACGGAACGCGCGTTGAGATCCATCACCGCGTCGTAATGCGCCTCGGTCTGCTCGGCATAAGGGACGCGGCCGAGCATGCCGCCGGCATTGTTGACCAGCCCGTTGAGCCGGCCGAAGTTTTCCGCGCTTTCCTCGACGACGCGCTCGACATCGGCCGGCACGGAGAAATCGCCCTGCGTGAGGAAGACCTCGCCGCCGCTGTCGCGAATGGTCCCGGCCAGTTTCTCGGCCGCATCGCGGCTTGAATTGTAGTGCAGCGCGACACGGCATTTCTGCGCGGCATAGGCCAGCGCCAGTGCTGCGCCGATGCCGGTCGAGGCGCCGGTGACCAGCACCGCCTTGCCGGCGAGATCTGGGATGACAAGGGTGGGGGCGGTCATGGGCACTTTTCCTCTGGGATGTACTGCTCTCCCTTCGTAGGCTCTCACCGCCCTCACGTTCAAGTCCGTGGCTACTCAGGGCCTGAGATAGGCATAGCCCTGGCGCTGCAGTTCGGCGAGCTTGACGACGCCGCCCTCGTCGACGGCATGGAAGCCGTCGAGCAGGTCGGCGAGCGTGATCTCCATGCCTTGCATGGTGTTGCCGCAAGCATGTGGACTGAGGCCCTGCTGGACAAGGCCGGCGAAGCGGCCGGAAATCGCCGCCGATATGCCTTTCGACTTGAAGGCGGCAAGGGCCGGACCGTGCACGACCAGCGCAATATCGACATTGCCGCCGGTGCCTTCATAGTGGTTCTTGATGTTGCCGAGCACGAAATTGACCTTGTCGACGTCGCTCAGATGATAGGCGACCTTCAGCCTTTCCTCGGCGGCCGCGGCCTTGAGCTGGCGCAGCCCGAAAAGGCCGGCGGCCCCGGCAAGACCGGCGCGGAACATATCGCGGCGTTGCATCGCTTCCTCCTGATCCGCCAGTTTTGCATGGCCCCGGCTTCGCTCCTAGACTAGCATAAATCGCAGGCACGTCCTGTCGGTGCGAGGAGGATCACATGACGTCGAGGATCACGGTTGGCTCCGGGCTTGGTGCCGTCTTGCTTGCGGCGCTTGCCGGCACGGCTTTTGCCGACGACACACCCAAACTCACCGAACTCAGTCCGAACGGCGCCGATGCCTGTTTCGGGCGGGTCTACGATGCAGCCCATCTAAAGGCGCATCCGAAGCAGAAGGTGGCGCGGATCTACTTCTACTATGGCCACGACCCGGTCAGCCGGCCGAACGAGGAGCCGAGCGTAGGCGCCGACAGCTCCTACAACTCCTTCATCGCCACCACCGTGCGCGGCGCCAAGGCGCCGGAATGGGCCGGCGGCTGGTGCAATCACGAGTCCGAGGATGGCAAGAGCGGGCCGATCCATTGCGGCATGGACTGCGACCGCACCCTGGCCTCACTGAAGGTCGATGAAAAAGGCCGGCTGATCGTCACGGACGTGCAGCCCGACCTCTATCTCGATGCAGGGGCTGAAGACGAGCTTGGCAAGGCTGAATATGACAGGCAGGCGCTTGGCAAGGAGGATGACAATTTCCGGCTCGACCCGATGCCCGCGGCGACCTGCAAGGCGGAATTCGCGCGCATCGATCCGATCGATCCGGCACTCGGTCCGCCGTTGCGCGAGCGGCTGAAGCCGGAACAGCCTTTCTGCTATGGGCGCGACTATAACGCCGCGTATCTCGGCTCGCACCCGGACCAGGTGACGCAATCGATCCGCGTCTTCCGCGGATCGGTGGAACTGGCGTCGTTTGCTGCCGGCGGCGACGCGGCCAACTGGCCCGATGGCGCCGATATCGCCATTTCCGTCACGACGCGGCAGAAGTCGGGCAAGGTCACGCAGACCTATTCCTGCCAGGGAGAGGCCGACCAGTGGCGCTGTGCGGCGAGCGCGAAGATGAGCGACTTTTCCTGCGACATCACGCAGAAGGAGATATTCCTGCGCCGCGGCGCCAACGGCACGATGATGCTGGCCAACCCGAACAGCAGCCTGCCGATCATTGACATGTGCTCGAAGGCTGCCGAGGGCAAGACCACGTCTGACGACAAGGTCTACCGGTTGAACCCGATGCCGCAATCGGCCTGCTCGCCGTAGTTTAAAGGGAACTAGGCGAACGGCACCGCCGTGGTGCCCTTGGGCAGTTTTGCCTCATCATCCGGTTCGACATGGATGGTGACGCGGACCGAGGGGATTTCCGCCTTCAGCGCGTCCTCGATGCGGTCGCAGATGACGTGGCTGTCGCCCACAGTCATGTCGGCGTCGACGACCATGTGGAACTCGATGAAGGTGGCGCGGCCGGCGATGCGCGTTTTCAGATCGTGAACCTCCAGCGCGCCCTTCGAATTGGCCGAGATGATGTCGCGGATGCGCATGTGCTCCTGCGTGTCCACGGCACGGTCCATGAGGCCGCTCAGCGATTCTCCGGTCAGCTTCCAACCCTGGTAGAGGATGTTCAGCGCCACCAGCAGCGCAAGCAGAGGGTCGAGGATATGCCAGCCGGTCATCACCGCGCCGACAAGGCCCACGATGACACCAACGGACGTCAACACGTCGGTCATGATGTGCTGGCCGTCGGCGACCAGTGCCGGCGATCGTTCGGCGCGGCCGTTGCGGATCAGCACCAAGGCCCATACCGCGTTGACGACAGCCGCGCCGGCATTGATCATCAAACCCTGCCAGGGCTGTTCGAGCACGGGCGGGTTCTGCAGTGACTGCCACACCTTGGCGATGATCAGCATCGCCGCCACGACGATCAGCACGCCCTCGAGGACCGCGGAAAAGTATTCAGCCTTGTGGTGACCGAACGGATGGTCGCTGTCGGCTGGTTTGTGGCTGATGCGGATCGCCCACAGCGCTGCGGCCGCGGTGATGACGTTGACGATGGATTCCAGCGCGTCGGAATAGAGGGCGACAGAGCCGGTGATGCGCCAGGCCACAAACTTCAGCCCCATCACCAGGAAGGCGATGACGATCGACCAGAAGGCGAGGCTGGCAATCCTGCGCTTGGCAGCGGCTTTTGCCGCGACCGTCGTCATGTCTTCCGTTGCGGCCATCGTTGCTAGGCAGCCTTTTCCTTGGCCTTGCGCGGCAGGTGCGCAACGATGTTCTCGATGATGCGCATGCCGGCATTGTGGCCGAGCGTCATGATCGACTCCGGGTGGAACTGCACGGCGGCGATCGGCTCCTTGCGGTGCTCGAAGGCCATGATGACGCCGTCCTCGGTCTCGGCCGTGACGATGAAATCGTCGGGCAGGCGCACCGGATCGGCAAAGATCGAGTGGTAGCGGCCGACGGTCACTTCCTTGGGCAGGCCGGAGAAGATGATGCCAGGCTTGGAGACGCGGATGCGCGACGGCTTGCCGTGCATCGGTATGTGCAACTGCCGCAACTCGCCGCCATAGGCCTCGGCCAGCGCCTGCAGGCCGAGGCAGACGCCGAAGATCGGCAACTCGCGGGCTCGCGCCTTCTTGATGGTGGCGGCGCAATCAAAATCCTTCGGCGTGCCGGGGCCGGGCGAGAGCACGACGAGGTCTGGCTTCAGCCGCTCGAAGACCTCCTCCGGCACCGGGGTGCGCACGGTGGAGACATTGGCGCCGGTCTGGCGGAAGTAATTGGCCAACGTGTGGACGAAGGAGTCCTCGTGGTCGACCAGCAGAATGTTGACGCCGTCGCCGACGCGCGCGGTGGTGCGTTCGGCACCGGCTGCGTTGCCGGTCTTGGCGTCGCGGATGGCGGAGAGCATGGCGGATGCCTTCAGTTCGGTTTCGGCTTCTTCTTCCTCGGGAATGCTGTCGAAGAGCAGCGTGGCGCCGGCGCGCACTTCGGCGATGCCGTCCTTGATGCGGATGGTGCGCAGCGTCAGGCCGGTGTTCATATCGCCGTTGAAATTGACCATGCCGATCGCGCCGCCATACCAGGCGCGCGGGCTCTTCTCGTTCTGCTCGATGAAGCGCATGGCCCACAATTTCGGTGCGCCGGTGACGGTGACCGCCCAGGCATGCGAGAGGAAGGCGTCGAAGGCATCCATGCCTTCGCGCAGCCGGCCTTCGATATGATCCACCGTGTGGATCAGGCGCGAATACATCTCGATCTGGCGACGGCCGATGACGCGCACCGAGCCCGGCTCGCAGACGCGCGACTTGTCGTTGCGGTCGACGTCCGAGCACATGGTGAGCTCGGATTCATCTTTCTTGGAATTGAGCAGCTTCAGGATCTGCTCCGAGTCGGAAATGGCATCGTCGCCGCGCTTGATGGTGCCAGAGATCGGGCAAGTCTCGACGCGGCGGCCATTGACGCGCACGAACATTTCGGGCGAGGCGCCGATCAGGTATTCGCCTTCGCCGAGATTGATGAAGAAGGAATAGGGCGAGGGGTTGATCGACTTCAGCTTGCGGGAAATGTCGGAGGGCGGCGTCTCGCAGCGCTCATAAAACATCTGGCCGGGCACGACCTCGAACAGGTCGCCGCGCTTGAAGCTCTCCATCGCCCGGCGGACCAGGTTGGCATATTCGCCCGGCTCATGGTCGCCGCGCGGCGGGATACGGTCTGCGCTCTTGAACGGCTCGACGGCAGCGTCGCGCGACAGCCCTTCGGTCGAGAACCCGTCGCCGGAATAATCGTAGCGATCGGTCCAGGCCTTGGTCGAATAGTGGTCGACGACCAGAATCTCGTCGGGCAGGAACAGCACGAGGTCGCGCTGGCTTTGCTTGCGCTCGAGCTTGTAGTCGACCGGATCGAACTGGAAGGCGAGGTCGTAGCCGAAGGCGCCGTAAAGGCCGAGATTGGCATCTTCCTCGGTCTTGAACAGAGCGGTGATAGCGCGCAGGACCGTAAACACCGAAGGAACGCGGCTGCGCTCCTCTTCGGTGAAGACACGGCCGGGCTTGGCCACGTCGAGGCGGATGAGCTTTTTCGATGCCTCGGCGATGGTGACCTCGGCAAGGTCGGCCAGTGCCTTGCCGATCACCGGCAGCAGCACCTCGCCGCGGCTGTTCAGCGCCTCGATGCGGACAGTGCGGCCACGCGCCGAGATGACCAGCGGCGGATCGATGATGGCGGTGTCCCAGCGCGTATAGCGGCCCGGATATTCGTAATTCGAGGAAAACACCGCACCGCGCCGCGAATTCAGCCCGTCGACATAGGCGTCGATCGCGCCCTCATAAGGCTGCTCGTGGCGCTCGCGGGTGATCGTCACGCCACCCGCGGTGACGAAGCGCTCGGCCCCGGTTTCCAGAATGATCGTCGTCATTGCCGTCTCCATCTTGGGCAACGGACCCGGGAATGGCTTGAAAAAACAAATGGCCGCCCGGACATTCCGTTGCGGCCACCCTCTCTATTCACGCGCACGCGTTCGAACAGGCCGCTGTCAGCGAACCCACCACCAAATGGTCTTGTTCGAACGCATGTTCATGGCGGATTCCCATAGCGGCGATTGAACGGCCGCGCAACTGGATTCAATGAAGGTGGTAAAACCGGAGAGTTTTGAGAAAGGCGCTCCAAAAGCGCGTCGTGCATGTCGTTTTCCCAAAACCGCTGCGCACTTTTTGGCGACTATGCATCAGTCCTCAAGCGTTCCCGACCTTGCATCGGCGCTCTTCCTGTCGCCGACCAGCTTTAGAAGATCCTCGCCGGCGCGGATGATGCGCCGCGAACGCCGGGTCAGGATGAGGCCGGCCTGCGGCGCGAACACTTCCGTGCGGCCGTCGGCTTCGCCCGGCGCGTGGACGATGGTGGCCAGCCGCTCGCCCTTGGCAACGCGATCGCCGGGCTTGACGTCATAAAGGATCGCGCCGGCCCGGGGTGCCGGCATCATGTCGATGTTTTCCAGCGGTGCGACGGTGCCGGTGAAAGAGGTGGGTGCGGGCAGAGCCGGATCGGCAATCACGCCGCGCGCTACGAGCAGCCGGTAGAGGCCTTCGGCATCGGCGCCGGCGAAGGCGCCATCGACATCGAGAATGCCGCGATACTCGACCGTGGTGGCGACACGACGGTCGAACCGGGCCACTTCGGCGGGAACGTTCTGGTAGGCCATGATCGAGGCGCCCTCGAACGTGCCGTCTGTGTCCTCGCTCCACAGCATCACCGCATCGACGCCCATCGCCGCCGCGCAATCGGCCATCGCCGGCCACAGGCTGGTGTGGATGTAGAGATAGGCAAGGCCTTCGTCGTCGCAATGCAGGTCGAGCACGATGTCGTGGCCGAGCGAGAGTTGCAGCAGACGCGTCTTCAGCTGCTGGTCGGGCGTGCCATGCGCCGGCAAGAGTGCCGTGTCGGGCGCCGCCAGCAGCGGAAAGCCGCGGTTGAAGTTGGTGCGCGTGCCCAGATGGAAGCGCCCCTGGTGCTCGCCGAAATGATATTGCGCACGGCCGATCGGATTGGCCCAGGGCACGATGGTGATCGAGCCTTTGAGGCGGTCCTCGCTCTCGGCCTTGGTCAGCATCGGCATCAGCGCGTCGATGGCGACGACGCCCGGCAATTCGCCGGCATGAAGCGCTGCCTGCAGATAGGCCGATGGCGCCGCCTGATCCGTTCCCTCGAAGCGGAAGACCGGGAATTCGTAGGAAATGCCGTCGGTGTCGCCAGCGATGCGTTCGATCGATTTCTGCATGGGAGGCCTCCAAGAAAGAGGCGCAACACATGCACTTTTGCGACTGGGCTGTCGATTGGTCCAGCTTGCGCCGCTATGGGCGCAATGAGGCTATTCGGCGGGAGCCTGAAGGGCGACGGCCGGTGCCCGACGGTCGAGTGCTTGCGACATCACGGCGACGGCGACCGCCAGCAAGGCCAGCGCCGCGCCGACCAATGGCAGGTTTGCATAGGACACGCCGAGCGAGAGTGCCAGGCCGCCGATCCAGGCGCCACTGGCGTTGCCGACATTGAAGGCGCCTTGATTGAGCGTGGCGGCGAGGTTCGGCCCCTCGGAGGCCGCCTCGACGACGCGGATCTGCAGCGGCGGCACGACGATGAAGACGAGCAGGCCCCAGACAAAGACGATGCCGATGGCCACGCTTCCAATGGCGCCGTAGTGCGTAAATCCGACGAACAGGGCGGCCAGCAGCAACAGCGTGCCGATCACGGTCGGCATCAGCTTCCAGTCGGCCAGCCTGCCGCCGACGATGTTGCCGATGGTCATGCCGCCACCAAACAGCAGCAGCACCCAGGTCACCGTCGAGGTGGACAGGCCGGACACTTCGGTGAGGTAGGGTTTGATGTAGGTGAAGACGGCAAACAGGCTGGCCGAGGCAAGGGATGCGATCAGCATCGAGAGCCAGACCTGCAGCTTGCCGAGCACGCGCACCTCGCCGAGCAGGCCACCGCCGCTCGGCTGGCTCACCTCGGCGGGCACCAGCCAGGCAATGGCCGCGACGGAGATGAGGCCGATGCCGACAACAGCGAGGAAAGTGGCACGCCAGCCGAAAGCCTCGCCAAGCGCCGTGCCGGCTGGAACGCCGAGGATGTTGGAGAGTGTCAACCCAGCGAACATCAGTGCAATCGCACTTGCCCGCTTGTTGCGCGGCACCAGGCTGGCGGCGACGACCGAACCGATGCCGAAGAAGGCGCCGTGGCCGAAGGCGGTGAAGACGCGCGCCGCCATCAGCTGCCATTAGTTGGGCGCGATGGCGCAGAACAGATTGCCGATGACGAACAGCGCCGCCAGCCCGACCAGCACCGGCTTGCGCGGCAAATGCGTCGTCGCCATCGCAACGATGGGTGCGCCGAAGACGACGCCGAGCGCGTAGCCGGTGACCAGAAGGCCGGCGGAGGGGATCGAGACGCCGAGGTCGGCGGCGACCTCGGGCAGCAGGCCCATGATGACGAATTCGGTGGTGCCGATGCAGAAGGACGCAATGGCAAGCGCGAGGATCGGCAGGGGCATGGGGTGTCCGGACTGAATCGGTTCAAAAACCGAGACTGTCGGCAGACAAGCCCGGCGCGCAAGCAACATTGTTGCAATGCAGCATTGCAGAAAACGGAGGGCAGCCGGCCAATCCGCGAAGGTCGCGTTACAGGGATGCCGAAACGTACTCGCCTAACATGGCGGGTCTAGACCAACGGCTTCAGATCCTGGGCGATGGTCGGCAGAAGTTCCGAGACATTGGGATGGATATGCGTTGCCCGCGCGAGCGTGCTGATCGGCGCCTTGGCATACATCAGGTCGAGCACGCAGTGGATCGCCTCGTCGCCGCCGGGACCGAGCACCGAGCAGCCAAGAATCTCCTTGGTGTCGGCATCGGCCAGGATCTTCATGAACCCTTGCGTCTCGCCCTTTTCAACGGCGCGGCCGACACGGGTCATCGGCCGCTGGCCGACCAGAGCGCGCCGGCCGGATTTTCTCACCGCCGCTTCGGTCATGCCGCAGCGGCCGAGCGGCGGGTCAATGTAAAGAGCATAGGCCTCGATGCGGTCGCTGACCTTGCGCGGGTCTTTGTCGAGCAGATTGGCGGCGACGATCTCGTAGTCGTTGTAGGAGGTGTGGGTGAAGGCGCCCTTGCCGTTGCAGTCGCCCATCGCCCAGATGCCGGGCACGCTGGTGCGCAACTGGTCGTCGACGAGGACGAAGCCGCGCCTGTCGATTTCGACGCCTGCCTTGTCGAGGCCGAGATCGTCGGTGTTGGGGGTGCGGCCGAGCGCCAGCAGCACATGCGAGCCGACGGCCGGCGCCTTGCCGGCAGAGAAGGTTACGGCAATGTCGCCGCCTTGCCTGGCAAAGCCGATGTCGTCGGCGCCGGTGTGGACGGTGATGCCTTCACTCTCAAGGATCGACAGGATGGCGGCCGAGACGTCCTCGTCCTCGCGACCAGTCAGGCGAGGGCTCTTTTCGATAATGGTGACTTCTGCGCCGAAGCGGCGGAACATCTGCGCGAATTCGAGCGAGATGTAGCTGCCGCCGACGACGACGAGATGGCGCGGCAATATTTCGAGATCCATCATCGACGAATTGGTCAGATAGTCGATGTCGTGGATGCCGGGCAGGTCCGGCACCGAGGCGCGGCCACCGGTGTTGAGGAAGATCTTTGGCGCGGTCAAAAGGTCGTCGCCGACGCGCACGGTGTTGGCGGATTCGAAGCGCGCATGGCCGCGATAAAGCGTGCATTTGTCCATGCCGGCGATCCAGGTCTCGAGCCCAGTGCGGGAAGCGCCCGACACCTTGTCCTTGCGCGCCTTGATCGCTTTATAATCGACGCCGACGGGACCGCCGAGCGTCACGCCATAGTCGGCAGCGCGGCGGGCGAGATGCGCCGCATAGGCGCTGGCGACCATGGTCTTGGTCGGAATGCAGCCGGTGTTGACGCAGGTGCCGCCGACCAGCTTGCGCTCGATCAGCGCCACGCTCATGCCGGCCGCGTTCAGCCGGCCGGCGAGCGGAGTGCCGGCCTGTCCGGCGCCGATGATGATGGCGTCGAAGGTCTTTGCCGTCATGCTGCGGCCGCCACGATGAGCAGGCCGCCCACGATCGCCACCGCGTCCTCGATGAAGGCGGCGGGCGGATCCTTGCCGAAAGCGGCTGCCAGCCGGCCACGCAGCTCGGCGCCGCCATACGTGCCGATCACCGCGCCGATGGCGCCGGCGATGAGCCCGCCGATGGTGGCGCCGCCGGTCGCGCCGATCACCGCGCCGGCGAAGGCGCCGGCGATGATGCGCGCGCCGAACTGCTGCGGCACTTTTCTGCTCGGCGTCGACGGCAGTTGGTCGGTTACCAGTTCGACGATGGCCAGGATGGTGAAGATGCCGACGGCGGCCCAGTGGCTCATGAAGCTAGCCCAGGTGCCGGCGACCGGCAGCCAGCCGAGATAGGCGCCCCAAGCGACAGCCGCCGGCGCGGTCATGGCGCGCAGACCGGCAATGACGCCGATCAACAGTGCAAGCAGGTAAAGCATGATTGACCCCCTCGATGTCAGGGCCGGGACAGCCCTGCCGGGGCAAGCTAGCATAGGTCGAACATTTGACCAGAGACGGGTCGGCACTTCTCGTATTGGGGCCGACTGTACTTTAGTAAAACATCGAAACACGACGCAGAGACAGGAGACACCGCCTTGGCACAAAATGAACGCACGAAAATGGCGGCGGGCGAATGGTATACGTGCCTCGATGACGAACTGGAGGCGTTGCGCGTCATCGCCCGCGACGCCTTGTTCGAGCACAATTCGCTCCCGCCGGGGCAACGTGGAAACCTCGGGCCAAGCCTGATGGCGCTGCTTGGAAGCACGGGCGAGGGCGCCCGGATCGAGGCTCCGTTCCATTGTGCCTACGGCTTCAATGTCTTTCTGGGCGACGGTGCATTCCTCAACGCCGGCTGCACCATCCTCGATACAGCGCTCGTGCGCATCGGCAAGCGAACGCTGCTTGGCCCTAATGTGCAGATCTACTGCGCCGAGCACCACAAGGAGGCGACGGGGCGACAGGCAGGACTGGAGATCGCGAAGCCGGTCACCATCGGCAATGACGCCTGGATCGGCGGCAGCGCGATCATCCTCGGCGGCGTCAGCATCGGCGACGGCGCCATTGTCGGTGCTGGTTCGGTGGTGACGCGCGATGTGCCGGCCAATACGACCGTGGTCGGCAATCCGGCGCGGCCGATCAGGCAGCGCTGAGGGTTTCTGGCGACTGCCGCTCAGAGCGCCGCGGCGTGGGGCCCGCTCCGAGCACACTTTGAAAATTCGCGCCTGTACTGCATCGGTGAGGTTCTCAGCCGCGCCGCGAAATGCTGGCGGAGCGAGGTGGCGCTGCCGAAACCGGCCTCGAAGGCCACCATATCCATCGATTTGTCGGTCGCCTCCAGCAGCCTTTGCGCCAGCGCTACACGCTGGTCGGCCAGCCAGTCGCCAAAGCTGGTGCCGATCGATTTCTGAAAGCGGCGCGTGAACGTCCGGCGGGTGAGGCCGGCGGCCTTGGCGACGCTGTCGAGGCTGTGCATTTCGCCGAGCGTTTTGCGCACCTGGTCGAGAGCCTGCGCGAAGCGGTCGGCAGTCGGCGTTTTCGCGACCGGACGTTCGATAAACTGCGCCTGTCCGCCTTGCCGATGCGGTGACAGGACGATGTGGCGGGCGAGCCGCAGCGCCAATTCCGCGCCATAGCGGGCGCGTACGATGTGGAGGCAACAATCCAGCCCCGCGGCGACGCCGGCCGATGTCACGATGTCGCCGTCGTCGACATAGAGCACATCCGCGTTGAGGATGATGTCGGGATGAAGCGCCTGCAACTGGTCCGTATAGGCCCAGTGCGTCGTCGCCCGCCGTCCCGCAAGCAGGCCGGCGGCGGCGATGGCGAAGGTGCCGAGGCAGAGCCCGACGATCAGCGCTCCGTGGCGATGGGCGCGGGTGAGCGCGTCCGTCAGCACGGCGGGAAGCGGCGCTTCGAGATTCTTCCAGCTTGGAACGATGACGATATCGGCCTCGTCGAGTGCGGAGAGCCCGTGTGGCACGGCAATCGTCAACCCGGCCTCGGTATGGATTGCGCCCTGTTCCAACGCGCAGACGCGGAAGTCGAAGCGCGGCAGGCCAAGCCTGGTGCGGTCGGCGCCGAACACCAGGCACGGCACGGAGAGGTGGAATGGACTGATGCCGTCGAAAGCGATGGCGGCGATGATCGGGTCTGCCATGGGACACCTTTGGTTGGAAAGCAATTTGTCCCGATTATTTCGAATGATGTCAACCGGGACACTTTTGGAGGATCGACGGCACGCCTATCCTCGCCCAATCACATCCAAGCCCGAAAGGAAAACACCATGTCTGCAGCAGCCAACAGCAAGGCGCCGCGCCGCGCGCTCGTCGTCGTCGATGTCCAGAACGACTATGACGGCGGCAACCTCGCCATCCAGCATCCGCCGTTCCGCGACAGCGTCGTCAACGTGGCGCGCGCCATGGACGCGGCCGCCGAGGCCGGCGTCAAGGTCGTGGTCGTCAAGCAAATGGCGCCGGAGACATCGCCGATCTTCGCCAAGGGCAGCCATGGTGGCGAACTGCATCCGGAGATCGCCAGACGAAGCCGCGACCATTATGTCGAAAAGACCTTGCCCTCCGCCTTCACCGGCACGGACCTCGCGGAATGGCTGCGCGCCAACGCGATCGATACGATCGCAGTTGTCGGCTACATGACGCACAATTGCGATCTCTCGACCATCATCCACGCCGTGCATATGGGTTTTGCCGTCGAGTTCCTCTCCGACGCCACCGGCTCGGTGCCCTATGCCAACAGCGCCGGCTATGCCTCGGCCGAGGACATCCATCGCGTGGTGAGCATCGTCCTGCAATCGCGCTTCGCCGCAGTGCTCAAGACCGCCGAGTGGATCGACTGCCTGAAGACCGGCGCCTTGCCGGAGCGTGATACCGTCTACGCCTCCAACCAGCGGGCGCTGGCGCGCAACGCCGCTTAAGTCAGCACGATCCGCAAACAAAAAGGGGCGCCGCATTGGCTGCGGCGCCCCTTGCTGCTTGTGGTCCACCCTTAGAACAGGCCTTCGATCTGGCCGGTCTCGTTGAGGAAGATCTTCTCCGAGGACGGTGCCTTCGGCAGGCCGGGCATGGTCATGACCTCGCCGCAGATGATGACGACGAAGCCGGCGCCGGCCGACAGCCTGACTTCGCGCACCGGCACGGTGTGGCCGGTCGGCGCGCCGCGCAGGTTCGGGTCGGTCGAGAAGGAATACTGGGTCTTGGCCATGCAGACCGGCAGATTGCCGTAGCCGGCCTGTTCCCAAGCGTGCAGCTGGTCGCGGATCGACTTGTCGGCGATCGCCTCGTCGCCGCGATAGATGCGCTTGACGATGGTGTTGATTTTCTCGAACAGCGGCATCTCGTCGGGATAGAGCGGCGAGAACTGCGAGGCGCCGGACTCGGCGATCTCGACCACCTTCTTCGCCAGATCCTCGATGCCGGCAGAACCCTGGGCCCAGTGCTTGCACAGGATCGCCTGGGCGCCGAGCGAGGCGACGAAATCCTTCATCGCCTGGATTTCGGTGTCGGTGTCGGTGGTGAAATGATTGATCGCCACAACCGCGGGCACGCCGAACTGCTTCACGTTCTCGATGTGGCGGCCGAGGTTGAGGCAGCCCTTCTTGACCGCCTCGATGTTCTCCTTGCCGAGGTCTTCCTTCTTGACGCCGCCATTCATCTTCATGGCGCGCACGGTGGCGACGATGACGGCAGCCGCCGGCTTGAGGCCGGCCTTGCGGCACTTGATGTCGAAGAACTTTTCAGCACCGAGATCGGCGCCGAAACCGGCTTCGGTGACGACATAGTCGGCGAGCTTCAGCGCCGTGGTGGTGGCAACGACCGAGTTGCAGCCATGGGCGATGTTGGCGAAGGGGCCGCCATGCACGAAGGCCGGGTTGTTCTCCAGCGTCTGCACGAGGTTGGGCTGCATGGCGTCCTTCAGGAGAACGGCCATGGCGCCGTCGGCCTTGAGGTCGCGGGCATAGACCGGCGACTTGTCGCGGCGGTAGGCGACGATGATGTCGCCGAGGCGCTTTTCGAGGTCCTTGAGGTCGGTGGCGAGGCACAGGATCGCCATGACTTCCGAGGCGACGGTGATGTCGAAGCCACCCTGGCGCGGAAAACCGTTGGCGACGCCGCCGAGCGAGCAAATGATCTCCCGCAGCGCCCGGTCGTTCATGTCCATCACCCGGCGCCAGACGACGCGGCGGGTGTCGATGCCGAGCTCGTTGCCCCAGTAGATGTGGTTGTCGATCAGCGCCGAAAGCAGATTGTGCGCGGTGGTGATGGCGTGGAAATCACCGGTGAAGTGGAGGTTCATGTCCTCCATCGGCACGACCTGCGCGTAGCCGCCGCCGGCGGCACCGCCCTTGACGCCGAAATTCGGGCCAAGCGAGGCTTCGCGGATGCAGACGATGGCCTTCTTGCCGATGCGGTTGAGGCCGTCGCCGAGGCCGACCGTCGTCGTTGTCTTGCCTTCGCCGGCCGGCGTCGGGTTGATGGCGGTGACCAGGATCAGCTTGCCGTCCTTGTTGCCCTTCACCGACTTGATGAACTCGGCGGAGATCTTCGCCTTGTCGTGGCCGTAAGGCAAAAGATGCTCGGTCGGGATGCCGATCTTTTGGCCGATCTCCTGGATCTGCTTCTTCTTGGCGGCGCGCGCGATCTCGATGTCGGACTTCACTTCGGCCATGACGGCTTTCCTCTGGACTGGACGATGGAGGGGACGGGTTTGATCAGTTTGGTCGCAAGCAAGTTCGAAGCGGCCCGGCACTGCAGGCGCGGGCATGTTCTACCCTTGTCGCTGCCTTGGCGTCAACTTTCATGCAACTATGTTTCCCATGGAGAAAAATTCTTGTCGACCTGTCTCGGGTCTTCGCGCCCGGTTGTGGCGCCGTATAAAAGCCAGAGCGGGCGCCGACGCGCCGTCTCAAAACAGCCGCACAATGCACGGAATGCGACAGGGGCGACGACGCAAATCAACAAGTGCCGCCCATGCCGGCAAAACCGCTACTGCGTCAGCACGTTGCTGATCTCGACCATGTTGGAACGCACTCTCTGCACATAAAAACCCATCGTCGTCAGATGCGGCCATCGTCGCGGCGGTGCCGGTGCGGTTTCAAGCTCAGCGGTCGAGAACCGATCGGACCTCAACGAGATTGGAGCGGACCCGCAGCATGTAGAATCCCATGGTGGTCAAGTGGGATGGCATGATCCAACCGTCCTCCCGACCATTTGAGATGATGAGGGGCCGAATTTTCAGCGCCGCCTGAAACTGTTGGTCGAGTTGGTCCCAGAGCGGACCCAGCCCGCGAGTGTCGATAACGGCCTTGAAATCAGTGCGCGTGGCTTTCAGGATTCCGTAATAACCGTAGAGCTGTCCATAGGCGAACCAGAATCGGTCGTCCGCGCGCGTATCGAACCAGCCATTGTTGTTTGTCTGCGACTGTCTGCTGAGGATATCCGATGTCGAACCGATATCACTGGCTATACGGTCGACGAACTTCGCCAGATTGTCCGCGCGGGCGTTGAACACCACCTCGCATTTCAACAGGCGGTCGTTGAAGGTGCGAAGCGACGTAATGCCTGTGCGGTAGAAGCTGGGGCTTGGCGTCTTGGGGCCGAATGGCCTAAGGCCGAAATACCACGTTTCCTCGTCGAATTCGACCGCGCCTCTTGCATCCTGCAGGTTTTGATCGATCTGGCTGGTGCCGCGTACTCGGCCGATCGTGTCAACCAATTCGACCGCGGTGCGTCGAACAGCCTGATGTACGCCGCGCTGGAAAGCTGCCTTGTTGTCCAGGAACGGTGTGTGATCCCAGTCCACGCCGAAGAGCCCTAACTTGTACAGGATCATCGACGAGATCCAGGCGTTTTGATTGACATTGAAATCGATCAAATCCGCCGCAACCGTCACGATGCCAGACCTGGTACATGTCTTGACCTGGCCTTCCGCGCCTTCGTCGGTGACTTGCTCGCCGGATCCGGCCGGCGGCGCGAATGTATAAGCATCCGCATAGGCAGGATTGAAGTTCTTCCAATATTGCGTGTTCCAGAAGAAATAGCCGTACAGTCCGACCAAGATCACGAGCGCTGTACCGAGCACGGCCTTCAGGATCCAGCCGCGCTGCGTGTACCAGCTGCCAGCCCACAGGAACGGCCACAGGATGACGCCGATGGCGAGGCCGATGCCGCGGCCGATCCACTGGAAAATCCGGGTGAAGAAATTCACGATCGGATCAAGCATGGCGATGACACCCCCATCAGTCAGTTAGGCCGTAGAGGCGTGTGCGAAACGCCACCTTGTCCTTCAAATATGTGGTTTTCAGAACGTCCACAACATGCGATCGCCAGGCGTCGCTGTAGCCGTCGAAGTCCCTGTAGAAGCCGGGCTTGTTGAAGACGTAGCGCGAAACGAAGTCTTGCGGCACGAAATCCGAGATCAGCTGGTTGGTCAGCCAGGCATCGGGATGGTCGGGCTTGGCGCGGATCACCAGGAAGCGCTGTTGCGGGAACACGTCCTCGGTCTTGAGATGGCCAAGCTGGGCGACCTCGCGTTTGGCGGCGTTGAGGAACGGAAAATTGCCGTCCCTGGTGATCAAATCGGCATGGCCGTGGATCCAGGTCTGCAGCCAGACCTTGTCGACGTCGGTCAGGTTGCGGTCGGGTTCGGTGTCGCGGATCAGCGCGCGCACCACCATCTCGGCGCGGTGCTCGAGATAGCCGGAGGCCTCGATCCATGAAGCGCGCGGCAATTCGATACGGCCGGTCGCGGCGAGGAACCTGAACACCTTGTCGGCGTCGTTGATCGACAGATAGCTCACCTGCCACGGCCGCGAACGGCGGAACCCGGGCGCCGCCGGGTCGCCGATGACAGTCGTCATATCCGGATCGACGAACACGTAGAGGCCGCCGAAATGGCTGGTCCAAAAAGCGTTGTGGCGGAAGATCACCTGGTCGGGCACCAGCGCGTTCTCGCGTATGTCGCCGCAGATCTTGGCGAGCTCCACCATGCGTTGCAGCATGGCGCTGTCGCGCCAGGCATCGGGTTCCTGCTTCAGCCGGTCGACAAGCTTGCCGAGTTCGGCCGCCTTGCCCAGCACGTCTTCGGCCGACAGCACCTTGAACTCGACCTGGTTGATCGACAGCAGATCCTCGATGTCGTTGACCGTGGGGACTGAATCCTCGATCTCGCCGTAGATGACGTCCTTGATGGTCAGCGCATCGATGGCGCGCTGGTTCTTCGACATGAACTCGAACATCAGCTGCGAGGTGTTGGAGAAGGCAGTGTGGACCACCGGCAGGTCGATCTGCGAAGGCGTCAGGATGATGAAGCGGCGGTTGACCTCGTTGGGATCGAGATAGTCGTAATCGCCGCATTCGTCGGCGACCTCAGGCGAAAAGCCGGTGCGGTCGATCTGGAAGCTCTTCAGCTTGGTGGCTTCGAGCCCGAAGGCGACCATCGCCTTGTTGTAGCGCTGGATCAGATGCGGCTCGTCAACCGTCAGCAGCCGTCCGTAAATCAGCTCGTTGTCGCGCAGCAGATCGGGCTTCTTGCTCATTTTTCCTTCTCCCCGTTCACGGGGAGAAGGTGCCCGAAGGGCGGATGAGGGGCGGCGCAAACGCTCATCATCTTTTCTCCGGGGTTGCCGAAGGCAGAAACTTTGCGTCGACAGCTATCATTTTCTCATCCAGTCGGCCGTCCAGGATCGCCACAATTGTATCCAATACGCTCTTGCGGCTTGCCAAGACGTCGGCGTGCCACACTCTCAGCACCGACCAGCCATTGCTGTTCATGGTTTCGTCCCTGAATCGATCCTGGGAACGATCTGCATGCTGACTCCCATCAACTTCCACAACCAGATTGGCTTCACGGCAGGCGAAATCCGCGAAATAGGGGCCCATCGGTAGTTGACGAAGGAACTTGTAACCATTCAATCGTCGTCCGCGCAGTTCGCTCCACAGTTTTTCCTCGGCATCATTCTCGACTTTCCGGAGCTGACGGGCCCTCGCTACCTTCGGCTCGTTTCCACCTCGCACAGCGCTGCCCCTCATCCGCCCTTCGGGCACCTTCTCCCCGTAAACGGGGAGAAGGGAGAAGCGCCAAGTTCACGCATTCCAATTTCCCTTGGCCTTCATCTCCTCGATTTCGCGCACGGCGCGGTCGCGCAGCCTGGTGTCGCGGATCATCTTGGTCACTGCGGCGTCATCGGACTTGTCGGAATAACGGAACTCCGAGTCGGCATAGCGGTTGATTTCCTGCATGACCATATCCATCGAGAACGGTCCGCGCAGTTCCTCGATCATCGCCTTCTTCTCATCGTAGCCCTTGTGCATGAAGGCTTCCGGCTTTTCGAACCACTCGTCCGGAAGCTCGATGTCCATGGCGCGCATCTTGATGGCGTCGGTGACGTTCTTGATGGCGCGGCCGGTGAAGCGTGGTTCGGCGTCCTTGATCATGTGCAGATAGGTGCCGATGTCGGCCATCGATTTCGGTGCGCCGCTTTCCTTCATGTAGCGCTCGTAGACCTTCATCAGCCCGTCTTCCTGCGGCTTTTCATGCTCCTCATAGGCTTCCGTCACCGCACGCTGGATTTCCTGGGCGGCATAGAGCTTGTGGTCGCCAAGCGGGATCTTGTGGTTTTTTCCGGCGAGCAGGACAAAGATGTCGATATAGTCGTCGCGGCTCTGCGGCCCGTCGACCAGCCAGCGGGCGCCGGCGCGCTGGCGCAGCGCGTCATCGACATTTTCGGGATAGTTGGAGAACATGCCGAACGAGCAGTTGCCGCGCACCACGGTGCCGGCGCCGGCAAAGGCGTCCATCAGGACACCGGTGATCTCCTGCTGGCCGGCCGAGGCGCGGTCGTCGGAACGGCGCGCCGCCACCTGGTCGATGTCGTCGACGGTGCCGAAGCCGATGACGCGCGGATTGAGCACATTGTTGATGAACTGCCGGCAGTTCTGGCCGGATTTGCCCTGGTAGGACGAGATCTGGTCGACGCCGAAATTCTCATAGGCGAAGGGATAGCCGGCGACCTGGCAGTAATTGTTGACGAGGCCGGCGATCATCTGGATCAGCGTCGTCTTGCCGGTGCCCGGCGCGCCGTCGCCGATGAAGGTGAACAGGAAGCCGCCGAGTTCGACGAAGGGGTTCAACTCGCGCTCGAAATCATAGGCCATCAGCATCTTGGCGAGCTTGACCGACTGGTATTTGGCGATGTGGTTGCCGACGACCTCTTCCGGTTTCTTGAAGGTCATCACCAGCGGCTTGGAGCGCTTGCCGGGCGCGACATCGAAGCCGTCGAGGGTGAAGTCGTCGACGTCGATGCGGATATGCGCATTCTCGAACGGCCCGATGCCGTCGAAGCGGCCCTTTCGCGCCAGCAGTCCATCGATCGCGACACGGGCAAAGGCGCGCGCCCGGGTCATCAGATCGGCATCGTCCTTCGAGCCGGCGATTGCCTTGTCGAGGCCGGCGACGATCGACTTCACCGCATCCTGCTGGGTGTCGAACAGGAAATCCGGTTCCGCGGTATCGTTCGGCGCCTCGCCGTCACTGTCGATCAGCTGGAACAGATAGGAGGCGAGGCTGAAGGCGGAGATATAGGCCGAGGCCGAGAGAAGCTTCTTGAAGGTGGCGGCTTCGTCGCCTTCAAGGGGCGCGCGGGCGTTCTTGGCCTGCAGGCTTTCGAGGTCCGAGCCTTCGGCAAAGACATCCGATATGGCCAGCGCGATCGCCAGCCCGCGCCGGACGCGAAACAAAAGCGTGTGCTGCTGGATGGTCATCAACTGGTCGTCGGGATGGATGGCAGCGACGGTTTTCGACAGCTCGACCGCGCGGGTGCGGCGCACCGAGCCGACCGAGACGGTCGAGACGAATCGGCGGTTGGTGCCGGCAAGCGCTGTGCCGGATTCGCGCGAGGGATCCTCCAGCACGACGATACGGGTGATGAAGCTCTGCGCGGTGGCGCGATGCTTTTCGATTGCGGCTTCCGAAATCGTGGTCAGGCCGGTGTCCATGAAGGATGCTCCGCAGTTTTGACGGTCAGACGTCGCTGATGACCTGTCCCTTCGACAGGATGTGGACCTTGTAGCCGGAAAAGATCTTCTTCGCCTCGCCGGCGGCGTAGAGCGCCTGATAGGCCTCGTGCGGGATCAGCGCATGGTTCTCGTAGCTCGACACGCCCTGGCGTGCGGCCTCCAGGTCGTCGGTGTTGATGAAGAATTCCTGCGTCGTCTTCTCGCTCGAAAACAGCCCCTTGCGGCCTGGCTTTTCGGCTTTCGAATAGACCTCCTGGATGGTCCAGGTAAGCAGCCAGGCGTTCTCGGGCTTGCGCACCTTGGCCAGCACTTCCGTCACCGTCGTGTTGTTGTCGGTGATCCCCGCCGAATAGAACGGGCCGAGCACGACGCGGCGCAGCTGCTTGGGATGCAGCGGCTCGAAATCCTTGTCGAGGTTCACGGCAATGGTCGCCGGCGACAGCGTGTAGGCCGAATTCTTCACGGTGAAATCGTCGAAGCGATGGGCGAGTTCGGGATTGAGCAGGCCGTCCACCGGCAGCGGAATGTCGACCCTTTCGTTCAGCTTGCCGCTGCTGTCGACGAGCTGCCGGATCATGTCCTCGGAAGAGTCCTCCACGGTCACCATGTAGATCAGCGGCAGGTTCGCGCTGCCGTCGAAACTGGCCCAGTGAACCAGATAATAGGGCCGCAGCGTCTTCGGGTTGACGGAGACTTTTGCCGTCTGCGCCAGCGTGAACGGGCCGAAGGTCGACCCGCTCTTGACGTCCTCCAGATAGAGCCGCTCGGCCATCGACTTCTGTAGCGCTTGCGGGAATTCCTTGTGGCGCAGGATGAAGTCGGCCATCTCCTCGCGCAGCTCGCCGGCCAGCGGGATGCCGGCAAGGCGCGTATCGGCCTGGCGGCGGTCGTTCTCCAGTTCCAGCAGGTTCTGGAACACCGGATAGCCGCTGTCGGCGCGCGAGATGCGGAATGTGTCCATGAAGCCGAGACGGTTGCACCAGCAGGAAAACGATTTGTCCAGCCGGGCAATGTATTCGGCGACGATCTTGGCGACGATGCCGTGCCGGTAGAGCGGCGAGCGGTCGTCGCGCATGAACACTTCCAGCCCGCTCAGCGCCGCCGTGATGGCGGAGAAATAGCGCGCCGCCGCCTCGTTCTCGGGGGTCATGCCGTCAACCTTGTGGAGTAGTGCGCGTGTGGCAATTACGACTGCACGTAATTGGCCGAATTGTGCTTCTTCATCACCTCGTCGAAGCGGCGGGCAAAGGCATCGTCGGCGAGCTTCTTGCGGCGCTGGATGTCGGCGGTCGCCACCATGTTCTTCTCGTGCATTTCGAGGAGATCGCCGATGTGTTTCTGCGAGGCGGCGCCGATGCCGGCCATGGTCTCTTCGGCGGTGTTGTCGACCTGGCTGCCCAGCGTGTTGATCTTGTGGGCGACGTCCTGTTGGGCAGCGGTCTTCAGCGAGTCTTCCAGCGCCTTGTAGAGCACGATGCGCTGCTCGGTATCGATGGTCAGCTTGTTGATCAGCGTCGACTGAGCGGCGATCTGGTTGTTGAGCGAATCGACGAAGGTCTGGAACATCGAGGTGTAGCGCTCCAGCGTCTGGCTTTCGGCCAGCAATTCCTGCTCCTTGGCCTGCTTCTCATTGTATTCGGTGGCCAGCTTCGAGCGCTCGCCCTCGAGCTGCGTGCGCTCCTTCTGGCTGGTCGAAGCGGCAATCTTGTTCTCGATGTCGAGCAGCAACGGATTGACCTCTTCGATGCGTTTCTGCACCGCCTCGAGGTTCGACATGGTGGTCTTGCGGCGCTCGATAACCTGCGACAGGCTGGTCTCGGAGGTCTTGTAACGCTGGTCGAGAACCTCCTTCTGCGCCTTGAGAATACCGACGATGGTGTCGGACTTGGCCAGCAACTCCTGCAGATTACCGGCCAGCGACATGTTGCGGACGCGGTCGGTGCGCATGCGCTGTTTGCTCTGGGCCGAGAACATGCCGACGAAGCTTTCCCAGCCGGTGTAGTTCTTCATGCTCTCGAATTCGGCGCCAAAGACGTTGGTGGCGTCCTCCAGCCCGATGATCAGATCGGCGATGTTGCCTTCCATCACCTTCTGCTGCTTGAGCACATCCTCGATGCGGGCGTTCTCGATTTCGAAATTGGCGTCGCCGATTTTCTTGTCGGCCTGGGCCAGTGTGTCGAGCACGGTGCCGGACTGCTCGATCTTGGAGCGCATGTCCTGCACGACCTGCTTGGTCTTGGCAATTTCGGCATCGAAATTCTGCAACGTCGCCATAGGGGCCTCCCGCATCGGCATCGGTTTCGTGTCGGCGCGAATATATGTGGAGCATCCGGGGATTGAAAGACGCAAGACAAGAGGAGCTGCGAAAACAAAAGGTTTCGCTCCTCCCTTGAAAGATAAACGAACCATTCTCATGGGTTGACTACCCGATCGGTCGGGCGCGGTTCACCTGCCGCTGGACTTTTGGACCGAAGCAGCGGCAAAAAACACTCGATTCCCAACGGGACGGCTGCCTCAAATATTCGGCAAATGATCGCAGCAGGCTCGACGACAGTTGCGGGCCTGCTGCTCCAACGCGATCTTGCCCGCCGGCCCGGGCTCAGGGCTTCGGGTCGGCCTTCAGATAGGCGATGACATTGGCGATGTCGGCGTCGTTGCTCAGGCCGGCAAAGGCCATCTTGTTGCCGGGGACCTTCAGCTTGGGCGCGTGCAGATACACGGCAAGGCTAGCCTCGTCCCAGACCAGGCCGGCGGCGCCGGCATCCTTCATGGCCTGCGAATAATGGCCAAGGAAGCTTTCGGCCGTACCGGCCGTTCGGCCGACGACGCCCAGCAGATGCGGGCCGACCTTGTCGCGCTCGGTTGCCGCCTCGTGACAGGCGATGCATCGGTTGAAGACCTTCTTGCCGAGTGTCGCGTCGCCGTCGGCATGCGCGGCAAGATCGCCGGCGAGGAAAAGGACAGCGGCGGACGAAACGGCTCGAAGCATTGGCTGACCCCGGAGAGTTCTGGCTGACGGGTCTATAGGACCGAGGCCTTAACAAAAAACAAGCACATCGTGGCGGATTGGTTGCTCGATCCGGCCGCCGCAGAGCCGGCGGCAGAGGCCGCCGCGCCGGTCAGGCCTTGGTGAAGCCGATGAAATCGTCGGGCGCCGCCCTGCCCATTTCCTCTTCCCAGTGGCGGCGGCAGAGCGAGACATAGACGTCCTTGCCGATCGCCACCTGCTCGCCCTGCCTCGCCACCTTGCCGTCCGGGCCGAGGCGCACGACCATCGTCGCCTTGCGGCCGCAGCGGCAGATGGTTCGCACTTCGCGCAGATCGTCGGCAATCGCCAGCAGCGCGCGCGAGCCGGAGAACAGCTTGCCCTGGAAATCGGTGCGCAGGCCGTAGCACATGACCGGGATGTTCAGCCGGTCGGCGATGCGGGCGAGTTGCCAGACCTGCTCTTCCTCGAGGAACTGCGCCTCGTCGACGAAGACGCAATGCACGGTCGTATGGTCGTGATGCTCGGCAACGCGGGCGTAGAGGTCGTCGCCATCACGAAACATCTCGGCCTCCGTTTCCAGGCCGATGCGCGACGAGATCAGCCCGGTGTCGCCCTTGCGATAGTGGCCGGCGACGAACAGCATCGTCGCCATGCTGCGCTCGCGATAATTGTAGGACGCCTGCAGGAGCATCGTCGTCTTGCCGGCATTCATCGTCGCATAGTTAAAATACAGCTTCGCCATCCTGCTCTTTTAAGCCGACTTGTCTCGGCGCGGGGAGGGGGCGGTGGCTCATTCCCCTGAAAAAGCCGCCCGCCATCAGAAAAGCGGCATGGGTGTCGCTGATCGGCCAGTCGGCGCCGTTCATCGTGATTGCCTTAGTGCTTGAAACCGCACCAGAATGGTGTTTGGCTGACGAAACAAGGCGGAGATGAACCGTTACTTCGCTTCGCCAAAAGAATCGCAATGGGAGAATATCTATGTCGCGTATGAATTCCTACGTCGCCGGCCTCGGTCTGGCGGCTTTCCTGTCCACGAGCGCCGCCTTTGCCGGAGATCCGGAAAGCTGCAAGGCGGTGCGTCTTTCCGATGTCGGCTGGACCGACATCCAGGCGACGACCGGTGTCGCCTCGGTGCTACTCACCGCGCTCGGCTACGAGCCGCAGGTGATCCAGCTGTCGGTTCCGGTCACCATGGCCTCGCTGAAGAACAAGGATCTCGACGTCTTCCTCGGCAACTGGATGCCGTCGATGACCAACGACATCAAGGACTACACCGCCGACGGCTCGGTCGAGACCATCAGTGAGAACCTCAGCGGTGCTGGCTACGGCATCGTTGTGCCGACCTATGTCGCGGACGCCGGCGTCAAGACGCTGACCGACCTCGGCAAGTTCAAGGACAAGTTCGACGGCAAGATCTACGGCATCGAGGCCGGCAATGACGGCAACCGCATCATCCTCGACATGATCAAGAACCCGAAGGACAACCTCGAAGGCTTCGAATTGGTCGAGTCGTCGGAAGCCGGCATGCTCACCCAGGCCGAGCAGTCGATGAAGAACAACGAATGGATCGCCTTCCTCGGCTGGACGCCGCATCCGGTGATGGGCGCCATGAAGATCACCTATCTCGACGGAATGGGCGATAGCGGCTTCGGCGCTGCCACTGTGCATACCAATGTGCGCAAGGGCTACACCACCGAGTGCCCGAATGTAGGCAAGTTCATCGCCAATTTGAAGTTCAACCTCGACATGGAAGGCGAGATGATGGACGCGATCCTCAAGGGCGGCGACGCCAACACGGTCGCGACCGACTGGCTGAAGAAGCATCCGGACGCGATTGCGCCCTGGATCGCCGGCGTGACCACCTTCGACGGCGGTGATGCCGCCGCGGCGGTCAAGACCGCACTCGGAGGCTGAGCCGACTTTGAATCCGGCATGACCGGAACAGGGCAGCCATCGTGGAAAAGGCTGCCCTTTTTCATATCCTGTGACAAGATGACCGTCCGGCAAGGATGGCGCAGCCATAGAGGGGCAAGATGGATCCGATTTCGAAATTCCTGGTCGCCTACAAGATCCCCATAGGTCCGTGGGGGAAGGCCTTCTTCGGCTTTCTTACAGACAATTTCGATACCGTCTTCAGGGCTTTTTCCAACAGCCTCAATTTCCTGCTCGACGGGGTAGTCGACGGACTTCTGCTGTTGCCGCCCGTCCTGCTCATCGCGCTGATTGCGGTGCTCGCCTATTTCCTGCAGCGCTCCAGGGGTCTGGCCGTCGCCGTCTTCCTCGGGCTGCTGTTCATCCTGAACCAGAACCTCTGGAAACAGACCGTGGAGACGCTGGTGCTGGTGGTTGCCGCCGCCGCCGCCTCGATGACCATAGGCGTGCCGCTCGGCATCTGGGCCGCGCACAAGCCGAAAGTCTACCGCATCATGCTGCCCGTACTGGATCTGATGCAGACGCTGCCGACTTTCGTCTACCTGATCCCGGTGCTGACCCTGTTCGGCCTTGGCAACGCGCCCGGCCTCATCGTCACCATCATCTTCGTCATCCCGACTTCGGTTCGTCTTACCCATCTCGGTGTCACTTCGGTACCGAAGTCGATCGTCGAGGCCGGCGAGGCGTTCGGCGCCACCAAAAGACAACTCCTATGGAAGGTCGAGCTGCCCTCGGCTCTGCCCACCATCATGGCCGGCCTGACACAGTCGATCATGCTGTCGCTGTCGATGGTGGTGTTCGCGGCCCTCATCGGCGCCGGCGGCCTCGGCACCGAGATCAACCGGGCGCTCGGCTCGCGCAGGATCGACTTGGGGCTTGAAGCCGGTCTGGCAATCGTCGTGCTTGCCATCGTGCTCGACCGAATGACCCGTATTGGCGTTGGAGGCAAGAAATGACCGTCGCCGTTGATTTCAAGAACGTCGATATCGTCTTCGGCGCCGACCAGGCCGGTTCGCTGGCGCTCATCGACAGCGGCGCCACCCGCGCCGAAATCCTTGAAAAGACCGGCAATGTGCTGGGTTGCGCCGGCGCCAGCCTGACCGTGCATGAGGGCGAGATTTCGGTCCTCATGGGTCTGTCCGGTTCAGGCAAGTCGACGTTGCTCAGGGCCGTCAACCGGCTGAACGTCGTTTCGCGCGGCCAGGTTCTGGTCAAGGACGGTGACGGCACGGTCGACGTCGTTACCTGCGATGAGGTGACGTTGAGAAGGCTGCGGCAGAAGCAGGTGGCGATGGTGTTCCAGCAGTTCGGCCTGCTGCCGTGGCGCACGGTGGAGGAGAACGTCGGCCTCGGCCTTGAGCTAGCCGGCATGCCCGACGCCGAGCGCAAGGAACGTGTGCATCGCCAGCTCAAGCTGGTCAATCTCGACCAGTGGTCGAAGAAATACGCCCACGAGCTTTCCGGCGGCATGCAGCAGCGCGTCGGTCTGGCGCGCGCCTTTGCCACCGAGGCGCCGATCCTGTTGATGGACGAGCCGTTTTCGGCGCTCGATCCGCTGATCCGGACCAAACTGCAGGACGAGTTGCTGCAGCTCCAGGCCGAGCTGAAGAAGACCATCATCTTCGTCAGCCACGATCTCGAGGAGGCGCTCAAGATCGGCACTCACATTACCATCATGGAGGGCGGGCGCATCGTGCAGACCGGCGCGCCGGAAGACATCGTGCTGCGTCCGGCCAACGACTATGTCCGCGACTTCATCGCCAATGTTAACCCGCTCTCGGTGCTGACCGCCTGGAACGTGATGCGCGACCGCCGCGACCTCGAAGAGAGCACCGAAGGCTGGGTCTGGCTCGACCGGCGCAAGACGACGCGATTCAAGATCGACGAGCACGGGCTGGTGGCGGCGGCCGAGCGCGACGGCAAGCCGGCGGTGTGGGTGTCCTGCACCGACATCGAAGCCCAGCCGGAGGAGACGGCGCAAGTGTTCTGGGCCACGCCTGGCACCTCGCTGAAGACGGTGATGCTGGCCATGCACCGTTCGCAGACCGCACCCGTGGCGTTGTTCGACGACCAGTCGCGTTTTGTCGGCGCCATCGGTGTCAGGGACGTGCTGAGCGCCGTGCTGCGGCGGTAGGCGCCTGCGGTTCAATAAGTGGCCGAAGTTGCGGCCGCGAGGCAAGGGCCGCACCTTGGTACGGCTGGCAGGTGCCGGAACCGCGCCCTAGTGTTACACTATTCGCGCGGCCGGTTGTGCCGCGGACGGGTAGGGTGCAAGGGATGATCTTCCGACAGCTCTTCGATTCCGTTTCGGGCACCTATTCCTACCTGCTCGCCAGCCGCAAGGGCGGCGAGGCGCTGATCATCGATCCGGTGCTGGAGAAGGTCGACCGCTATCTCCAGCTCGTGAGCGAACTCGACCTCAGGCTGGTCAAGGCGGTGGACACGCATCTGCATGCCGACCACATCACCGGCCTCGGCGCGCTGCGCGACAGGACGTATTGCGTGACCGTGATGGGCGAGCAGACCAAGGCCGATGTGGTTTCGATGCGGCTTGCCGACGGCGACAAGCTCGCCATAGAGGGGCTGGCGCTCGACGTGATCTACACGCCTGGCCACACCGACGATTCCTACAGCTTCATCCTGCCGGACCGGGTGTTCACCGGCGATACGCTGCTCATTCGCGGCACCGGCCGCACCGACTTTCAGAATGGCGATCCGCGCCAGCAATATGAATCGATCTTCGGCCGCCTGCTCAAGCTGCCCGACGAAACGCTGATCTATCCGGCGCATGACTACAAGGGCGAGACCGTCTCGACCATCGGCGAGGAAAAGGCGTTCAACCCGCGCCTGCAGGTGAAGTCGATGGATGAGTATGTAGAGATCATGAACAATCTGAAGCTCTCCAATCCGAAGATGATGGACGTCGCCGTGCCGGCCAACATGAAGGTCGGACTGCATCAGGACGATATTGCCGGGCGGGGCTGGTCGGTCACCGCCGAGGTCGCGCTGGCGCTGGTCGGCAGGCCCGACGTCGCGCTGATCGATCTGCGCGAGAATGCGGAGCGCGAACGGCATGGTGTCATCCCCGGCGCCATCCATCTGCCCTATCCCCGGCTGCAGGAAAACATCGCCGCCGGCGGCATGCTGCACGAACTCGCCAGGTCGACCGGCAAACGGCTTTTGTTTTACTGCGCCTTCGGCGAACGCTCGGCGATGGCGGTTCAGGCCGCTCAGGACGCCGGGATCGCCAGCGCCCGCCACATCCACGGCGGCATCGCCGCCTGGAAGAAGGCGGACGGACCGCTCGTCCATTAGCGAAGCTGACCGTTCATCAGCCCCGGAAGTTCAATTCAATCCGATGAGCCTGGCGCCATTACGGAATAGGGCCTCTCCTTCGGAATCGAAACGGAAGGTGGCGATGAAATCGTCGGCGCGGTAGTCCGGCAGCGTCTTGCGGATGGCGGCGGCGAAGCTTCGTGCCTCATCCTGCCGGCCCGCCAGCGCCAGGCAATGCGCTGCGATCGACAGGATGATGGTGTGGGCGTTGGGCCGCGCGGCCGCTTTCAGGGCCCATTCGGCCGCCTCGTCGAACTGGCCGAGCCGAGCCAGCGCCATGGCCCGCGACCCCATCATGCCGAACAGCAGCGGGTCGAAGGGGCTGAGATGGCGCGAATGGTCGGATGAGCCGATCGCGGATTTCGGGTCGCCCGACTGGGATTGCACGAAGGACAGCGCATAATGGCCGAGCGCAAAGTTCGGGCTGAGGTCGACGGCTCTTTCCAGCTCGAGCAAGGACCCGTCCTGTTCCCCGCGCAGCCACAGCGCGCGGCCCATGGCCCAGTGGGCGGCGGGGTTGTGGTCGTCGACCAGCAGGCTCTGGCCGGCGCTTTCGAAGGCAAGCGCGGTTTCCTGGTCGCGATCGCCCCAGCGCTGGAAGGCGTTCTGCCAATGGGTGAAGGAGAGGCCGGCGTAGGCGCGGGCGAAGGTCGGATCCTGCTTCAGGGCCATGCCGAAGAACTGCTGGGCCAGTTCGTTCTCCGTGCGGGTGAAGCGGTACATGTGCCAGAGGCCGCGGTGATAGGCCTCCCAGGCATTGAGCGAGTTGGGTGCCTTCAGCATGGCGCGGTTGCGCTCGACCGTGGCGATCTCGGCTGCGATCGAGGAGACGATGCTGTTGCCGATATCGTCCAACACGATGAAGATGTCGTCCGGCTTGCGCTCGAAGGTCTCGGCCCAGACGATCCTTGCCGTGCGCACCTCGATGAGTTCGACCGAGACGATGATGCGGCCCGCCAGGCTGCGGACGGTTCCGGTGGCCACGTAGTCGACGTTCAGCCGGCGCCCTGCATCCTCCGGCGCGATGTTTTTCTCGGCCAGCGCGAACATCGACCCACGCGCGATGACGAAGAAATCCCTGAGCTTGGCGAGGCGGGTGATGATGTCGTGGGTCATGCCGTCGGCCAGCCCGCCGCGAATGCCGTCGGTGCCGGCGTGCTCGACAAACGGCATGACTGCAAGCGAGGCCCGGCGCGATGCGGCCGCATCCGGTTCGGCAAGCGCAATCGGAACCTGGGGCGCGAAGGCAATCGCCGGCTGCGCGCCTGGCGCCGCACCCGACTGCCGGTCCTTGATCGCCCGCCATGCCTCGCGCACGGGTGCAAATTCCAGCTCTTCCGATTGAAACAGCTGGGCGGCGACAACAAGGTGTTCCTCGCACTGGCCGATCTGGCCCCGCCTGGCCAGGTTCTCCAGCAGGGCCACATGCGCGCGCACGTCGAAGGGCGCGAGTTCCAGCCATTTGTCGAGATAGGGAGAGGCGTCGGAGCCAGCCGGCAGGGTGTTGACCAGATGTTCCAGGATGGCGATGTGGCAGGAGGTGAACCGGCGGCGTTGCGCAACCAGCCAGCTGTCGAAATGCGGACAGCGGTCCAGCTCCAGCCCATCGAGGAAATCGCCGGCGAACAGGTCGGACAGCGCCTGCAGTCGCTCCGGGCCAAGTGTTCCTATTCCCGCCGCCGCGGCAGCCGCGATCTCGACGGCATCGACCGAGACGCCGTCCAGGCGCAGTCCGACCGTGTCGCCCTGCGTTTCGATCCTGCTGAATCCCGGTTCGTCTAGAACGCCGCGCAGCTTGCTGAGGCACCAGCGAAGCTCGCCCCGCGGGTCGTTCGGCACATCCCACAGAAGCTCGCACAGGCGACTGCGCCCGACGGCATGCGGCGTGAGCGTGAGATAGGCCAGCAACGCACGCAGCTTGCGCGATGCCGGCAATGCCACGGGAATCCCGCCGCGAAGAACAGTCAGCGGCCCGAGCAGGCGCACGGAAGGGCCGGCAACCTCGCCACTTTGGATCTTTTGAGTGGATTCCACGGGCAATACCACGCTTGCTACCACGCTGGCCAACCGGTCCCTATTTTATCACCGAACCCGACAAGGCGCATCCGGCAGCGAATTCTAGGCGCCGGACGCCGCCATTGCCGTATTGACGGCAAGTCGGGAACCGTAACGCGGCAAGGTCTCGAAACCGCGCCGCCCAAACCGCCGGCCTGTAACCGGCTCGTGACGACAGCTTGAGGAGAGCGGACATGTTGCATCAGTCAAAGATCAGGACCACGGCCGGCCGCGGCCGCCTGTTCGACAGCATTCTCGACACGGTCGGCGATACGCCGGTGATCCGGATCAACAATCTCGGCCCGGCGCATGCGACGATCTATGTGAAGGCCGAGTTCTTCAATCCAGCGGCCTCGGTCAAGGATCGGCTGGCGCTCAACATCATCGAGGCGGCCGAACGCAGCGGTGCGTTGCGGCCTGGGCAGACCGTCGTCGAGGCGACCAGCGGCAACACCGGCATCGGGCTTGCCATGGTCTGCGCGCAGAAGGGCTATCCGCTGGTGGTGACGATGGCCGACAGCTTTTCCGTCGAGCGCCGCAAGCTGATGCGCATGCTTGGCGCCAAGGTGGTGTTGACGCCGCGCGCCCAGAAGGGTTTCGGCATGTACAAGAAAGCGGTGGAACTCGCCGAAGCCAATGGCTGGTTCCTGGCGCGGCAGTTCGAGACCGAGGCCAATGCGGCCATCCACGAAGCGACCACGGCGCGCGAGATCGTCAATGATTTCGCAGGCTCCAGGCTCGACTGCTTCGTCACCGGCTATGGCACCGGCGGCACCGTCGCCGGCGTGGCGCGCGTGCTGCGCCGGGAGCGGCCGGAGACCCGGATCGTGCTCACCGAACCGGCCAACGCGCAACTTGTCGGCAGTGGCAAGCCGCAGGAGCGCGGTAAAAACGGCGCACCGGCCGCCAGCCACCCGGCCTTCGAGCCGCATCCGATCCAGGGCTGGACCCCGGATTTCATTCCCAACGTGCTGCAGGAAGCGATCGACAAGCGCTACTATGACGAAGTGATGCCGATCGCCGGGCCCGAAGGCATCAAATGGGCCAAGGCGCTGGCGCAGCAGGAGGGGATCTTCACCGGCATCTCCGGCGGCTCCACCTTCGCCGTGGCACGCCAGATCGCCGGGACATCGCCGGCCGGCTCGGTGATCCTGTGCATGCTCCCCGACACCGGCGAACGCTACATGACGACGCCGCTGTTCGACGGCATCGAGGCGGAGATGGATGCGGAAGAGATCACGCTTTCGCGTTCGACGCCCGGCTGCCAGTTCGACGCCTGACAGCAGATCGCGGGGGACACCACTATGGACGCGATGCCGCAAACCTCGAGCGCGACAGCGGAGGAAACGCTCGATCCCCTGGACTGGGCCGATATGCAGGCCCTGTCGCACCGGATCGTCGATGATGCCGTCGGCTATCTGCGCGACGTTCGCGACCGCCCGGTGTGGCGGGAGATGCCGGGCGAGGTGAGGGCGTTCTTTGACGCGCCCTTGCCGCGCTCGCCTGCGCCGATCGCCGAGATTTACGGCGATGTCGCGCGCAACGTCATGGCCTACCCGATGGGCAACATCCATCCGCGCTTCTGGTCCTGGTACATGGGCTCCAGCAATTTCACCGGCGCGCTCGGCGATTTCCTGGCGGCGATCCAAGGTTCCAATCTGGGCGGCGGCAACCATGCCGCCGGCCTTATGGACAGCCAGGTGGTCGACTGGTTCAAGCAGATCGTGGGCTTTCCCGCTTCGGCCAGCGGCACGCTGGTCAGCGGCGGCTCGATGGCCAACATCATCGGGCTCACCGTGGCGCGCAACACCAAGGCTGGCATCGACGTGCGCGAGCATGGCGTCGGTGCCATCGCGCAGCCCTTGCGCTTCTATGGCTCGGACCAGACCCACTTCTGCCACCGCAAGGCGATGGAGGTGCTCGGCCTCGGCAACCGTGCGCTTCGCCGCATCCCAAGCGATGCCGCAATGCGCATCGATATCGCCGCCTTGCGGGCGGTGATCGCGGAAGACCGAAAGGCGGGCCTCAAGCCGGCCTGCGTCATCGGCAACGCCGGCACCGTCAACACCGGCGCGATCGACGATCTCGAGGCGCTTGCGAGGCTGGCGGCGGAAGAGGATCTCTGGTTCCACGTCGACGGCTGCATCGGCGCGCTGATTGCGATCGCGCCGGAGAATGCAGCGCTCGTCGCCGGCATCGAACGAGCCCATTCGCTTGCGCTCGACCCGCACAAATGGCTGCACGCGCCATTCGAGGCGGGCTGCGCGCTGGTCCGCGATGCCGAGGCGCATCGCGGCGCCTTTGCTGTCATACCGGAGTATCTGGAATCGACGTCGCGCGGCATCGCGTCCGGAAAATGGCTGCATGACTACGGGCTGCAGACATCGCGCGGCTTCCGCGCGCTCAAGGTGTGGATGGCGCTAAAGGAGCACGGCATTGAAAAATTCGGCCGCCTGATCGACCAGAACATCGCTCAAACCAAGTATCTGGCCAGCCTGATCGAGGCCGAGCCGGCGCTGGAGCTGATGGCGCCGGTGAGCATCAACATCGTCTGCATTCGCCACCGCGCCAATGGGCTGTCGGGTGAGCGCCTGAAGGCGTTCAACACCGAGATCATGCTGCGACTCCAGGAAGAAGGCATCGCGGCCCTTTCGGACACCACCGTGCACGACCAGCATTGCCTGCGGGTGGCGATCGCCAATCACCGCACCCGGTACGAGGATCTCGATTTGCTGGTCGCGGAAATCCTGCGGCTCGGCGCAGAACTTGCCGCGTGAGCGGCGCAGCACAGGGAGGGACGCATGTCGTCCATGGACTATGCGATAGACTATGCGGAAGAAGGCTCGGGACCGACCGTGCTGTTCATTCCGGGATCCTTCAGCACATATGCGGCCTGGCGGCCGATACAGAGATGGCTATCGCCTGACTACCGGATGATCGGCATCAGCCTTTGCGGATATGGCGCGACCGCGGAGACCCGCTCGCGCAATGATTTCGGCATGCGGCACCAGCTCCGGATCATCGAGCAGGCGGCACGTCGTGCCGGAGGACCCGTGCATCTGGTCGGCCATTCCTTTGGCGGTGCTGTTGCCCTTGCCGCGGCCCTGGCAAATTCCATCGACGTGGCGAGCCTGTCGCTTTTCGAGGCAAATCCCATCGCGCTCCTCAACAGCGAGCCGAGGCAAGGCCTCTACCAGGACGTTCTGAGGCTTAGCCGGGAGTTCAGCGCGGCGGTCGCGGCCGGCGACGCCGACGCGGCCGGCATCATCATCGACTTCTGGGGCGGTCAAGGCACCTTTGCAGCGCTTCCCGAAATCGTGCGGACCCACTGCCGGCAGACTGCCCCGACAAATGTGATCGACTGGCTGACGGTTTTCAGTTTCGAGGCTTCTCTCCGCGACTACAGTGCCCTCGATATCCCGGTGCTTCTCGTCAGAGGCGGGTTCGCCAATCCGGCCATGGCGGCAATGACCGACATGCTGCAACACGCCTTGCCGCATGTGCATAGCGCGGTTGTCGAAGACGCCGGCCACTCCCTCATTGCGACCCATGCGCAAAAATGTGCCGCGCTGCTGACACGGTTCCTGACGATTGCAGACGCGGAACTGCCGGAAGCCGCGATGGTGGCCTAATCCTGACCAGCGGGAAGTGGCGCGCCGGGGAGATAAAGCATGATCGGGCGGATCTCGTAGACGGCGCTGGGATTGACGCGCTTGAGGTCGCGCGCGACTGCGATCGCCTCTTCCTGGCTCGCGCAGTCGAGGACATAGAGCCCCAGCAACTGCTCCTTGGTCTCG
Organism: Mesorhizobium sp. CNPSo 4689; assembly: GCF_057784325.1. NCBI lineage: Bacteria > Pseudomonadati > Pseudomonadota > Alphaproteobacteria > Hyphomicrobiales > Phyllobacteriaceae > Mesorhizobium > Mesorhizobium sp. CNPSo 4689. The sequence goes on from NZ_JBWLUZ010000008.1 coordinate 116,577, forward strand.
GCAAAGGGACCGTCGATCACCATGCCCTCGCTTGGGCCGCGCAACGTGACGGCCGCCGCGGTTGCACCCAGCCTTGCCGCCGGCCCGAGTTTTCCCTCGCGGGTCAGCCTGGCGTTGACCTCGAGCAGGTCGTCCATTAGGGCCGCATCCTCGTCAGGCGTCCAGGACTGGACGGTCTGTTCGACGTGGTAGGCCAGGATCGCATAGAACATGGACGGTTTCCTCAAATCAAGTTCTACAGCGTCCTTTGCGCGTCCAAGAGGGCGCGCGGCGCTGTGGTGCCGGATTGGGCGGCAATATCACAAGGATCGCGGGACTGATCCAGCCTCGGTGCCGATCAGGCCGCCTCCTACTGACTCATGCTGCCAGCGGCAGGCGCAGTTCCGTCAGCAGGCCGCCGCCGGATCGTTGGAGAGGCTGATCTCGCCGCCGGCGGCACGCGCGATGTTGCGGGCAATGGTCAGGCCAAGACCGAGGCCGCCGGTCTGGCGGTTGCGCGATTGCTCGATGCGAACGAAGGAGCCGAACACCGTGTCGAGTTGTGCCTGCGGGATGCCGGGTCCCTCGTCGCGGATGGCGAGCGTGATTGTGTCCTGCGACCGCTCAAGGCTGAGATGCGCCTTCTTGCCGTAGGTCACGGCATTCTGGACGAGGTTGGTGACGCAGCGCTTCAGTGCTACCGGCCGGGCCATGCAGATCAGGCCGCGCGGCCGTGTACCGTCGTGGTCGAACGAGACCTCCTCGAAGCCGTCGGCGACCGCCTCCACCAGCGACCAGAAATCGATGCGTTCGGCCTTCTCCTCCGTCACCTCGAACTTGGCGAAGTCGATGACCGAGCTGGCAATGCTCTCGATGTCGGCGAGGTCATGCGCCAATGCCGCGCGGGCCGGCGATTTGCGCAGCAGTTCCAGGCGCAGCCGCATCCGCGTCAGCGGCGTGCGCAGGTCATGCGCGAGCGCCGCCGCCAGGTGCTCGCGATCCTCGACATAGTCGCGCAGCCTGAGCTGCATGGCGTTGACCGCCTTGGCGGCGGCGCGGATCTCGCGGCTGCCCGACTCGGCGATCGGCGGGCTCTTCAAATCGTGGCCGATGCGCTTCACGGCGGTTTCCATCATCCGGTAGGGCGCGGTCAGCCGGCGCAACGACCAGATCGACATCATCACCACCAGCCCGGCGATTAGGACATAGAGCGGCAGGCTGTCGAAGCTCAATATCGGGCCCACCGGCGTGATCGGCTCGGTGAAATTCAGCCACTGCCCGTCGGCGAAGCGCAGCGAGGCTGTCAGCTTGTCGCTCTGGGCGAAATCCGCCGCCAGCACCAGAAGGTCGCGCTCCACCTGGCCGACATCCTTGTTCATGATCGCGCCGCCGGGAGCATCCGACTCGCGCGTTGCCGGATCGCGCCGCACGCGCGCGTCGGTGATGCCGAATTTGGTCAGGCGCCCGACGAGGATGTCCTCCAGTTCGGCGAGTTCGTCGTCGCCGGCGATCGAGGAGGTGACGGCCGGCGTGTCCGAAACGGTCAGCGCGTAGGTGGCGTTGAACAGTCCCGACGCGGTCGCCTTGCGTTCTTCGGGCGTCGCATCGTGCATCAGTTGCACCAGCGAGAAGGCGCGGTCGTTGAGGCGGTAGAGATCGACCACGTCGTTGGCGGCGTCGCGGTCACGCGCGACGATGTAGAGTGTTGCGATCTGGCTGATCAGCAGGCCGGCAATGACGATGAGCAGCACCCACACGGGCAGGGTCTGCGGCAGGAAGCGTCTCATTCGGAGGTCGTTTCGGGCAGGAACTGATAGCCGCCGCTGCGCACGGTCAGGATCAGTTTCGGCGTCTTGGGATCGTCTTCCATCTTGCGCCGCAGCCGGCTGACCAGGATGTCGACGCTGCGGTCGAAACTGTAGCCGGTATCGCCGCCCGAGAGCTCGATGAGCTGGTCGCGGGTGAGCACGCGTTGCGCGCTTTTGACGAAGGTCTGCAGGAGGTTGAATTCCGCCATCGTCAGCTCGACCCTGACATCGCCGGGCGCCGTCAGGCGGCGGCGCGAGCAATCCATCGTCCAGCCGGCGAAGTGGTAGATCTGCTTGGTTGTCGGGCGGCGCGGCTCGGCGGCGCCGTTGCGCCTCAGCACGGCGCGGATGCGGGCCAGGAGCTCGTGCGGATCGAAGGGTTTCGGCACATAGTCGTCGGCGCCCATCTCGAGGCCGACCACGCGGTCGGTCGTCTCGGTGACGGCCGTCAGCATGATGATCGGCGTTGTGTGGTTGGCGCGCAGTTCGCGGCAAAGCTCCAGCCCGCTCTTGCCGGGCAGCATCACGTCGAGAACGATGAGATCGACCTGCATGCGGCGCAGGATGGCCTCCATCTCGACGCCGTCGGCGGCAACGGTCGTGTGCAGGCCCCGCTTCTGCAAAAACTCCTGAAGCAGGTCGCGTATGCCCTTGTCGTCGTCGACGATCAGTATGTGTGCGTCGGATTTCACGGGAACCCTGTCATTGCTGGTGGCCAAGCGGTCATTCGATCATCTCCCACACGATAGAATTCGGGCCATATGTTGGCCAGTGGCGATAGCACAGCCCAAGGCAGATGCGGCAGAAACAATCCAGAAACAAATTTCTATAGTCCGGAAAAACTCACGAAAAAATTCAAGGGCATAACGGTGTCGTGGCGGTCAGGTCATCGGCTGCGACGCAAGTCTCCGGAGTAACGGACAAGACCAATGCATAGGTTCACGATCAGCTTGATGGGTGCGTTGCTCGGCATTTCGCTCGTCACGGCCGCGGTCGGAGCCTCCGATGCAAAGGTGGCGCCGATCACCCGGGCCGAGCGCTGCAGCGACCTCAACCGTCAGGTTGACGAAGCCCTCGAAACCCATGCCGCGGCAACGCAGGTCACCGCGGCGAAAGCACTGCAAAGAAAGGGAACCCGGTTCTGCGCCAACAAGAAGCAGGCACAGGGAATCCGGATGCTCGCAAACGCTTTGAAGCTGCTTGGAGTGACACCGAACGACCCGGTTCAGTGACGCTCAAACCCCGACCCGCATAAAAAGGAAATGAAGCCATGAACAAGTCCCTCCTCTCCGCCCTCGGTCTCGCTGTTGCTCTCGCCTTCTCGATGCCGGCTCTTGGCAACGCAGCTGCGACCACGACCGCTGCTCCCGCTGCTTCGACCACCGCGCCGGCGGCTGCGCCTGCCAAGGCTGCTCCGAAGAAGGTCACTGCCAAGAAGACCGTCAAGGCCTGCAAAGTGACCAAGACGCACAAGTGCCCGGTCAAGAAGGCGCCGAAGGCAGCCAAGAAGTCCTGATCCCGGCCTGGCAGTAGCCAGCTCTCCTGACAAGGCCGCTCCAGCCGGAATTCGGCTGGAGCGGCCTGGATCGAGCCGGAATACCGGTGACGTCCAACCCCGGCATGCCAAAACTGGTTCAACGGCTGGCGATCCTTTAACCCGATCGCAATGCCGGCCCTGTAGGACAATCCGCATGAAGCGGCTTTCGTCCATTTTGCGCTCAATGGTCATCGGCGGCCTGGTGGTCAGCGGAGTGGCCAAGGTGTTGATCCTGCTCTCAGCCAGCCCGGTGCCGGACCCCGCCAGCGGACGGACCGAGCCGTCGCTGTTCGCGCCGAAAATATCCACCGACTGGGACTACATCACGCCCGGGCAGACCTGGCTGCTCATCGTGCTGACCGGCACGGTGCTGATCTGCTTCATCGCCTGGCCAGTCGCGGCCTGGATGGAGCGCCGGGTCGATGCACCCGATACGCGTTCCCGTCCAGAATCGCCATCTGTAGGGACGGTGCGGCAGATCCCGCCGCGGCGCATGTTCGGCCGGCATGGCCGTTGAACGGCCTGCGGCAGTGACCCACATAGATTTGTTAGAGATCGCGCTGCTGTTTGGCCGATCGAAAATGGACGACCGCTTTCGCCCGTGACAAAGTGAAGGCGAATTTCTCGCTTGCAGTTGCCGGGTTTCCAATGCCTGAAACCACCACCACACCGCGCACCAAGACGCAGCCGAAGACCGAACGGCCGAAGCTCTACAAGGTCATCCTCATCAACGACGATTTCACCCCGCGCGAGTTCGTGGTGACCGTGCTCAAGGGCGAGTTCAAATTGAGCGAAGACCAGGCGCAACGGGTAATGATCACCGCGCACCGGCGCGGCGTCTGCGTCGTCGCCGTCTTCACCAGGGACGTCGCTGAGACCAAGGCGACGCGGGCGACGGACGCCGGCAAGGCCAAGGGCTACCCGCTGCTGTTCACGACCGAACCGGAAGAGTGAAGAGCGTTACCGCCCCTCGCGGTACCACATCGAGCCCATCGCCAGAAGCAGCAGGCCGAGGCCGAGGAAGCCGCCGAAGAGCGGAACGCGCGAGACGGCCTTCAGCACGCTGTCGTCGGTGGTGCGGAGCCCAATCCAGTCGTTGCCGGAGGCCGCACCGGTGGAGCGGACCGGGACGATCGAAGGCAGCGCCACGCCGCCGGCAAGGGTGCCGAGCGTGGACGAAGGCGCCAGCCGGCGCACGCTGCCGCCGGTTGCCTCCGCCGGCGCCTTCAGCCGGTCCTCGGTGGAGATGACGTCGGTGAACTCCGGCGCGTTGATCGGGCCGACATGGGCAAGCGCGGTGAGGTCGCCATTGCCGACCTGGTAGAGGCCGATCTCGCTGGTCTGGACGGTGCCGAGGAAAATGCCGGGCTCAGATTTTTCGAGCCTGACGATCAGCGCTTTGCCCGACGGCGTGATCACCTGCGCCGGGCCGGGGTCGTCGCTCATCGTCTGGCGGCGTATTTCCAGCGTCATGCCGCGCCCGTCGGCGGTCAGGCGCTCCTCTTCGAGTTCGGGCTCTTTCATCAGCCAATGGGCGATGCGGCGATAGAGCTGGACATGCGGGCCGCCGCCCTCGAAGCCGCGCGCCCACAGCCAGCCCTGGTCGGACAGAAGCATGCCGACACGGCCTTCGCCCTTGCGGTCGAGCAGAAGCAGCGGCCGGTTGTCGGCGCCCTTCATCACCACTTCGCCCTCGGGGTTCTCGACGCCGATGGTGCGGAACCAGCGGCTCCAGTGCGGCGGATCGGTGGCCGAGCCGTCCAGCCCGCGCGTCACCGGATGATGCTGGCCGAGCTCGGTCAGGCGCGGGTAGAAGGCCTTGTCGACGACCTCTCCGGTCGGCATCGCCGGCAGCGCCGACATCAGCGGCGTGCGGGCGATCGAGCTTTCGCCGGCATATTCAGGCCCCGCGGCGATCAGCAGCGCGCCACCCTTTTCGACATATTCGGAGATGTAGTCGTAATAGAGGATCGGCAGCACGTCGCGGTGCTGGTAGCGGTCGAAGATGATGAGGTCGAAATCCTTGATCCTCTCGACGAACAGTTCGCGCGTCGGAAAGGCAATCAGCGACAATTCGTTGATTGGCGTGCCGTCCTGCTTTTCCGGCGGACGCAGAATGGTGAAATGGACGAGATCGACCGACGCGTCCGACTTCAAGAGGTTGCGCCAGGTGCGTTCGCCGGCATGCGGCTCGCCGGAAACCAGCAGCACGCGCAAATTCTCGCGGATGCCGTCGATCAGTGCGATGGCGCGGTTGTTGGCGTCGGTCAGCTCGCCCGGCACGGGGTCGACGGCGAGCTCGACGATGTTGCGGCCGGCGGTCGGGATCGTCACCTGCAGCGGCATCGCCTGGCCGATGGTGGCGTGCTCGACCGACACCTGCTCGCCATTGACCGAGACGCGGACATCGACCGGGCCGGTCTGATTGTCGGTGGCGATGACGCGGTAGCTCATATCGAGCGGCTTGCCGACCAGGCCGAAGCGCGGCGCGTTCTCGAAGCGTATGCGGCGGTCCTTCTCGTGCTCGTTGCCGGTGATCAAAGCGTGCAGCGGCGCATGGAAGTCGGGCGCGCCGGCCGGCGCATCGTGCACCTCGCCGTCGGTGATCATGATGGCGCCGCCGATGCGCGACGGCGGCACGTCGCGGAAAGCACCTTCGAGCGCGCCGAACAGCCTGGTGTCGGTACGCTCCTCGGCTGCCTCGGACCGGCCGGACTCGACGACGCGCACGTCGAACTGCTTGAAACGGCCAAGGCGCTGCTGAAGCCCGGCCAGCGCCTCGTCGGTCTGCTTGGTGCGCTCGCCGATATCCTGGCTCTGGCTGCGGTCGACGACGATGGCGACGACGCTTTTCAAGGCCTCGCGTTCCTCGTCAAGGAAGACCGGGTTGAGCAAAGCGGCGCCGAGCGCGAGCAAAGCGGCGAAGCGGAAGACCGAGCCGCGCTGGCGAAACCACAGGCCGACCAGCGCCAGCAACACCAGCGGCACCAGTACGGCGGCAAGCAGCGGCCAGGACAGGAGCGGTTCGAAGTTGATCGACCAGTTCATGGCTTACTGCCCCAGCCGTTCGAGCAGGACGGGCACGTGCACCTGGTCGGATTTGTAGTTGCCTGTCAGCATGTACATCATGATGTTGACGCCGGCGCGCAGCGCATAGATGCGCTGCATCGGGTCCGCCGGCACGGTCGGCAAAAGCGGGTCGCCATTCTCGTCGACGGCCCAGGCGCCGGCAAAATCATTGGCGGTGATCAGGATTGGCGAGACGCCGTCGCCGACGCGCACGGGGCGGTTCTCGGTGTTGCTGGCGTCGAGCGAGGCCTCGACCCAGAGCGGACTGCCGGCGAAGCGGCCGGGAAACTCGGGCAGGATGAAGAAGGACTTGGTCAGCACATGGTCCGACGGCACCGGCTCCAGCGGCGGCACGTTGAGATCGCCGAGAATGTCGCGCAGCCGCTCCGTCGCCGGGCTGGTCGAATCGGCGCCGATGCCGTTGGCAAACTGGTCGCGGGTGTCGAACAGAACCGTGCCGCCCTGTTGCATATAGGCATCGACGCGCGCGATCGCCGCTTGGCTCGGCATCGGCGCGGCAGGGTCGATCGGCCAGTAGATCAGCGGGTAGAAGGACAGTTCGTCCTTCGCGATGTCGACGCCGGCCGGCGCTCCGGGTTCGAGCGCGGTCTTTTCGATCAGGAAGCGGGTCAGGCCTTCGAGACCGGCGCGGCTGATTGAATCGACGCCTGGCTCGCCGGTCAGCACATAGGCGATGCGGGTCTTCGCGATGTCCTCGATCGCCTGGGCATCGCCCGGTTTCGCGTCGTCGGCGCGGGCGAGGTCGGCATGGCCAAAGAGCGCGCCCAGCGCGATCAGAACGGCGGCCGCCGTCGTTGCGGCGGCGCGGCGCGGCCGGCGCGCCAGCAGCCCGCCCATCCAGAACACCGCCAGCGTGTCGAGCACCATCAGCACCAGGGCGGCGGCGACCAGCGCGCCTTTCAGATTGCGCGATTCGTCGAAAGCGTACTGGACGGTGGTGACCGGCAACGAAACTTGAGGCCGGTCCAGCAGCGCGAACGTTCTGTCGGCCTCGAGCAAATTATGGGCGAAGACGCCGGTTTCGGAGCCGTAAAGGCCGGGCGGGTTCTCGAACGTCACCGGCAGCGGCCCGGCGCCGGGCACCAGGGGTCGTGCATCCGGCGTTGGCGGTACCAGATCGCCGTCGGCGGCAATCATGCGGTAGGGCGCCAGCGAAGTGGCGGCGGCTTCGGCGTTGGCGATCGCCGCGCCCTGGTTGCGCGACAGCTGCACGATGCGCCTGAGCATCTCGACGAAGCTGCCCGATATCGGCAGGTTGGACCAGGTTGCCTCGGGCGTGACGTGGAACAGGACGAGCGTGCCCTTGCCCTTCTTCAGCCCGGTCACCAGCGGCGTGCCGTCGGCAAGCGTCGCCCAGGTGCGCTCGACGATGTCGGGTGTCGGCTCGGCCAATACCTGCCTGGTGACGGTGACCTCGGCCGGCGGCGCGAGATCGGCAAAGGGACCGGCTTTTGGAAACTCGGTGACCGGCTGCGGCGTCGTCCACGACAAGGCGCCGCCCATCGAGCGTTCGCCGGTGCGCAGCCTGACCGGCAGCAGATCGTCGTCATTGCCGGCGGCGGCGAGCCTCGACCCGGCAAAGCGCACCAGTGTGCCGCCCTTGTCGACCCAATCGACCAGCCTCTGCTTCACCTGTTCCGGAATGGTGCCGACATCGGCCATGACGATCATCGCCGGCTTCTGGTCGAGAAGCTGCGGGATGGCGTCGGCAAGGTCGACGGTCGATGGCTCGACCAGATCGGCGAAAGGCTGCAGCGCACGGCGGATATAGTAGAGCGGCGACAAAAGCGGCTGCGCCTGGTCGGCCTCGGCCTGCGACAACAGCCCGACACGGCGGCGCTTGGAGCTTTCGTCCAGCACCCGCACGGCGCCGGCCTGGTGCTCGCCGTCGAGCGCGATCGAGGCGAAGTCGTTGCGCAGCTCGAATGGCACCGCCATCGTCCCGGTAGCGGTGGACTCGCCCGGCGAGAAGGTCAGCGTCGCGTCGGCGATGCGACGGCCCTTGTCGTCGAAGGCACCGGCGGTGACTTGAGCCGGCGCCGGATCGTTCGGTGCGCGGATGGCGGTGAGCGCAAAGCCGTCGACCTGGTTATCGGCGACCGTGAGGCCGGTCAGCGACAGCCTGTCGGACGTTGCCCAGACGAGGCGCGCCGCGTTTTTCGACAGCAGCGTGTTGAAGGCGGCTTCGTCGCCTTGCGCCGCCAGTCCATCCGCGAGCACGGCGACACTGGCGCCCGGCAGGCGCTCCAGGGCCGCCGCGACGCGTGCATAGATGGCCGGTCGATCGGTCGGGATCGGCCGCGGCTTGGCCGCGCGCAGCCGGTCGAGCGCGGTGGCAGCATCGAAGGGTCCGATCTCGGCGTTGGGCTTTTCGGCGGTGAAGGCGATGACGACAGGCACGCCATTCGAACTGGCGTCGGCGATCAGGCGCTGCGCGGTGGCGACGCGCTTGCCCCAGTCGGCCGCACTTGCCCAGTCATTGTCGATGACCAATGCAAGGGCCGAGCCCTCGGCAGGCAGCTTCTCGCGCGGATTGAAGACGGGTTCGGCAAGGGCTGTGACGACAAGGGCGGCCATCAGCAGCCTCAGCAGCGTCAGCCACCACGGGCTTTGATGCGGGGTCTCCTCGCGCTTCAGCACGCGGGCCAGTATCTTCAGCGGCGGAAACACTTCCGTCTGCGGCTTGGGCGGGGTGAGCCGCAACAGCCACCAGATCACCGGCAGCGCCAGCAGGCCCCACAACACCATCGGCGCCCCGAAGGAAAGCGGCAGCCAGCTCATGCGCTGATCTTTCCGGCATAACTGCTTTCAGCGGTCATCGCCATGTGGATGCGCACCAGCGCCTCGGAAGCCAGGCGATCGGTGTGGTTGACGGTGAAGCTCCAGCCGAGCCGCTTGCACCAGCCGGCCAGTTCCTGGCGGCGGGCGGTGTAAAGCAGGCGATAGTCGTCGCCCAGCATCTCGGCGCGGCCGGCGGTCAGCTTGTCGCCGGTCTCGGGATCGGTGAATTCGGTGCGGCCGGCATAGGGAAAATTCTCCTCGGCCGGGTCGGCGACCTCGATCAGATGGGCGCGCACGCCGTGACGGGCGAGCACGTCGAGCCAGGCCATGGTGTCCTCGACCGGATCGAGGAAATCGCTGACGACGACAATGTCGCAGAAGCGGCGAATGCCGGAGAGATCAGGCTTTGCCGGCAGCGCGCCGGCATGGGTGAGTTGGCTCGCGATTCGCTCGGCGCCGTCGCGGGCGGTGAACGGATCGGTGAGGCCCGGCCAGGCTATGCGTTCGCCGCTGCGCGACAGGAGCTCGGCCATGGCTAGCGTCAGCACCAGCGCGCGCGATTCTTTCGAAACGCTGGCGCCTGCGGATTTGTAGAGCATGGAAGGCGAGGGGTCGGCCCAAAGCCATACCGTATGGGCGGCCTCCCATTCGCGGTCGCGTACATAGGTGTGGTCGTCGCGGGCCGATCGGCGCCAGTCGATGCGCGAGGAATCGCCCTCGACATAGGGGCGGAACTGCCAGAAATTCTCGCCAATGCCGCGCTTGCGGCGGCCATGCCAGCCGGCGATCACGGTGTTGACGATGCGGCGCGCCTCGACCAGGAGGTCCGGCACCAGCGAGGCCCGCAACCGGCCACGGGCGAGCGCGTCGCGCGTCGCTACCGGTGCCTGGACCTCGCCTATGCGCGCCATCAGATACCTTTTGCCAGTTTCGCCACCACGTCGCGCACCGAGGTGCCTTCGGCGCGAGCGGCGAAGGTCAGCGCCATGCGGTGCTGCAGCACCGGCTCGGCCAGCGCACGGATGTCGTCGACCGACGGTGCCAGCCGTCCATCATACAACGCGCGAGCGCGGGCGCACAGTGTCAGCGCCTGACTGGCGCGCGGGCCCGGACCCCAGGCGACGAGCTTGTCGGTTTCGGCATGGCCCTGGCCCGGACGGGCCGAGCGCACCAGCTTGAGGATCGCCTCGACGACGCTTTCCGGCACCGGCATGCGGCGGATCAGCGTCTGGATCTCCTTCAGCCGCGCCGGCTGCAGCACGTTCGCGGCCTTGGCATCCTCGACGCCGGTGGTTTCCAAGAGGATGCGGCGTTCCGCCTCGATTTCCGGATAGAGGATGTCGACCTGCATCAGGAAGCGGTCAAGCTGGGCCTCGGGCAGGGGATAGGTGCCTTCCTGTTCCAGCGGGTTCTGCGTCGCCAGCACGTGGAAGGGCGCCGGCAAATCGTGGCGGGCGCCGGCAATGGTGACGTGGTATTCCTGCATCGCCTGCAGCAGCGCCGACTGGGTGCGCGGCGAGGCGCGGTTGATCTCATCGGCCATCAGCAATTGCGCGAAGATCGGCCCCGAAATGAAGCGGAACGAACGCTTGCCGAATTCGTCCTGTTCCATCACCTCGGAACCGAGAATGTCCGACGGCATCAGGTCGGGTGTGAACTGGATGCGGCGGGAATCGAGACCGAGCACGACGCCCAGCGTCTCGACCAGCTTGGTCTTGGCGAGGCCTGGCACGCCGACCAGCAGCGCGTGGCCGCCGGCCAGGAGCGCCACCAGTGTTCGTTCGACGACCGCTTCCTGGCCGAAGATGACCCTGCCGACGCCGTCGCGGATCCTGGAGATGTCGGCCAATGCCTTCTCCGCCTCGGCGATCATGTCTTTTTCGCTGATCGGGCTTTCCTTGATCATCACGCTCATGGCCGCATCGATCCTTGTGTTGGAAATACCGGCTTGCACTTGTCTGTGCCGCAGAATGCCGCGATTCGGCCTCGCATGGCGCCTGCGTTTGAATTTAAATCACAGACTTAGGCTGACAAGCGGAACAACAGTGACTATTTCGTGACCATGACGGAACGCTCCGAACATGCTGAAGAGAGTCTGACGGCCGCCAGGGAAGCGCGCGGACTGGAGGCGCTGATCTCGCGGGCGACGCGCGCCGGCAAGGGGCCGGCGCCGGTGGAGCGCTGGAATCCTGACTTCTGCGGCGATCTCGACATGGAGATCAAGGCCGACGGCACCTGGTTCTATCTGGGCACGCCGATCGGGCGCATGCCGCTGGTGCAGCTCTTTTCCACGGTTCTGCGCAAGGATGCAGACGGTAAGACCTATCTGGTGACGCCGGCGGAAAGGGTGGGTATCCGTGTCGCCGACGCGCCCTTCGTGGCCGTCGAGATGGACGTTTCCGGCGCCGGCGACGACCAGGTCATCACCTTCCGCACCAATGTCGGCGACGTCGTCGAGGCCGGGCCCGGCCATCCGCTGCGCTTCGTCGACGAGAACGCCACCGGCGGCCTGAAGCCTTACGTTCTGGTGCGCGGGCGGCTGGAAGCGCTGGTGGCGCGGCCGGTGATGTACGAGCTGGTCGAACATGGCGAGGAAATCGGCATCGGCGGCAGGACGATGTTTGCCGTCCGCTCGAAGGGCGCGGTCTATCCGATCATGCCGGCGGAAAAATTGAAGCGGCTGAGCGCGTGATGGACCAGGTGACGCCGGCGCCGTTTTCCACCGCTGATTTTCGCGCGCGCTTCGCCGCGCAGCCGGATGCGCATGCCAGCGACGATTTTGGCGATCATCGCTTCAATCCCGGCCATCCGCGCCTGACGCAAGCCAAGCCGCTGCGCGACGCCGCGGTGTTGATTCCGGTGGTCGATCATCGAGGCGATGCGACGGTCTTGCTGACAAAACGGGCCGAGAAGCTGCGCAGCCATTCAGGGCAGGTGGCATTCCCCGGCGGCACGATCGATGCAACCGATCCCAGCCCGGAGGCGGCTGCGCTGCGCGAAACCTTCGAGGAGATCGGGCTTGGCGAGGATCGCATCGAGATCATCGGCCGCATGCCCGACTATGTCGCGGGCAGCGGCTACCGCATCGCGCCGGTCCTGGGCATCGTGCGGCCGGGTTTCCAGCTGACGCTGAATTCCGAGGAGGTCGATGCCGCCTTCGAGGTGCCACTGCGCTTCCTGATGGACCCGGCCAATCACAAGCGGGACAGCCGCATGTGGAATGATCTCGAATGGTTCTTCTACGACATGCCCTATGGCGACCGGCGTATCTGGGGCGTCACCGCCGGCATCATCCGCACGCTTTATGAAAGGCTCTATGCGTGAGTGCTCCGGTGTCGCTTGCGGGCAGGGCCGACTGGCTCGGCGAAAAGCAGCTGCAGCGACTGCTCGCCGCGCTTTCGGGCGGCGGCGAAGAGGCGCGCATTGCCGGCGGCGCGGTGCGCAACGCGCTGATCGGCCAGCCCGTCGCCGACATCGACATCGCCACGACTTGCGTGCCTGAGGAAACCATCCGGCGCGCTGGGGCGGCGGGGTTCAAGACGGTGCCGACCGGCATCGAGCACGGCACCATCACCGCGATCGCCGGAGGCAAGGCCTATGAGGTCACCACGCTGCGCGCCGACATCGAAACCGACGGGCGGCGGGCAAAGGTGTCGTTCGGGCGCGACTGGAAACTTGATGCCGAGCGGCGCGACTTCACCATCAACGCGCTTTACGCCGAAGCCGACGGCACCGTGGTCGACCTGGTCGGCGGCATCGCCGACATCGAAGCGCGCCGGCTGCGTTTCATCGGCGATGCGGAGGGGCGCATCCGCGAGGACTATTTGCGCATCCTGCGCTTCTTCCGGTTCTTCGCCTGGTATGGTGATGGCCGACCCGACGCCGAGGGGCTGAAGGCCTGCGCGCGGCTCAAGGAGGGGCTCGGCCAGCTTTCGGCCGAGCGCGTCTGGTCCGAGTTGAAGAAGCTTCTGTCGGCGCCCGATCCGTCACGGGCGCTTCTTTGGATGCGCCAGGCCGGCGTTCTCACCAGCGTCCTGCCGGAGAGCGAGAAATGGGGCATCGACGCCATCCACGGACTGACCAGGACCGAAAAGGAGCTGGGTTGGACGTCGGACCCGCTGCTCAGGCTGGAAGCGATGGTGCCACCGGATGCGGCGCGGATGAAAACGCTTGCCGAGAGGCTGAAATTCTCGACCGGCGAGGCGGATCGCCTGCGCCACTGGGCGCTGACGGCCGCTGTCGAACCCAAGACAACCGAAGGCGATCTGGCGAAAAAGCTCTATCGTGGCGATCGCCAGGGCTTTGTCGACCGGCTGCGGCTTGCGCTGGCCTCGGCGCGGGCGCGGGCGGTCGAGGACAATGCAGCGCTGCTCGATGCCGGCGGCCTTTCGCGCCTGCTTGGTTTCGCGCTGAAGTGGCAAAGGCCCGACTTCCCGGTCAAGGGAATCGATCTGACCGAGCTTGGCGCTGCGCCGGGGCCGAAGCTCGGCGCCATCCTGAGAAACCTGGAAAGGGAGTGGATCGAGTCCGGTTTTGCGCTTGATCGCGGCGCGCTGCTCGAGCGCGCCGCGGAAGCCTTGAAAGCCAGCTGAGATCAGCTGAGATCAGGCCGCGTCGCGGGCTTTCTCGATGCGCGAGCGGATCGCTTCGACCATCGTCTCGCGGATCACCGTCTCGCCGTGGGTCTCGCGCATGTGCTCAACGGCACGGCGCATGATCTCGGCCTCCTCGTCGGCCCGCGTATGCCAGTCACAACCGGGGACGAGCGAGCCGCAGTGGAATTCCTTCATGGGATTCTCCTTTTTCCTCCCTGGAGCGGGCGGCAGCTGAGACACGGGCGCTCCAGCACTTTGATCGTTGCATGATCCTTCCGAAACCGGTTCCGATCTTGCTGGGCCGACCTTCGGTTCAGGACACGCTCGGGGGAGCAACCATAACACAAATGCCTGGTTTTGGTTGCCGGCCAGGAACAAAAAGGCGGAGCATCGCTGCTCCGCCCTCTTACGCTACCCCGGAGCAAGACCAGACAAAAGCTGGTCTTGTTCCGACGAGCGGGCCATCACTTCACGATCTTGACTGCCTCGGCAACTTTGTTCTTGCCGCTCATGTCCCAGGAAACGCGGACCTTTTCGCCGGCCTTCAGGCCAGGATCCTTGAAGGTCTTGGGAAGCGTAAAAGATGATCCATCCTCGAGAACCAGGCTCATGGCCGTTGCGTCAAAGGCCTTGACCGTCCCGGTGGTGTGCTTGACGGCGGCAAAGGCAACCGAGCCGGAGGCGAGAAGGGCGGCCGCGGCGGCCGACACAATGATTTTGCGCATTGCAAAGTACTCCTGGGAAAAGCGGACATCCTTGTCGAGAAGATGATCCGCGTCGTCTTGGGCCGTCCGGTTGCGTCGAGTCGCGGTTTCGCGGGCGAACCGCCGGCGCTTCCCGACCCGAGACGACAAATAACCCAGTTTTTTCAAATGGATATTAGACGAAAAAGAAATCTGTGGTGCCACATTCCCTGCCAGAATTCGGCGAATGGGACGTCATTGCGGCTCACGCCCCGCTCACCGATTTTTTACGGCCATCTTACCTCCGGCGGCAGGCTGGACAGGATCGAGGCGACATTGCCGCCCGTCTTGAGGCCGAAGATGGTGCCGCGATCGTGAAGAAGGTTGAATTCGACGTATCGGCCGCGCCGGATCAGCTGTTCGTCGCGGTCGCCATCGGTCCAGTTCTCGTTGAAATTGGCCCGAACCAGATGTCCGTAGACGACGAGGAAAGAACGCCCGACATCCTGGACGAAGTTGAAATCGGCGTCCCAGCCACCTTTGTCGTCGTCCGAATGCAGCCAGTCGAAAAAGATGCCGCCGGTACCGCGCGGCTCGTTGCGGTGCGGCAGGAAGAAGTATTCGTCGCACCAGGCCTTGAATTTCGCATGATCGGCGACACCGGCGTTCTTCTCGCAGGCGAACTGCATGGCGCGGTGAAAGGCCAAAGTATCGGGGTCGTCCTGGACGCGGCGGCGGTCGAGCACCGGCGTCAGGTCGGCGCCGCCGCCGAACCACTGGCGCGAGGTGACGACCATGCGGGTGTTCATGTGCACGGCTGGCACGTTGGGGTTCCATGGGTGGGCGATCAGCGAGATGCCGCTTGCCCAGAAGCGCGGGTCTTCCTCGGCGCCCGGCATCTGCTTGCGGAATTCGGGCGAGAACTCGCCATAGACGGTCGAAGTGTGGACGCCGACCTTCTCGAAGACGCGGCCATACATCATCGACATGGTGCCGCCGCCGCCCTTGCCTTCGTCGCGCTCCCACGGCGTCTTCTCGAAATGGCCGGGCGACCATGAGGCGAGCGGTCCCTGAACATCCTGCTCGATCTGCTCGAAGGCGGCGCAGATGCGCTCGCGCAGCGTCTCGAACCAAAGCTTGGCCTTCATCTTCTTCTGTTCGATGTCGTCCGGCAGCCCCACGGGTATTTCAGGTCGTTCCAAAATGCTGTCTCCCGTCGCAGCCGACAAATGACTCGTCTTTTCCGGGCGCGATCCCTAATCTCTTAAGGGCAAGGGTCAAGTGTCATTAAGGTGCAAGGAGTTGTTTCGTGCGCACCCCGGCAAGACCGAAGCTGGATGGGTTGAAGAAAAGGCTCGATCGTTCGCGCGCCGAGCGCGAGCGCATGCCGCGCGACGGTTTCCTGCGCGAGACCTTCGTCTTGCCGCGCTCCGATGCGCGCCTCAAGGCCAAGGAGTGGTTCGAACGTTTTCCCAAACAGGCCTATTGGACCGAGATCGAAAGCTGGTTCGAACGGCCGGGGGATGTCATCGAATTCACGATCCGCAGATTGCCGGCGGCGGACTAGCGCTCCACCAACAGGCGCCGCGCGCCCGCGCCCTGCTTCGACAGCTTGTCGCCCTTGTTCCTGAGCGGGCATTTGTCGATCGACATGCAGCCGCAGCCGATACAGTCTGTGAGCCCGTCGCGCAGCTTCTTCAGCTGACTGATCTTTTGATCGAGGCTGTCGCGCCAGGCCGTTGAAAGCAGATTCCAATCCTCGCGCGTCGGCGTGCGGCCCTCGGGCAGGGACTGAAGGGCGGCCGCGATCTCGGCCAGCGAGATGCCGACCTCCTGGGCGACCCGGATGATCGCCACCCGCCGCAGCACGTCGCGGCCGTAGCGCCGCTGGTTGCCTGACGTGCGGTGGCTGCGGATCAGCCCGCGCGCCTCGTAGAAATGCAGCGCCGACACCGCGACGCCGCTGCGCATCGCCACCTGGCCGACCGTCAATTCCGTTACCGGAGCCATCTCGCACTTTCCGCTTGACCTCAAGTTAAGTTGAGCTTGTAGCGAAGAGATCCAGACAAGGCAAATCAGGAGAAGGCGATGTGCGCCTGGGTGAGAATGACTCAAGCAGCTGAGGTCAGCGACAGGGGCGGCGTTGCCGCCGGACTGGAGATTCTATCGCAGCTGCCGGATCGCTTCGCCCGCGACCATGGCGACGGAAAGCGCGACATTGATGCTGCGCGCGCCCGGCTGCATCGGGATCACCAGTCGCGCATCCGCCGCTTGGTGGACCGGATCCGGCACGCCTGCGGACTCGCGGCCGAACAAAAGGACATCGCCATTGGCAAAGGCAAAGTCGGTGTAGGCGGTCGCGGCCTTGGTCGACAGCAGCACCAGACGCCGCGCGCCGCCGCTGCGCCATTGCTCGAAGGCGTGCCAGTCAACATGCCGGGTCAGCGCCGCCATTTCGAGGTAGTCCATTCCGGCCCGTTTCAGCGTCCTGTCGGAGAGCGGGAAGCCGGCCGGTTCGATGATGTCGACGCCGAGACCGAGGCACGCGGCAAAGCGCAGGATTGTTCCGGTATTGCCGGCGATGTCAGGCTGGTAGAGCGCGATGCGGAGACGGTCGTTCATTTCCGCATCCTTCTAATAAGTGGCAGATCGGCCACAGGGATTTCGCGGTTTCGGAAATTCCTGGACTGGCGGGTGGCCATTTTCTGCGAAGTCGGGTATACGCCGCTCATTGTCAACCCGAACCGATGGAGGGGTAATTCATGATGACCATGCACATCCAGCGCCCCTCTTGGGGCCTTGTACGCCCGACGGCGGTTTCGGTACGACGATTCTCCTGACTCTCTAAAGACTCTGATCGCACCGATTCCCGCCGAACCCAGTTTTCGGCTCTCGAAGGAATCTTGCGATGTTTTTCAAACTGCCAAAGGGGCTCGACGCCCCATCTGAACGTATCCGGGCCGACGCTTGCCGTCGTGCCCGGACTGACGCAATGCGCGCCGACGCCATCCGTGCCTTTGGCCGAATGCCGGCGGTCGAGCTTGCTTCACCCTTTTTATCGCATTTGCACATGGAGGACGGACCGATGTTCGATCCCTACAAAATACCCGGTTCAAGAAGCCTGCACGAACGCAAGATGGCGACCTGGGCGCTGCTGATCGGCGAAACCTATTCGTCGGCGGTCCACGCCGAGACGCGCCGGCGTCCGCATCGCGGCATGCTGCCGGATGTCGACTTCTCGCGCGCCGTTCCCGACCCCAGCCGGCCGTCGCTGGTGCGCCGGATCATCAGGATGATCCGGCCGGGGGCGAAGGACCGGGCTGGCGGCACCGTGCCGTCAGGATCGTCAAGCGAGCCTGTCGGCGAAAAGCACGCGAGCCCCTATATTGCGCGAAGCAGGACCAGCGACGCGGATGATTCCGTATCGCTGGTCCCAGGCGCCACGCAGTCCGGAGACGCTACGCGCTCCGGGGACGCCACGCGCTCCTGGGACGCTACGCGCTCCAGGGATTTCGTCCGTTCCCGTGCCGCGTGAGCGGAAAAGAGATTTATGAGCATGATGATGTTTAGCTGGTTTGAGAAAAGGCTCGATCCGTTCCCGGCGGCGGAACCGGTCGAGCCGCCGAAGACGCTGGTCGGCTTCTGCATGCATTATACACGCGGCGCCTGGCCCTACATCGTCCTGGACGCGATCCTGGTGGCGGCGATTGCCTTTGCCGAGGTGTGGATGTTCGGCTTCCTCGGCCACATCGTCGACTGGCTGTCGGGGCAGAACCGCGAAACCTTCCTGCAGACCGAAGGCTGGAAGCTCGCCGGCATGGCCTTCATCGTGCTGTTCGCACTGCCGGGCACGGTCTGGCTGCATTCTCTGCTCAACCAGCAGACGCTGATGGGCAACTACCCGATGCGCATCCGCTGGCAGGTGCATCGCTATCTGCTGAAGCAGTCGATGGCCTTCTACCAGGACGAGTTCGCCGGACGCATCGCGACCAAGCTGATGCAGACGGCGCTCGCCGTGCGCGAATGCGTCATCAAGCTGATCGACGTGCTCAACTACATCATCGTCTATTTCCTCGGTGTGCTGTTCATCGTCGGTTCGGCCGATTGGCGGCTCGCCACGCCGCTGGTCGTCTGGCTCATCGGCTATATCGGGCTGCTGCGCTTTTTCATCCCGCGGCTCGGCAAGGTCGGCGAGGAGCAGGCCAATGCACGCTCGACCATGACCGGCCGTGTCGTCGACAGCTACAGCAACATCCAGACGGTCAAGCTGTTCAGCCACGCGCGCCGCGAGGCCTCCTTCGCCAAGGAAGGCATGGCCGGCTTTCTCGATACGGTCTACCGGTCGATGCGGCTGGTGACGGTACTCTATGGCCTGCTCTACATCCTGAACGGGCTGCTGTTGTTCTCCGTCACCGCGCTGTCGCTGTGGCTGTGGCTCGGCCAGGCGGTGACGATCGGCGCCGTCGCCGTGGTCATCGGCCTCGTGCTCAGGATGTGGGGCATGTCGCAATGGATCATGTGGGAAATGTCGAGCCTGTTCGAGAACGTCGGCACGGTGCAGGACGGCATCGCATCGATCTCGCTGCCGCGGCTGGTCGAAGACGGGCCGGGTGCGAAAGACATCACCGTTTCCAAGGGTGAGATCCGCTTCGAGGACATCCGCTTCCACTATGGCAAGCAGAAGGGCGTCATCGAGAACCTGTCGCTGACGGTGAAGCCGGGCGAAAAGGTCGGCATCGTCGGCCGTTCCGGCGCCGGCAAGTCGACGCTGGTTAACTTGCTGCTGCGTTTCTACGACCTCGAAGCAGGCCGGATCCTGATCGATGGCCAGGAGATAGCTTCGGTGACGCAGGATTCGCTGCGTGCGCAGATCGGCATGGTGACGCAGGACACCTCGCTGCTGCACCGTTCGGTGCGCGAGAACATTCTCTACGGCCGGCCCGACGCCACCAACGAGATGCTGCTCGAGGCGGCGGGGCGGGCCGAGGCGCTCGACTTCATCGGCGGGCTCATCGATGCCAGCGGCCGTAAGGGGTTCGACGCCCATGTCGGCGACCGCGGCGTCAAACTGTCCGGCGGCCAGCGGCAACGCATCGCCATTGCCCGCGTGATGCTGAAGGACGCGCCGATCCTCATTCTCGACGAAGCGACGTCGGCGCTCGATTCGGAGGCCGAGGCGGCCATCCAGGAGAACCTCTACAGGCTTATGCAAGGCAAGACCGTGATTGCCATCGCGCACCGGCTGTCGACCATCGCGGCGATGGACAGGCTCGTCGTCATGGACATGGGCCGTGTCATCGAGGAAGGTTCGCACGAGGAACTGGTCGCCAAGGGCGGACTCTACGCGCAGCTCTGGCAGCGCCAGTCGGGTGGCTTCCTGCTCGACGAGAGCCCGGCGGAGGCCGCCAACGACGCTATCGCCAACGACATTGGCGCCAAGGGTGAAGCCGCCGAATGATGACTGCCGTCTATCGCTGGTTCGAGAACTGGGTCTATCCGTTCCGGGAGCCGGCGAGTCTCAGGCCACCTGCCAGCGTCGGCGGCTTCCTCTGGCACTATGTCGGGCAGGCGAAGTTCGCCTTCTTCGCCATGCTGGTCATCGGCGGCATCGCGCCGCTGGTCGAGGCCGGACTGTTCTATTTCGTCGGGCGGCTGGTCGATATTCTCGACCAGCTTCCTGGCGAGCGCAGTTGGCACGCTTTGTGGACCGCCGCCGGCCCCGAACTCGTCTTCATGGCCGCGGTGGTGCTGGTCATCCGCACCCTCGTCGTCGGCCTGTCGGCGCTGGTCAACGAGCAGACGATCACGCCGGGCTTCTACAATCTGGTGCGCTGGCAGGGGCATCGCCACGTCTCGCGCCAGTCCTACGCCTTCTTCCAGAACGATTTCGCCGGCCGCATCGCCACAAAGGTCTGGCAGGCCGGGCAGGCGACCGGCGACCTGATGGAGAGCTTCATCGAGGTCGTCTGGTTCATGATCGTCTACACGGTGACGACGCTGGCGCTGGTCGCGGGGCTCGATCTCAGGCTGGCGGTGCTGGTGGTGATCTGGATCACCGCCTTCGGCTTCATCGCCAAGTTCTACCTGCCGGCGATTCGCAAGCATGCAGAGGCAACCGCCGAGGCGGGCTCGATGATCACCGGCCGCATCGTCGATTCCTATTCCAACGTGCAGACGCTGAAGCTGTTCTCGGCCGATGGCGACGACCGCTATATCCGGAACGGCTTCGACATCTATCTCGATGCGCTGCGGCCATTCACGCGCAGGCTGACCGGCGTGCGCATGGCGCTGACGACGCTGTCGGGCATCATGATAATGGCGATCGCCGGCTTTGCCATCTATCTCTGGGTGGAAGGCTCGATCACCGTCGGCGCGGTCGCCTTCACGCTGTCGCTGGTGCTCAGGCTCAACATGCTGCTTGGCCGGCTGATGATGCAGCTCAACAGCATCCTGAGGAATCTCGGCGTGCTGGAGAATTCCAAGGCGCTGATTTCGCAGCCGCTCGGCCTGACCGATGCGCCGGATGCCGGCGAGCTGGTCGTGGGCGGCGGCCGCATCGAGGTGAAGAACGTCACCTTCCACTATGGCAAGGGGTTCGGCGTGCTCGACGGCATCGACCTCGTGGTGCGGCCGGGCGAGAAGGTCGGGCTGGTCGGGCCGTCCGGCGCCGGCAAGACGACCCTGGCCAATCTGATCCTGCGCCTCTACGGCCTCGAGGGCGGCAAGATCCTGATCGACGGGCAGGACATATCGGGCGTGACGCAGAACTCGCTGCGCGCCAACATCGGCGTCGTCAGCCAGGACACGGCACTTTTTCATCGCTCGCTGCGCGACAACATCAAGCTCGGTATGCCGGATGCGACCGAGGCGCAAGTGGTCGCGGCGGCCACGAAGGCCGAGGCGCACGACTTCATCCTCGGCCTGCGCGACAACAGAGACCGTAAGGGCTACGAGGCCTTTGTCGGCGAGCGCGGCGTGAAGCTGTCCGGCGGCCAGCGCCAGCGCGTCGCGATCGCGCGCGTCTTCCTCAAGGACGCGCCGATCCTGATCCTCGACGAGGCGACCTCGGCGCTCGATTCCGACATCGAGGCGGCGATCCAGGAAAATCTGGCGCGGCTGATGGCGAACAAGACCGTCATTGCCATCGCGCACCGGCTGTCGACGATCGCGGCCCTCGACCGGCTGGTGGTGCTCGACGGCGGCCGCATCGTCGAACAAGGTACGCATGACGAACTGGTGGCGCTCGACGGGCTCTATGCGCGGCTGTGGAAGCGCCAGTCCGGCGGCTTCCTGTTCAACGAGGAAAGCGTGCTGGAAGAGACGCGTCCGGCGGAGTAGGGCATGGGCGGATCAATGGTAACCGGCTATGTGCTGAAGCGGCTGCGGCCGACGACGCCAGCCTTCCGCGCATTGATGGAAGAGAGCCGCCTCGAGGGATACTGGATGCTGGTGCGCCTGGCCGATGGCTGGGCAAGCCGCCGCAACAGGTTCCTGAAACATGGCGAGGCGCTGTTTGGCGTCTGGCATGGCCGCGAAGTCGTTGGTGTGTGTGGGCTGAACATCGACCCCTATTTCGACGGCAGGGAGCAAGGCCGGGTCCGTCACCTGTTCGTCAGCGCGCTGCATCGCCGCAACGGTGTCGGCAGAATGCTGGTCGAGACGGTTGTCGACAGGGCACGTCGACATTTCGCCGCGCTGAACACAAGGGCGCCGCAGGAAGCCTTCGCTTTCTATGAGGGACTCGGCTTCGGGCCGGTCAAGGGCGAAGAATTCGTCACCCATCGTATGACGTTCTAGACAAAGTCCGCGGCCGGCAGGAAAGGAGACTGAGATGTCGTTGCGCCCGCCGTCCACCGGCAGTTCGGCCGGGGAAGCCGCCTTCGACGCGCTCGGCCATGAAATCCTGGCCGAGAAGGCAGCGGCGCTCGGACGCGCCGGGCAGCGCGTCGAGGAGACGCTGGCCAAACTGCGTGAGAATGGAGACGACAAGGAGCAGCGGCCCAGGCTCCTCAAGGAAGCGGCCGAAGCCGTGCACGGCTACTTCATCCAGCGCGAACTCTGCGGCCTGCGCAAGCACGACGCGGTGATCCGCGAGTACGATATCCCAAGGGCCGTGTTGGTCAGGCTCGGCGCCAAATAGCGCTATCTTTTTGTTTGACCATGATCTTTTCCGAAAACCGGCCTCCACTTTTTGCTACGCTGACCTTCGGCTCGGGATCATGGTCTACTCCAGCCATTTGGTGATGAAGCTGCCGTTCTCGTGGATATCGGTGGTCTCGAGCGCGCCCGGGCCGAGATTGGTGAATTTGTGCGGCGTGTCCGGCGGCACGATGACGATCTGGCCGGCGGACGCCTCGATTTGCCGGTCGCCGACCGTGAACAGCCCGGTGCCCTGACGGATGATGAAGATCTCTGCGTAGGGATGGCTGTGCAGACGTGGGCCGCCGCCGACGTCAGGCAAATAGTTGAAGATCAGGCAGCTGTTGGAGCCAAAGGCGCCGCACTGCAGCTCGCCTTGCCAGCAGTCGGGCGCCTCGGCCCAGGTGTCGCGGTCGATGACGTGCGCCATGGGAGCAGGATAGGCCAGGCTGGCATCGCCTGTCGAGGCAAAGGCGAGGCGTCGGTTTGCCGTTGCTTTTCCAGCTGTTTCCCGGTCTTCGCGGATACTCCGGCACAGCGTCGCCCGACGCCGGATCATGTCCCCGCGACAATCTGCCCTTGTGCCTCCACGCCGCTGGACAAAAACGGGCTTCACGCATAAACCGAAGTCCAAATGCCGGAGGAATTCGCTAGCCTGTTCGCCATGCGCTGTCGGGTTGGCGTGAATGAGCGGGGAACGAGGCTCGACCACCGGCACGGACGAGGCGAAAGGATCAGGCACCCGTGAGCGCAACCGACACCCAGGATCCCAACCGTCGTGATTTTCTCTACGTCGCCACCGGCATGGCCGCTGTGGTTGGCGCGGGCGCCGTCGCATGGCCGTTCATCGACCAGATGCGCCCCGATGCCTCGACGTTGGCGCTGGCCTCGGTCGAGGTCGATGTCGCTTCGCTGACGCCGGGCATGTCGCTGATCGTCAAATGGCGCGGCAAGCCGGTCGTGGTGCGCAACCGCACCGAGCAGGAGATGAAGGACGGCGAGGCCGTCAACCTCGCCGAGCTCAAGGATCCGATCGCCCGCAACGCCAACCTGCCGGCTGATGCCCCGGCGACTGATGCCAACCGGACCACGCCCGGCAAGGAAGCCTGGATGGTGATGGTGCAGGTCTGCACCCATCTGGGCTGCATCCCGCTCGGCCAGGAAGGCGATTTCGGCGGCTGGTTCTGCCCGTGCCACGGTTCGGTGTACGACACCGCCGGCCGTATCCGCCAAGGTCCGGCACCGGAGAACATGGCGGTGCCGGTATTCAAGTTCATTTCCGATACCAAGATCCTTATCGGTTGAGGCAGGGGATATTTCGATGAGCGAGGGACACTCGACCTATACGCCCAAGACCGGTATCGAACGCTGGTTGGACGCCCGCATGCCGCTGCCGCGGCTGATCTATGACAGCTTCGTCGCCTATCCGGTGCCGCGCAACCTCAACTATGCCTGGACCTTCGGCGGCATCCTGTCGATCATGCTGGTCTCGCAGATCCTTACCGGTATCGTGCTGGCCATGCACTATACGGCCGACACCAACCTCGCCTTCGACTCGGTCGAAAAGATCATGCGCGACGTGAATTCGGGATGGCTGTTGCGCTATCTGCATTCCAACGGCGCCTCGTTCTTCTTCGTCGCCGTCTACATCCATATCTTCCGCGGCCTCTACTACGGCTCCTACAAGGCGCCGCGCGAGCTTTTGTGGATCCTCGGCTGCATCATCTACCTCCTGATGATGGCGACCGGCTTCATGGGCTACGTGCTGCCGTGGGGACAGATGAGCTTCTGGGGCGCCACCGTCATCACCGGCTTCTTCAGCGCCATCCCGCTGGTCGGCAACTGGATCCAGGAGCTGTTGCTCGGCGGGTTTGCCGTCGACAATCCGACGCTCAACCGCTTCTTCGCGCTGCATTATCTGTTGCCGTTCATGATCGCGGGCGTCGTCGTGCTGCACGTTTGGGCGCTGCACGTCGTCGGCCAGTCGAACCCGACCGGCATCGAGGTCAAGTCGAAGACCGATACCGTCGCCTTCACGCCTTACGCGACCATCAAGGACGCGTTCGGCATGATCGTGTTCCTGTTCTTCTTCGCCTATTTTGTCTTCTACCTGCCGAACTTTCTCGGCCATCCCGACAACTATACGGTCGCCAATCCGCTGAAGACGCCAGCCCACATCGTGCCGGAATGGTACTTCCTGCCGTTCTACGCGATCCTGCGCGCCATCACCTTCAACATCGGCCCGATCAACTCCAAGCTCGGCGGCGTGCTGTGCATGTTCGGCGCCATCGTCATGCTGTTCCTGGTGCCGTGGCTCGACACCTCCAAGGTGCGCTCGGCGGTCTACCGGCCCTGGTACAAATTGTTCTTCTGGCTGTTCGTGGCCGACGCCGTCCTGCTCGGCTGGCTCGGCTCGCAGCCGGCCGAAGGCACCTATGTCTTCATGGCGCAAATGGCGACGCTGTTCTACTTCGCCTTCTTCCTGGTTGCGCTGCCGGTGCTCGGGCTGATCGAGACACCGCGCAGGCTGCCGAATTCGATCACCGAGGCGGTGCTCGAGAAGAACAAGGGTGGCGGACATCATCCTGCGGGGGCTACGGCCGCGCCGGAAACCAAGGGCTGAGCGGCAGAGAATCTAAGGGGATTTGGCATGAAGAAGATTCTCACCTCGCTGGCGCTGCTTGGCCTTGTGGTTGTTGGCACCGCGGCGATCGCCGCCGAGGAGGCACACAACGCGGCCGCGCCGACGCACTTCCCGATCGATGAGCCGAAGGAGATGGACTGGAGCTTCGCCGGGCCGTTCGGTACCTACGACAAGGCGCAGCTGCAGCGCGGCCTGAAGGTCTACAAGGAAGTCTGCGCGGCCTGCCACTCGATGAACCTGGTGGCGTTCCGCACGCTGGAAGGGCTCGGCTATTCGGAAGCGCAGGTGAAGACGCTTGCCGCCGAATACACCATCCATGACGGCCCCAACGACGCCGGTGACATGTTCGACCGTCCCGGCAAGCCGTCCGACTACTTCCCGGCGCCGTTCGCCAACGAGCAGGCTGCTGCTGCCTCCAATGGCGGCGCCGCTCCGCCCGACATGTCGCTGCTGGCCAAGGCGCGCGGCGTCGAGCGCGGCTTCCCGCGCTTCGTATTCGACATCTTCACGCAGTATGCGCAGGGCGGCCCCGACTATATCCATTCGCTGCTGACCGGCTACGACGAGACGCCGCCGGCCGGCATGGTGATCCCCGAGGGCACGCACTACAATCCATACTTCCTGTCCGGCGTGTCGCTGAAGATGCCCAAGCCGCTGTCGGACGGCCAGGTGACCTATGATGACGGCGCGCCGCAGACGGTCGACCAGTATTCGCGCGACGTGTCGGCGTTCCTGATGTGGGCGGCCGAGCCGCATATGGAAGACCGCAAGAAGACCGGCTTCCGCGTGCTGGTGTTCCTGCTCCTGTTCGGCGCCCTGGTCTATCTGACCAAGCGCAAGGTGTGGGAAGGCGTGGCGCACTAAGGCCTGGTTGATAAGGGCCTAAGCCGCTTTGAAGCAAGACGATCATGGAGGGCGCCGGAAGGCGCCCTTTTTGCTTGGATGAGGCCCGGGCCGGCGGCATGGTCGATTGCCGGCCGCTTGAACAAGCCCGTTGGCACGGCGCCATGTGATTGCTATGCCACGCGGCGTCTGTGACGGGAGATCGTCGACGGCATGATGTTTGGAAATCGATGATGCGGCTACGCGACTGTCACAATTTTTCCGATTTCCGGCGCATGGCGCAGCAGCGGCTGCCGGGGCCGATCTTCAACTACATCGACGGTGCGGCCGACGACGAGGTCACCTATCGCCGCAACACCGAAAGCTTCGAGAGATGCGACCTGGTTCCCAACGTCTTGCGTGGGGTGAGCGAGATCGACATGTCGGTGACGGTCATGGGCCAGAAGCTGGCAATGCCTGTCTATTGTTCGCCGACCGCCTTGCAGCGGCTGTTCCACCATCAGGGCGAGCGCGCGGTCGCCAAGGCCGCAGCCAAATACGGCACGATGTTCGGCGTCTCCTCGCTCGGCACGGTCAGCCTCGAGGAGGCGCGCAAGATCAGCAGCGGGCCGCAGGGCTACCAGTTCTACTTCCACCGGGATCGCGGCCTGAACCGGGCGATGATGCAGCGCGCCAAGGACATCGGCGTCGAGGTGATGATGCTGACCGTCGACAGCATCACCGGGGGAAACCGCGAACGCGACAAGCGCACGGGCTTTGCCATTCCCTTCAAGCTCAACCTCGCCGGAATGCTGCAGTTCGCCGTCAAGCCGGGCTGGGCCTTCAACTATTTCACGCATGAGGGGTTCAAGCTGCCGCAGCTCGACGAGCATGTCGACATGGGCGGCGGCACCATGTCGATCAGCCGCTACTTCACCGAGATGCTCGATCCGTCGATGAATTGGGACGACGTCGCCGAGATGGTCCGGCTGTGGTCGAGTCCATTCTGCCTCAAGGGCGTCATGTCGGTCGAGGATGCCAGGCGCGCCGCCGAGATCGGCTGCAGCGGCATTGTCCTGTCGAACCATGGCGGTCGGCAGCTGGACGGCTCGCGGGCGGCTTTCGACCAGCTTGCCGAGATCGTCGATGCCGTCGGCGACCGGATCGACGTCATCATGGATGGCGGCGTGCAGCGCGGCACGCATGTGCTGAAGGCGCTGTCGCTCGGCGCCAAGGCCGTCGGCGTCGGCCGCTATTATCTGTTCCCGCTGGCGGCGGCCGGGCAGGCGGGCGTCGAACGGGCGCTCGAACAGATGCGGGTCGAGATCGAGCGCGGCATGAAGCTGATGGGCTGCACCACGATCGAACAATTGACGCGCGAAAATCTGCGTTTCAGGTAATCTCGCGCGAAACGGGCGGACGCCCGAAGAAGCCAACGGGTCTCGCTATTCGCGGCAAGACATCGAATACGCCAGTGTGGAGTGCGAACCATGAAATCCTCCCTCGAAGAGACGCTGCTCTCGGCGATCCGCACCATTCCCGACTATCCCAAGCCTGGCATATTGTTTCGCGACATCACCACGCTGCTCGGCAATGCGCGCGCTTTTCGCCGCGCCATCGACGAGCTTGTGCATCCCTATGCCGGGCTGAAGATCGACAAGATCGCCGGCATCGAGGCGCGCGGTTTCATCCTCGGCGGGGCTGTCGCGCATCAGCTTTCGGCGGGCTTCGTGCCGATCCGCAAGAAAGGCAAGCTGCCTTACGAGACGGTACGCGTCGCCTACAGCCTGGAGTATGGGCTGGACGAGATGGAGATGCACAAGGACGGCGTTGCCGAGGGCGAAAAGGTGATCCTGGTCGACGATTTGATCGCCACCGGCGGCACGGCGGAGGCGGCGGTCAAGCTGCTCAGGCAGATCGGCGCTGACATCCTTGCCGCCTGCTTCGTCATCGACCTGCCGGATCTCGGCGGCCGCAAGAAGCTGGAGTCGCTCGGCGTGCCGGTGAGGACGCTGATCGGCTTCGAGGGGCATTGAAAAGGGCGAACTACTCGACCTTCACCAGCACCGCACTGTCGAACTCGATGACCTTGTCGCCGGTCGAATCGGAGGCCTCGCAGAGCAGCGTCAGCAAATGCCAGCCGGGGCGCGCGGTGAGCGGGCGATGGGCGAGCGCGGTGCGCATGAATGTCACGGTCTCGCCGGCATAGACCGGCTTCAGCCATTTCAGGTTCCTGAAGCCCGGGGAGGGGCCGAATTCCGGCTGCGGGCCTGGACCTGTCCAGCGGACGCCTTCCGTCTCCATGCGCTTTTCGAGGTTGTACTTCATCCAGGTGGCGGCGGTGTGCCAGCCGGAGGCGCAGAGACCGCCGAGCACGCTCGTCTTTGCCGCCTCCTCGTCGACATGGAAGACCTGCGGATCGTATTTGCGGGCGAATGCCTTGATGTCGTCCGGTTCGAATGTGTGCGAACCGAGCGTGACGGTGACGCCGATCAGGAAGAACTCGTCGAGGGTCATGACAGGCCTTTTGCGGCATCACGCGCGAGGAACATGCCAGTGTTTTCGAGTTCGAAGACGCTTTCGCCGCGCTGGTTGAACAGTTCGCTGCGCATGGTGATCAGGCCAAGCTGAGGCCGCGACCTGGACTGGCGCTTGGCGAGTACGGTGAGCGTGCCACTCAACGTATCGCCGGCCAGAACCGGCTTCTTCCATTTGACGTGTTCGATGCCCGGCGAGCCCTGCGAGGTCGAGTCGAGCAGGAAGGCATCGCACAGCATGCGCATGAACATCGCGCAGGTGTGCCAGCCGGAAGCCGACAGACCGCCCAGAATGCTGGCCTTGCCGGCCTCCTCGTCGAGATGCATCGGCTGGGCGTCGAATTTACTGGCGAATTCGATGATCTCGGCGGCGCTCACCTGCTTCACGCCGAGGTCGAGCGAGGCGCCCTCGACAAAATCCTCATAGGCCCAGGTCTTTCCGGTCATGTCCAAGTCTTTCCGGTCATCGTCTAAATCCGGTTGCGGAACACCGATCAGGACGGATCGGGGTTTCCCGGATGAAGGCCGCACGGGTTTTGGTCAAGCAATTTCTGGTGCGCCAGCATCGACGGCGCGTGGGCCTGGGGCGCCTAAAGCCAGCCGCGGCGGCGGAAATACCAGAAGGGCAGGATCGCCGACAGCACCATCATGGCAATGGCGAAGGGATAGCCGAGCTGCCATTTGAGTTCGGGGATGATGTCGAAATTCATGCCGTAGATCGAGGCGACCAAAGTCGGCGGCAGGAAGATGACGGCGGCGACCGAGAAGATCTTGATGATGGCGTTCTGCTCGATCGAGATCATGCCGAGCGTGGCGTCGAGCAGGAAGGAGATCTTCTGCGACAGGAAGGTGGCATGGTCGGCGAGCGACAGCACGTCGCGCGACAGCGTCTTGATGCGCGCCTTTGTGTCCTTGCTCATCTTGGTGCGGGTCGAGGCATGGGCGAAGAAGCCAGCCAGGCGCTGCAGCGAGATCAGGCTGTCGCGGATCGAGGAGGTAAGATCTTCCTTGCGGCCGATGGCTTTCAAGAGTTCCTGGAAGTCGCGGTTGCGCTTGGAAACCTTGGTCGAGGTCGCCTGGAAGATGTCGCGCGAGATCGCCTCGACGTCGCGGCCGGCGCGCTCCAGAATATCGGCGAGCCGGTCGACGATCGCCTCCAGCAGGCCGATCAGGATGGTGTCGCCGCTGGTGCAGCCGGTCGCCACCTTCTCGGCGCGCTGCGGAAAGGTCTTGAACGCCTTCGGCTCGTGATAGCGCACGGTGATCAGTCTCGTGCCGGCAAGCACGAAGGTGACCGGCGACATCAGGGGATCGTCGATCTCGGTCTGGGCCGGCAGCGTGGCAGTCATGAAATAGGCGCCGTCCTCGACATAGAGGCGGCTCGAAATCTCGATCTCCTCCATCTCCTCGCGGGTCGGAATGGCGACGCCGAGCCAACTCTCGATGGCGGCCTCTTCTTCCTTTGTCGGGCTCAAGAGGTCAGCCCAGACGACATTGTCGTCGAGGTTTTCGGTAATGCGCAGGCGATCATTGTCCACGACGAAGGCTTTGATCATCGCCGGGTCTCCCTTTGCTCGTGTGGCAATCCGAAATTCGCCTTCCCCAGGAGCGCCCGCCGCGAGGGCGGGCTGCCCGCAAGGTCAGGTGTTGAACTTGAACAGCATGATGTCGCCGTCCTGGACGACGTATTCCTTGCCTTCGTCGCGCGCCTTGCCGGCTTCCTTGGCCGCCACTTCGCCGCCAAGTGCGACGAAGTCGTTGTAGGCGATGGTCTGGGCGCGGATGAAGCCGCGCTCGAAATCGGTGTGGATGACGCCGGCCGCCTGCGGCGCCCTCGCGCCCTTGTGCACAGTCCAGGCGCGCGCTTCCTTCGGTCCGACGGTGAAATAGGTGATCAGCTGCAAAAGCTCGTAGCCGGCGCGGATGACCTTGTTGAGGCCTGGCTCGTCGAGCCCCAGCGAGGCCAGGAATTCCATCTCCTCCTCGTCGCTGAGTTGGGCGACCTCGGCCTCGATCGCGGCCGAGATGACGACCGTGCTGGCGCCCTGCGCCGCGGCCACCTTTTCCACCGCGCTGGCGTGCTCGTTGCCGGTGGCCGCATCGGCCTCGGCGACGTTGCAGACATAGAGCACGGGATGCGAGGTCAACAAGTTCAGCCCCTGCAGGATGCGCAGGTCTTCCGGCGAGATGCCGTTGAGCAGGATGCGGGTCGGCTTGCCTGCTTGCAGCAACTCGAGTGCCGCTTCCATGGTCGGCAGCACCGTCATCGCTTCCTTGTCCTTGCCGGACGCGCGCTTGCGGAACTGCGCGATGCGGCGTTCGAGGCTCTCCAGGTCGGCGAGCATGAGCTCGGTCTCGACGGTCTCGGCGTCGGCGACCGGATCGATGCGACCTTCGACATGGGTGATGTCGTCATCCTCGAAGCAGCGCAGCACATGGACGATGGCGTCGACCTCGCGGATGTTGGCGAGGAACTGGTTGCCCAGCCCTTCGCCCTTGGAGGCGCCACGCACCAGGCCGGCGATGTCGACGAAGGAGATGCGTGTCGGGATGATCTCCTTCGACTTGCCGATCGCGGCGATCTTTTGCAGGCGGGGGTCGGGCACTGCCACCTCGCCGGTGTTCGGTTCGATGGTGCAGAACGGATAGTTGGCGGCCTGCGCCGCCGCCGTCCTGGTCAACGCGTTGAAAAGCGTCGACTTGCCGACGTTGGGCAAGCCAACGATGCCGCATTTGAAACCCATTTTGTCCGGTCCTATCGGGAAAGCGAAATTTGATCAGGGCTATGGGCGATAGCGCCAAGGATCGTCAAGCCCTACGGCCGCGATCGCGTCCCGGTTCAGCCCTTGCCACCGAACAGCTTCTTCAGCATGGCGGCCATCGGGCCGGTTTCGGGCAGCTTGGCCGGCGCCTGCTGCGGCCGTGCCTGGCGAATGTGGCTCTGGGCCTTCGGGGCCTTGGGCGGCGGGCGGTCGTCGTCGCCGGTCGGCGTCAGTCTGTCGCGCAAGGCAAGCGTCACCCGGTTCATGAAAGAATTGTCGTCGCCCTTGACCAGCAATCCGGCGTCATCGGCGATCGTGTCGAGCAGAACTTGAAGCCACTCGCGGTCGGCCTTGGCGAAGTCGCCAAGCACATGGCCGTGCACCATCTCTCTGACGCCGGGATGGCCGACGCCAATGCGGACGCGACGAAAACCCTTGCCGACATGGTCGTCCAGCGAGCGGATGCCGTTGTGACCGCCGGCGCCGCCGCCTACCTTGACCCTAACCTTGCCGGCGGCAAGATCGATCTCGTCATAGAAGACGGTGAGAGCGGAAGGTTCGAGCTTGTAGAAGCGCAGCGCTTCGCCGACCGACTGGCCGGACAGGTTCATGAAGGTCTGCGGCTTGATCAGGATGATCTTTTCGCCGTCGATCGTGCCTTCGGCGATCAGGCCCTGGAACTTCTTCGACCAAGGCGAAAAGGAATGGCGGCGGGCGATTGCGTCCGCCGCCATGAAGCCGACATTGTGCCGGTTGTTGGTGTATTTCGCGCCCGGATTGCCGAGGCCTGCAAAGACAAGCATCGTCGTTCTCCGAGCGGAAAGGGATTACTTCTCTTCGGCGGCCGGAGCCGCTTCGGGGGCAGCCGCCTCGGTCGTCTCCTCGACCTCCGGCTTCATCGCCGAGGAGCCGGCAATGGTCGCGATGGTGAAGTCGCGGTCGGAGATCGCCGGCTTGACGCCGGCCGGCAGCGTAACCGCCGAAATGTGAATCGAGTCGCCGATGTCGGCGCCGGTGAGATCGACGGTGATGAATTCCGGGATCGCATTGGCCGGGCAGTGGAACTCGACTTCGTGACGCACGATGTTGAGCACGCCGCCGCGCTTGATGCCGGGCGACTTGTCCTCGTTGATGAAGTGGACAGGCACGTCGACATTGACTTCGGTGTCCTTGCCGATGCGCAGGAAGTCGACATGGACAGGGAAATCCTTGACCGGGTCGAGCTGGAAGTCCTTGGGCAGGACCTGGATCTTCTTGCCGTCGACATCGATCGTGGCGATCGTGGTCAAAAACCCGCCGCCATGAATCTTGTAGTAGATGTCCTTGTAGGTGAGCGCGATCGCCAGGGGAGGCTGCTTGTCACCGTAAATTACTGCAGGCACTTTACCGTTGCGGCGAACTGCACGGGCGGACCCCTTACCGACCTGTTCGCGCGCTTCGGCCTTGAGCTCGTAAGTATCGTGGCTCATGGCATTTCCTTTCGCGTGTTATGGAGCGTTCACGGCCGGCAAAGTGCTTGGGCTGTAAACGTCGAAAGCCGCCAGGCCTGGATGTCCGAAAGCCGGAAGCCGCATACGCGGACCTTTGTTCGGGATCACAAGGGAAGGCAGCCTTCCGCCGCGTTGCCTCCAAGGGTGTCTACGCGGGTGGCGGCTCTATAGCGGAAGGCGAGAAAGGGTGCAAGCCGTGGCAGGGCATGGGCGTTGAGCCGACTTTCTATATCGTGTCCAAACACGTTCGTGCAACCTGCAGGTCATTCCGGGGACGTTACGCGCTCGCAGGCGATGGATCCGCCTAGATGTTTTCGCGCGTGTAGATCTCGAAAGGGAGGATGTTGGTGAAATTGCCGCCCTCGTTCGGGGCGGAAACGGCTCGGATCATGCCGGCCAGCGCTTCCTGCGCTATGCGGGCGAGCGGATGCGAGATGATGAAGGTCAGCGTGCCGTCGAGCAGCGCCGGGCGGGTCGACTCCATCAGCTCGTAGCCGACGACGACGAGGCTGCCGGCCCGGCCGGTGGAGCGCAGCGCGGCGATGGCGCCGGTGATGCCGCCGCCGGCGACATAGAGGCCGGACAGGTCCGGATTTTCGTTCAGCAGTTTTTCGGTCATCTCCTGCGCGATGGCGCTGGATTCGAAGGTCAGCAGCGGCTCGAGCAGCGTGAAGCCGGGGGCGTGCTCGCGGAAATAGGAGCGAAAGCCGCTCTCGTTCATTTCCTGGCAGCGGTAGCGATGATTGCCGACGAGGATGCCGAGCTTGCCAGGCGCTCGACATACATGCTCGAACACCCAGGCCGCGGTGCGCCCGACCTTCCAGTTGTCCAGCCCGATATAGCGAACGTGCCCGGTCGCCGAGATCTGCGAGATCAGCGCAAACACCGGCACGTTGCGGGCATTGAGCGTGTCGACCGCCTGGGTGACGAGTGGATGGACCGCCGCGACGACGCCGACCGCGTCGCATTCGGCGCCCAAAGCCAGCATGCGCGAGGCGACGTTCTGTGGCGACAGATCGTCAAGGAAAACTGTGCGCAGCTCTATTTCGCAGTCGGGCATAGTTGGCACCGCCGCACGCAGCGCCTCGGCAATGTTGCGGTAGAAGGCGCGGCTGGGCTGGTGCAGCAGGAAGCCGAACCGGTAGCGCGGCCGGGCGGCCGCTATGCGGCTGCGCAGCGCACCCATGCCGTAGAAGCCGATCTGCTCCGCCGCCAGCCTGACGCGCTCGCGCGTGCCCTGGCGGACGGCACCCGAGCCGCTCAGCACCCGGTTGACGGTGGCCACCGAAACATTCGCCTCGGCGGCGACATCTTTTATCGTCGGCCGCTTGGTTTGGTCCATTTCGTGTCATCAGCCTGTAGCAATTGATACAAACGTATCATTCATCAGGCAATTCTGAGACGAATGATACAATCATTTTGGAATAGACATTCTATTCTTGATTCATTTTGGATCAAGATGTTTATCTCGGGCAGAAACAAAGAAGGCGCAAGCACCGCCAGCCCAAGGATAGCAGCAGCACAGCGCAGACAGGTTCTGACCCTCCGCCCTATGGCGGTGTGAGGCAGCGTGCGCGTGCGAGCCATCCCAAGGCGTTGCGGGTGGAGGATTTGCATGGACGATCTCAAATACGGCGTACGCGACAAGCGCGGCGACTGGAAGCCAAACGGGCGCATCGAGGCCGTGCCGTTGTGGAGCTGGCCACCGAAGCTGCCGAAGGTCCTGGCATGGCTGCCCGGCTATATCTGGCCGTGGAATGCCTTCCACATGGCCACTGCGCTGATCTACTGGTCCTATGTCGTCCCCAGCGTCGAGACGATGAAGACCATCGACTGGCGCTGGGCTCTGTGGCTCTATGCCGTCAACGCAGCCGCGATCCTGGTCTTCTACGGCATCTTCGAGCTGCGCTACTACATCAAGCGCGCCCAGCAGACTCGGTTCAAATACAACCACAAATTCCCCGGCGATGCGCCGTCCGACGTGTTCTGGTTCCAGAGCCAGAACCTCGACAACTTCCTGCGCTCGTTCTTCATAACCATCCCGTTGTGGACGGTGGTCGAAGTCATCTTCCTGTGGTGCTTTGCCAAGGGCTACGTGCCGTGGGTCGGCTGGCAGGACCACCCGGTCTATCTCGCGGCGCTGGTGCTGGTCGCGCCGGCCATCCACGAGGTGCACTTCTTCTTCATCCACCGCCTGATCCACTGGGGCCCGCTTTATCGCTGGATCCACTCGGTCCACCACAATTCGATCAACCCGTCGCCCTGGTCGTCGCTGTCGATGCATCCGGTGGAGGGGTTTCTGTACCACGCGGTCGCCTTCTGGCACCTGGTCATCCCGTCCAACCCGATCGTCGCGCTGTTCCAACTGCATGTTGCGGGTTTCGGCGCCGTCAACGGCCATCTCGGCTTCGACAAGCTGGAGGTGACCGAAGACACGGCCATCAACAGCCACGCCTACACGCACTACCTGCACCACAAATATTTCGAGGTGAACTACGGCGGCGACGGGCTGATCCCGCTCGATAGATGGTTCGGCACCTGGCACGACGGCACCAAAGAGGGCGATGCCATGATGGACGCCCGCTTCCAGAAGAAGAGGGAGCGCATGAACGCCGGGGCGTGAGCCGGGCGAAGCATCGATCACGGCGCGCAATCGGGAGAGAGGCGCGTGAAGCGACAAAGTTTTTCAAAACCCGTCTGACGACGGCAACTGGGAGGAGACGACATGAAGCGTGCAACAAGACTCTTGACGGCAATGATGACAGCGGCCGTGATGGCGACAGGTGCCACAGCCGCAATGGCCGATGGGGCGAAGATCTTCGTCATCGGCGGCAAGGCGGACGACCCGTTCTGGTCGAAGGTCAAGAAGGGCGCCGACGACGCCGGCAAGGTTGCCGAACTGACCGGCGGCTCGGTGACCTGGCTCGGCCCGCAGAATTACGACAATCTCGGCCCGGATGCCGCCAAGCTGATCCGCACCGCGCTCAGCCAGAAGCCGAGCGCCATCGTCGGCCCGGACTGGGTGCCCGAGGCCATGGATGACGCCTTCAAGGAAGTCGTTGCCGCAGGCGTGCCGCTCATCATCTACAATTCCGGCGGCATGGATGCAGCCAAGCGGCTCGGCGCCATGAACTATGTCGGCAACGAGGAATACGCGGCCGGTCTCGGCGGCGGCGAATATTTCGGCAGCCATGGCGCCAAGAACGTGCTTTGCGTCAACACATTGCCGGGCTCCACCAATACGGAAGACCGCTGCAAGGGCATCGCCGACGCCATCGCCAAGAGCGGCGGCAAATCCACCCAGTTGCCGCTGCCCTCATCCAGCTTCGGCAACCCGACAGCGGTCGCCGAGGCGATCAAGGCCGCCGTGCTGAAAGACAACACCCTCGACGGTCTCATCACCATCAGCGCTGGCGACGCCAACAGCGCGGCCAATGCCATCAGCCAGGCCAATGTCGGCGACAAGGTCAAGCTCGCTTCGTTCGACATGGACGAAACCGGCCTGCAGCGTATCAAGGACGGCCAGCAGATGTTCTCGATCGACCAGCAGCCTTACCTGCAGGGCTATCTTGCGGTGTCGCTGCTGAACGGCTTCGTCAACTATGGGCTCGATCTGCCGACGAAGCCTGTGCTGACCGGACCGGGGATCGTCGACGCCGCCAACGTCGACGCGACGTTGGCTGGTGCCGCGGCCGGCGCCCGATAAGTTGCGCAAACCGAGTGTCCGGCCCATCCGAGGGCCGGACATCGCCAGCCGGCGCCCCCGACGAGGGCCGCGCCAGGCTTCCCATTGTTCAAGCCAGGGACCACTTCGATGACATCCCAAGCCCATGACCAACCCGCTGTGACAGCGACTGCGCCCCCGCATTCTTCGATGCCCTCGATCGGCAGCCTGGTGCGGCGCCCCGAGGTCGGCTCGCTGATCGGCATGATCGCCGTGCTGGTGTTCTTCTCGATCTTTGGCGGCGCCAATTTCATGTCGGCCGGCGGTGCCGCCAGCTGGCTCAACGTCGCCTCTGAACTCGGCATCATCGCACTCCCGGTGGGCCTACTGATGATCGCCGGACATCTCGATCTCTCCGTCGGGTCGATGGTCCCCGCCAGTTCGATGACCATCGCCATCCTCTCGGGCCACTACGACCTGCCGATCATCGTCGGCATCCTCGCCGCGCTTGGCCTTGGGCTGGCCGTCGGCTTCATTAACGGGGTCTTGGTGATCCGCACCAAGGTGCCGTCCTTCGTCGTCACCCTGGCAACGCTGTTCGCGCTGGCCGGCCTGACGCTCGGGCTTTCGATCATCCTGTCCGGCAGCACGAGTGTCGCGCTAAAGGGCGGACCGATCGCCAAGCTTGTGTTCGGCGACTATCTCGGCGGCAAGTTCCAGGTGACCCTGTTCTGGTGGATCGCGATCGTCCTGATCGTCGGCTTCATCCTGAATTTCTCCCGCTTCGGCAACTGGATCCTGGCCATGGGCGGCGACGCCGTCAGCGCCCGCAATGCCGGCATCCCGACGGACCGCGTCACCATCGCACTGTTCATGAGCAGCAGCCTGTGCGCAGCCTTCGTCGGCATGTCGCAGGCGATCCTCTACAACAGCGCCCAGGTGGCCGCCGGGCAGTCCTTCATCTTCAACTCGATCATTGCGGTGGTCATCGGCGGCGTGCTGCTCACCGGCGGATATGGTTCGGTGGTCGGCATCGTGTTGGGCACGCTGACCTTCGCAATCGTCAACCAGGGTATCTTCTACACCGGCTTCGACGCCAACTGGGCGAGCCTGATCATCGGCGTCCTGCTGCTCGCCGCCGTGCTGATGAACAACACCTTCCGCACCATGGCGCTGACCTACGCGCCGCGCACCAAGACGAGGGCCCGCTGATGACAACGCCCTTGCTCAGACTGACTGGGATCAACAAGTCGTTCGGTCCCATCGACGTGCTCCATGACATTTCCCTCGAGGTCAACAGAGGCGAGGTGCTGTGCCTGCTCGGCGACAATGGCGCGGGAAAATCCACGCTGATCAAGATCCTCTCCGGCGTCCACAAGCCGACATCGGGCAGGTTGGAAATGGACGGCAAGGCCGTTGAGTTCGGCAGCCCGCGCGACGCCAGCGATCATGGCATCGCGACGGTCCACCAATTCGGCGGGACGTTCCCGCTGATGAGCATCGGCCGCTCCTTCTTCGTCGGCGCCGAGCCGACGCGGCGATGGGGGCCGCTCACCATCTACGACCGCAAGCGGGCCAACGAGATCGCCGTCACCGAGATGCGCCAGCTCGGCATCACCCGCATCGACGACGGCGACCGCCTCGTCGGCGGACTGTCCGGGGGCGAGCGTCAGGCGCTGGCGATCGCCCGTGCCGTCCATTTCGGCGCCAGCGTGCTGATCCTCGACGAGCCGACGGCCGCGCTCGGCGTCAAGGAGGCGGCGCACGTCCTGCGCATCGTCCTGCAGGCGCGCCGCAAGGGCATCGCGGTCATCTTCATCACCCACAATGTCGTCCATGCGCTGACCGTCGGAGACCACTTCGCCGTCCTTATCAGAGGCTCCAAGGCCGCCGATTTCCGCAAGGGTGAGAAGAGCCGCGAGGCGATCACCGACCTGATGGCCGGCGGCGAGCAGATGGCCGAGCTCGAAGCCGAGATCGAGAGCTTCTCCGCGACCAACGATGCGCCGCGCGACGGAGCACATGCGTAACCCAGTGAGGATGCCTTCCACACGGGCATCTTCCCTCCCGGGGCGGCCGGCGGACATGTGTTCCGCCGGCCGACTTTTCGACCAACCGAGGACCAGGCTGCAGGAAGACAATGGCAAAGTGGATTGATGCATGTGCGACGGATGATATCGATGAAGAGGACGTCATCCGCTTCGATCACGAAGGCCGGACATTCGCCATCTATCGGAGTCCCGACGATGCGTTCTTCTGTACCGACGGCCTGTGCACGCATGAGAAGGTGCATCTGAGCGACGGGCTGGTCATGGAATACAGGATCGAATGCCCGAAGCACAACGGCGTCTTCGATTACCGGACCGGCGAAGCGGTGCGCGCACCGGTCTGCGTGAATCTCAAAGCCTACAAGACAAAGGTCGAAGACGGCCGCGTGTACATCGAGGTCTGACATGTCCGATACCTTCACCCTTGCGGCCTGCGCCGAGATGCTGTGGCGCGACCGGCCGATGGAATTCCGCGTCAAGCGCCTGACCGAAATGGGTTTTCAGGTCGGCCTCTGGAACTGGCCCGAGCATGACCTCGCAATGCTGGAGAAATCCGGCGCCACCTTCTCGATCATGAACGGCTATCTGCGGGGCCGGCTTGCCGATGACGAGGGTGCCGCCGAACTTTTGAAGACGGCGAAGGAGACGGCGGACGTCGGCAAGCGCCTCGGCGTGGCGCGGCTCAATCTACACGGGACGGGACTGGGCGAGGGCGGCCTGCCGGTCACGCCTTGCGGGACCGTCACCGGTGCGATGTGGCTCAAGGCGCGCGACACGCTGAACCGCATTGCGGACCTCGCCGAGGCGGAGGGCGTGACCTTCACGCTGGAAAATTTGAACCTGCCGGTCGATCATCCCGGCGTGCCGTTCGCGCGCGCCGAGGACACGCTTGCGCTGGTTTCCAGCGTGAACCGGCCGGGGCTGCGCCTCAACCTCGATCTCTACCATGCGCAAATCGGCGAGGGGAATTTGATCGAGCTCTGCCGCG
The DNA here is from genome assembly GCF_057784325.1 of Mesorhizobium sp. CNPSo 4689. Classification (NCBI taxonomy): domain Bacteria; kingdom Pseudomonadati; phylum Pseudomonadota; class Alphaproteobacteria; order Hyphomicrobiales; family Phyllobacteriaceae; genus Mesorhizobium; species Mesorhizobium sp. CNPSo 4689. The sequence goes on from NZ_JBWLUZ010000008.1 coordinate 156,144, forward strand.
CCTGCCTGCCGTGGATCGGCGAGGTCCAGGTTGCCAACGTGCCTGGTCGAATGGAGCCCGGCACCGGCGAGATCAACTACAAGGGCATCGCCCGTGCGCTGAAGGACATGGGCTACCGCGGGCCGGTCGGCATGGAGGCGTTCGCCTCCGGCGATCCCGAGGCGGCACTGCAGGCCTTCCGCGACGCTTTCACTGTCTGAGGGAACAAGAATGGTCACGAAAAACACCCGGCCCACCGTCGCAGACATTCGCGCCATGAAGAGCCGCGGACAAAAGATTTCCATGCTCTACGTCACCACGCTCGAAGAGGCGGCGGCAGCGGACGCGGCCGGTGTCGACATGCTGTCGATCGAGGGCCGCTTCTTCTCGCCCGAGATGCGCGAGGCGGCCGGCAGATGCTTCGTCCAGGTCGGGCTGCCTTATGGCGGTTGGGGAACCTTTGAGGGCCGGCCTCTCGCAACTGCCGAGGATTATCTGCGGGCAGCTTTCCATTTCGCAGCGATGGGAGGTGACTGCTTCTATTGCGCTGCCTCTTATGACATCCAAAAGACATTATGCGACAACCACGTGCCAATCGTCGCGCATGTCGGCCTCATTCCTTCCTACATCACCTGGACAGGCTTTCGCGCGGTGGGCAAGACCGGGCAGGAAGCCCTGAAAGTCTGGCAGCAGGTGAAGCGGCTTGAGGCCATCGGCTGCTTCGGAGCCGAGCTCGAAGTTGTCCCTGACAAAGTCGGTGCATTCATTTCGAAGAACACTTCGATGATCATGCTCGGCATGGGAGCCGGGCCGGGTGCTGACGCCCAGTATCTCTTCGCCGAAGACGTATTGGGCCATACCCAGGGTCACAAGCCACGGCATGCGCGTACCTATCGCAATTTTGCAATCGAATACGAGCGGCTCCAGAACGAGCGGGTTGCGGCCTTCAAGGAGTTCATCGCCGACGTCAATTCTGGCGCCTATCCGGCGCCGGAACACAACGTTCCGATCGCCGACGAGGAATTCGCTCGCTTCGTCAATCAAGCCGAAGCCGGATCCTAGACCTCGGCGGATGGGCCACCACGATGTACGGCGCAAGAAAGAACACGAACGCCTGCGGATGTGGATCGTCTCAGAGCAGCGAAAGCTGACCCCTATCAATTCAATGTCGTACGGAGCTTTGGAAACTGATGCTTAATGTTGGACTTCTCGGGGCCGGGCGGATTGCCGGCGTTCATGCGACGGCGATCGCGTCGCACCCTGGCAGCAAACTCGTCGCCGTGTCGGACATCAATACGGCGGCCGCCGAAAAGCTCGCTGCCCAATACCGGGCTGAGGTACGAACTACAGAAGCCGTCCTAAATGATCCCGCCATCGATGCGGTTTTGATTGCCACCTCGACAGACACTCATTCTGATTTGATCGAGCGGGCGACAGCTGCTGGCAAAGCTGTTCTTTGCGAGAAGCCGGTGGACCTCAGTCTTGCGCGCGCGCTGGAATGCCGCAAGGCAGTTGCCGCCACGAAGCGTCCGGTAATGATCGGCTTCAACCGCCGCTTCGACCCAAATTTCGCGGCGCTGAAGGCTGCTGCCGACAGAGGCGAGATCGGCAAGACCGAACTCCTGTCAATCACATCCTTCGACCCCGCGCCGCCGCCCGTTGCCTACATCAAGGTCTCGGGTGGACTGTTCCGCGACATGATGATCCACGACTTCGACATGGCGAATTTCATCATGGGTGCCGCACCCATGGCGGTGACCGCCGTCGGATCCTCGATCGTCGATCCTGAAATCGGCGCAGCGGGCGATGTCGACACTGCTGTGGTCACGCTCACCTACGATGATGGCCGGATTGCTGTCATCAAGAACAGCCGGCGCGCGGTTTATGGCTATGACCAGCGGTTGGAACTGCTGGGTTCGCAAGGGCTACTGCAGGCGCGGAACATGCTGGAAAACTCGGTGGTGAAGTCCACCACCACCGGCGTGACGGGGGCCAAGCCGACCTACTTCTTCCTGGAGCGCTACATGCCGGCCTATGCCGCCGAATGGGCCGGTTTTGTCGAGGCAGTTAATGGCGGTAAGGCGGTTCCCGTCACCCTGGACGATGGCATTGCCGCGCTGGCGATGGCAGAGGCAGCATCGGTGTCGGCGAAGACCGGGGCTCCTGTGAGACTCGCCAGCGTGCTTGGCTGACGGTCCTTGCGAGCAGGCGCCAAGCGCCTGGCCGCATAGTGTTGCAATTGACGGAAACCAGAAACGGCCTGGTCACAGGGCGGGCGGTTATTGTGTGTGCGCCGCCAAACTTTGCGACATGCCCATCGTTTTGGCTCACGAAGCATTTCGAAAGACCAACGGAAGAAATTCATGTCCAGCTTCGCCCTCAGAGTCAAATGCCGCTCAACCAGGGGAATTGTTGCAGCGATCTCGACCTTCCTTGCAGATCAGACCTGCAACATTGCCGATAGCGCACAATTCGATGACGCCGACACCGGCAACTTCTTCATGCGGATAAGCTTCCGCTCCGAGGGCGGCTGTGACCTCGAGCAACTACGTGCAGGTTTCGGTGCGATCGCCACGCGTTTTGGCATGGAGGCCGAGTTTTTCGACGAAGCGGTGAAGCGCAAGGTGATCATCATGGTCTCACGCTTCGGACACTGCCTCAACGATCTCCTGTACCGCTGGCAGATCGGCGCGCTTCCGATCGACATCGTCGCCGTGATTTCCAATCATATGGATTATCAGAAGGTTGTGGTGAACCACGACATCCCGTTTTACGGGATCACGGTGACGAAGGAGAACAAGGTCAAAGCTGAAGCGCAGCAGATGCGCATTGTGGAGGAGACCGGGGCCGAGCTGATCGTGCTGGCACGCTACATGCAGGTGTTGTCCGACGAGATATGCCGGACGATGTCAGGGCGCATCATCAATATCCACCATTCATTTCTGCCGTCTTTCAAGGGTGCCAACCCCTACAAACAGGCCTACGAGCGCGGCGTAAAACTGATTGGTGCAACATCCCACTACGTGACTGGCGATTTGGACGAAGGCCCAATTATCGAGCAGGACACGATCCGTGTGACGCATGCGCAATCAGCTGAGGACTATGTCAGCCTCGGTCGCGATGTCGAGGCGCAGGTCTTAGCCCGCGCCATCCATGCGCACATTTACGGACGGGTTTTCTTGAACGGAAACAAGACGGTTGTTTTTCCTGCGTCGCCGGGCTCCTACGCATCGGAACGAATGGGATGATCTCACAAATCAAGCGGCCGTTGGAGGATCCGGCTCCATGTAGTCCGATGATCGCAATCCGATTTCAAAGCTCAAGCGACTTAGCCGAATTTGCAACATGACAGTCATGGTGTCGAACGTCTTCTTCGCATTCTTCAAGAGCTAGAACGATGAACAAACCTCGAACTCTCGATGAAATCAAAGTAGCTATCGCCAAACGCGAGCTGGTCTTGCCAAGGGCGATGTGGCGCGACAAATTCTTGAGAAGCCCGAGATTGCCGCTTTCGATAGTACATTTGTTGTCGCTTGCCGCTGCCAAGTGGGAACCTCGACGGTTTCCCGGCTTGCTCGTCACTTGGGGTTCGCGAATTATCGGGAACTCAGACGGGTGTTCCAAGATCATCTTCGAACTCGGTCCCAGACGTCAAACGTGCGCATGCCTGCATTTTGAGATAGGTCGACGTTCGTGGCGACACTGGTGACCTTACACACCATCGCGCAGCTGCCGGCTACTGGCTTGTAGATCGGTCTTTGACGCGGAAAAGCGGGCCGTTCGAAAATCTCCCGGGCACTCAGGACGGCTTTCCTGCAGTCGCCGACGACGGCAACCACGATCCGTCGAAAGCTCGAGCCTTCGGCGCTATAGCGGACTAGCGCTCTGCAAATATTTCTGCCGTGCTCCCGGGCCGATCGAGCTTCCAGACACGTGCTATGCAGCGGCGCATCATGCAAGCGTGTTGCCGCGCACTTTTCCTGGAATTGCTCGCGGCCTCCGTCTAGACCCTTCTCGCTTCCTTCGTGTTGGGCAAAAACACGGTCAGCAGGCCGAGCAGCGGCAGGTAGGAACAGATCTGGTAGACGAAGTCGATGCCCTTCATGTCGGCGACGACGCCGAGCACGGCTGCGGCGATGCCGCCCATGCCGAAGGCGAAGCCGAAGAAGATGCCGGCGATCATGCCGACCCGGCCCGGCACCAGCTCCTGCGCGAAGACGACGATGTTGGAAAAGGCCGAGGACAGGATCAGGCCGATCAGCACGGTGAGCACCATCGTCCATTCGAAATTGGCATAGGGCAAAGCCAGCGTGAAGGGCAGCACGCCAACGATCGAGAACCAGATCATCGCCTTCTGTCCGTAGCGGTCGCCAAACGGGCCGCCGAGCAGGATGCCCAGCGCCGAGGCGCCGAGGAACAGGAACAGCATGACCTGCGACATCTGCACCGAAACACCGAATTTATGGATGGCGTAGAAGGTGTAGTAGCTGGAGATCGAGGCGATGTAAGCGTTCTTGGTCAGCACCAGCAGGGTCAGCACCGCCAGCGCCCCCATCACCTTGCGGCGCGGGAAGGGCGAGACGAAGCTTGCCGCCTTGCGGTTGGCGAGCGTGGCGCGCAGCCGGCTGTACCAGCCGCCGACCCGCCACAGAACGATGATGCCGATCAGCGAGCCGACGGCGAACCAGGAAATGCTGGTCTGGCCGAACGGCACGACGATGAAAGCGGCGAGCAGCGGCCCCATTGCCTGGCCGAAATTGCCGCCGACCTGGAACAGCGATTGCGCAAGGCCGAAGCGGCCGCCAGAGGCGAAGCGGGCGATGCGGGAGGATTCCGGATGGAAGATGGCCGAGCCGATGCCGATCAGCGAGGCGCCAATCAGCAGCAGCCAGTAGTGGCCGGCATGGGCGAGCACGATCAGGCCGATCAGCGACGAGGCCATGCCGTAGGGCAGCGAATAGGGCATCGGCCGCTTGTCGGTGACCGCGCCGATCATCGGCTGCAGCAAGGATGCCGTCACCTGGAAGGTGAAGGTCAAAAGGCCGATCTGCCAGAAATCGAGACCGTAATTCTCCTTCAGCAACGGATAGATGGCCGACAGCAGCGACTGCATGATGTCGTTGATGCAGTGGCAGAAGCTTACCGCAAGGATGACGGTGAAGGCCGTCGCTTGCGCCGAAGTGTGGCTGGCCGTCGCAGGTGTGGCGACGGCGGTGGCTGTCGTGTCGGTCAAGGCATGCTCCGTGGTCTTCCAGCGGGCTCACCCGCAAAGGCGGCCCCATAGGTCGGTTGCCTTATAATCCGGTTGATCGGCGACTTCTTTCGTGGTTTGGTCCAATAGTTTCGCAAGTGGGCCATAGCCGATGCCGCATGGCAGGGAGATATTCAGGGGCGACGCCGCCGAATTGGGGCGCCTGCACCAGAGCCGCTGGCAGTGGCTGGAGCAGGCCGTCGGGCCGGCGGTGGCGCTGCCGACCGAGTATCCCGACGGCTACCACGTGCCGCAGCATTCCCACAGCCGCAGCCAGCTCTTGCATGCGCTGGTCGGCGTCGTGCTGGTGACGACCAGGCATGGGCGCTGGATGGTGCCGCCCGACCATGCCATGTGGATCCCGGCCGGCATCGAGCATTCCGTCGAGATGCTGGGCGATGTCTCGATGCGCTCGGTCTATGTCATGCCCGACGCGATAGCCGGGCTGCCGGATGGACTGCGCGTCGTCGGCATCACCGATCTGATGCACAGCCTGATCGTGGAATCCGAAAAGCTGCCGCAAGGTGCTGAGCTGGAAGGGCGCGGCGGGCTGATCATGGGCCTGTTGCTGCACGAGATCCCCAACCTGCCGGAACGGCCGCTCGGCTTGCCTTTTCCGTCGGACCCGAAGCTGGCCGCACTGTGCCGGCGTTTCGTCGCGGCACCCTCGCCACACGCGACGATCGACGAATGGGCCGACATCGTCGGCATGAGCCGGCGCTCCTTTACCCGCGCCTTCCATCGCCAAACCGGGCTGTCGCTGTCGACCTGGCGCCAGCAGGCCTGCCTGTTCGCGGCGTTGCCGCGGCTCGCCGACGGCGAGCCGATCACCAGGGTGGCGCTCGATCTCGGCTATGACAGCGTGCCGGCCTTCATCACCATGTTCAAGCGCATGCTGGGCGCCTCGCCGCGCGGCTACATGCGCGGCGCGCGCGATGCCGGCGAAGGTATGAAGCGGCTAAGCGGTCCCGCCAGGCCGGAGAGTGCGACGGTTTAGTCGAACAGGCTCGATACCGATTCCTCGGTCGCCGTGCGCGAGATCGCTTCGCCCATCAGGTCGGCGATCGAGATGACGCGGATGTTGGGAGCGTCGAGCACGCCTTGCGTCGGCTGGATGGAATCGGTGATCACCAGTTCCTGCAGTTTCGAGCCGCTGATGCGGGCGACGGCGCCGCCGGACAAGACGCCGTGGGTGATGTAGGCGGTGACGCTGGTGGCGCCATTGGCAAGCAGCGCATCGGCTGCATTGCACAGCGTGCCGCCGGAATCGACGATGTCGTCGATCAACAGGCAATCCTTGCCGGCGACCGCGCCGATGATGTTCATGACCTCGGATTCGCCGGGACGTTCGCGGCGCTTGTCGACGATGGCGAGCTGGGCGTCGAAACGCTTGGCCAGCGCGCGGGCCCGCACCACGCCGCCGATATCGGGCGACACGACGACGACATTGGCGAGCTGCTTGTATTTCGCCTTCACGTCGCGGGCCATCACCGGCACCGAGAACAGATTGTCGGTCGGGATATCGAAGAAGCCCTGGATCTGGCCGGCATGAAGATCGAGCGTCAGCACGCGGTCGACGCCGGCGCGGGTGATCATGTTGGCGACCAGCTTGGCCGAGATCGGCGTGCGGCCGGAGGCGCGGCGGTCCTGCCTGGCGTAGCCGAAATAGGGGATGACCGCCGTGATGCGCTTGGCCGAGGAGCGCATGAAGGCGTCGATCATGATGAGTAGTTCCATCAAATGATCGTTGGTCGGGAAGGAGGTCGACTGCAGGATGAAGACATCCTCGCCGCGCACGTTCTCCTGGATCTCGACGAAGATTTCCTGATCGGCGAAGCGCCTGACGCTGGCCTTGCCCAGCGGGATGTTGAGATAGCGAGCGACCGCTTCGGCCAGCACCCTGTTGGAATTGCCCGCGAAGAGCTTCATGCACCGTTCCTGGCGAAGGATGGAGAGACCCGACAGACTCTCATGAGCCTCTTAAGCGGGCTTTTAGCGGCCCGTGCCGGTATTGCAAGTCTCGTGATCGGGAATCCGCCGGCTAATCTCAAGAAAGACCTGCCCCCGAGGAAAGCCTGCAACAGCTCACCCGGCTTGTCCGCCGAGCCACGCGGCAAACTGGTCGATCGTCTGGTCGGCGATCCCCTGCATGGTCGCCGGAGCCACCGCCGCCCAGCCTTCGCCACCCTTGATCGAGGGCGCCTTCTGCTGGCCGTTGATGCGATGCAGCCGGTTGCCGGCGGGATCATAGACGTCCCAGACATAGATGACGGTGGTGTCGCTGCCTTCCGACATTGTCGAGAAGTAGCCCTTCAACACATGCGTGGCGGTCTGGTCGGTGCTGCCGGCGAGTGTGATGCCGCGCTGCCTGGCGCGCGCCTGAAGCTCCGCCGTCAGCGGCGTCGCGGCCTCGACGGAGGCGCCGACGATTGGTGCGACCTGTAGCCGCGTCTTCGACAGGGCGGCGCTCTGGGCCGGCGAGACAGGCGACGATCCAGCCGGAGCAGCCGGAGTTGACGAAGGTGGTGCCGGGGCAGGGGCGGCGGCCGTGGTGCTGCCCGATGTGGCCGGCCCCGATGTGCCTGGCAGCGTCTGCGCCGATGTCGTCGGTGGGGTGATGGCCGAGGGTTCGAGCACGTCCTTGGCATTGGTGCAGGCAGACAGCGCCAACGCCAAAAGCAATGACACGGTCGTCACATGCGATCGTCTCATTTGCCTGACAACTCCTTGGCGACGTTTAACCTGATGAACGCGCCTCCCTCTCATTATGGATTCACTGCACGATCAAGTCGAGATCATGGCGGGAGAGCGGCTTTGGCTGGGATTCGGTGGTTAGGTAGGTGCGGCCAAGCGTCATCGCCGTCTCGGTTTCGGAGTCCATGATGATGATGTGGGAAAACAGCGTCATGTTGGGCGCGATCGGCTCGGGATTGCCCTGGTAGAACATCGGCATGTCCATCCAGGACGGGGTGAAGCGCGCGCCGACGGAGTAGCCGCAGGCGTTCAACCGGTGCTTGGTCAGATTGTGCGCCTCGAGCGTGCGGGCGTGCGCGTCGAAGACGTCGCCGAAGCTGTTGCCGGGCGTCATTGCCTTCTCCACCGCCAGAAGTGCGGCATGCGCGGCATCGAACAGCTCCTGATGGCGCTTCGACACCTTGCCGGTCAGCACTGTGCGCATCATCGGGGCATGGTAGTGGTGGAAGACGCCGGCCCATTCGAGCGTCAGCTGGTCGTTCTTGGTCAGCTTGCGGCGCCCGGACTTGTAGCGGCAGAGCAGGGCGTCGATACCCGAGCCGATGATGAACTCATTGGCCGGATAATCACCACCGCCGGCAAAGATCGCGCCTTGCATGGCGGCGAGGATTAGCGCCTCGTCGCCGCCCTGCTTGATCAGCGGCAGGGCCGCATCGAGCGCGTCGTCAGACAGGTTCGCGGCCTTTTCCGCCTTGGCGATTTCGGCCGGGCTCTTGAACAGGCGCAACCGGCTGACGATGCCCGAGGCATCGGCGATCTGGCCGAAGGTCTGCAGCTGCTCGTCGAGGCGCCGGCCATTGTAGGCGGTCAGGCCATGAGTATCGTATTCGACGCCGATGCGGGCGCCGAGCAGGTCGAGTTCGTTGAGCAGGTTGCGCAGGTCGATCGCCGGATTGGCGCCGTCGCGGTCGGTCCATAGCACGATGTTGTCTATGATCGAGGTGTGGCGCGCCTGGCGCAGGTCGGCCGAGCGGGTGAGCAACACCATCGAGCCGTCGGCCTTCACCACCAGGCACTGGAAGAAGCAGAAACCGAACGTGTCGTAGCCGGTGAGCCAGTACATGCTCTCCTGCGCGAACAGGAGCACGGCGTCGAGCTTCTTCTCGGCGAGCTCGATCATCAGCCGGTCACGCCGGGCGTCAAATTCCGAGCGTTCGAAATGCAACGCCATCACTCATTCTCCAAGACAATTGCTGAAACCTGTCGTCCGTAATCCGCTTCCTTGCGGTGCGTGGTGCGCCGGTAGGAGTAGAAAAGGTCTTCCTCGGCGTAAGTGCAGCGGCCGAGCCCCTCGGCCTGCACGCCGGCCTTGCCCAGCCGGTCGACCGTGTAGAGGTTGAGGTCGAACATCGCATGGCCAGTCTTTGCCGAAGGTGCGAAATAGCGCGCATTGCCGACGTCTGCGTCGACGAAGCGGGCGACGAATTCCGGCCCGACCTCGTAGTTTTCCGGACCGATGGAGGGGCCGAGGACAGCGACGATGCGTTCGCGGCGAGCCCCTAAGCCCTCCATCGCGGAAATCGTGTTTTCGAGCACGCCGGTGAAGGCGCCTTTCCAGCCGGCATGCGCGGCGCCGATAATTCTTGCCTCGGCGTCGGCGAACAGGATCGGTCCGCAGTCCGCCGTCGAGGCGCCGACGGCGATGCCCGGCCGGTCGGTGACGACGGCATCGGCCTTGGGCCGCTCGCCGGGGAAGGGCTCCCTGGCGATGACGACATCGGGCGAGTGGATTTGATGCGCGGTCAACAGATGGTTCGCCGGCACGCCCATCCAGTCGGCGACGCGACGGCGGTTTTCACGCACCAGCGCCTGGTCGTCGTTCGAACCCGTGCCGATGTTGAGGCCGCGGTAGATGCCGCTAGAGACACCGCCAATGCGGGTGAAATAGCCGTGGCGGATGCCTTGCGCTTTCGCCTCGTCCAGCAAGGGCGACCGAACGGGATCCGGTTTGGTCTGATTCAGCATGGATGGGTTTGTTGTCCGCGCGGGCGATTTCGTCAAGGCGAAGTTCGGACAGGTGGCATGACCCAGATGCCGGCTATGAGCCGTATCCTGGTCAGCAAGCGCTCGTTTTCGGCTGAATTTTCAACACTTTGAACAGCCCGCCCATCGCGTCCGGTCCGGCCAGGCGTTCGACGGCGTCGGAAATCGCCTGCCGCGCCTGCTCATCGGCGTTGGCGCCAAGCTGGCCGGCGCGCTCGACAAGGCCCATGCCGAGCAGGAAGTCGCCCTGCGTCGTCATCTGCGCATCGAGGCCGTGCGCCCGAACCGTCGCGGCAAGGGCGGCGAAGTCGACATGGGCGGTGAGGTCAGCCTCGCCCGGATTGGCCAGCACATTGTCGTGATCATGCTTGCGCAAGGCCTGCAGCGTGTCGCCGACGCCGGGTCTGAGATGGCCATAGTCGATGAACAGGCCGGCGCCGCCCTGTCCGGCGATTCTTTCGGCGATGGCCGCCATCAGCGCGATGCGGGCCGGCGCCACCTCGACAACAGATCCTTCCGGCGCATCGGCGGCGTCACCCGGCAGCAAGGACGGGTCGATGGAGCCGGCGCCGGCGAAGAAGCGCAAAACATCCGCCTCGTCGAGGCCAACCATCCGTTCGCGCCAGCCTGCGCCGGCGCGGATGAATTGCCGGATGGGAACGGCATCGAACAGTTCATTGCCGACGATGAGCAGGGGCGCCTTCGGCAGCGTATCGATGGTTTCGTGCCAACCCAGCCTCACCGATTGGCCTGAAAGTGTCTGTTTCTGGATGCCGGTCAGGCGCGGGCTGGTTTCGATCATGGCGAAGGAGGCGTCGGCTACGAGTGCCGCATCGAGTCGCGAAAAGGCCCGCAGCATGTCCTTCATCAGCGTGCCGCGGCCGGGGCCGATTTCAGCGATGGTGACCGGCATTGGCCGGCCGGTCGCCTGCCAGGCCTGGTAGAGCCAGACAGCGACCAGTTCGCCGAACATCTGGCTGATTTCCGGCGCGGTGACGAAGTCGCCGCCCGCACCGAAAGGTTCGCGTGTCGTGTAGTAGCCGTCCGCAGGGTCGAACAGGCAAAGCGCCATGTATTCGTTGACGGGGATCGGCCCCAGCGCGCCGATCAGGTCGACGATGCGGGCCTTCAGCCGCGTCATGCCGGCTGCGGCTGCGTGACCGGCTTTGCGGTTACCATCGCCCAGATGCCAGCCAACACCATGGGCGTGGAAAGGATCATGCCCATGGTCAGCCAGTTGGTGCCCAAGAGATAGCCGAGCTGCTGGTCGGGTTCGCGGAAGAATTCGACGAAGATGCGCGACAGGCCGTAACCGCAGATGAAAGCGCCACCGACGAAGCGCGGCGTCTTCAGTTTGAGCCTGGAATGGGTGAGGATGCGCAGAACGAGGAACAGCACCAGGCCTTCGAGCAGCGCTTCGTAGAGCTGACTAGGATGGCGCGAAAACGGCCCGCCATTGGGAAATTCGACCGCCCACGGCACGTCTGTCGGCCGGCCCCAGAGTTCGGAGTTGATGAAGTTTGCGACGCGCACCAGGCCGAGGCCGACCGGCACGCCGGCCGCCACGACGTCGAACAGCGACCAGGTGCGGATGCCGCGCTTGAGCGAAAACAGGGTCATGGCGAGGATGACGCCGAGCAGGCCGCCATGGAACGACATGCCGCCTTGCCAAACCGCAAAGATGTCGAGCGGGTGGGCGATGTAGCGCGCCAGGTCGTAAAACAGCACATAGCCGGTACGGCCGCCAAGCACCACGCCGATGGCTGCCCAGACAATGAAATCGTCGAGATCTTCGGGCTTCATCGGCAAGACGCCGTCCGGCCACAATCTGGCATTGGTGGCCAGCCGCTTAGCGTACCACCAGGCGAAGAGAATGCCGACGATATAGCCGACGCCATACCAATGCACCGCCAGCGGCCCGATCTGGACGATGACCGGGTTGATGTTGGGAAAGGGCAGGGAGGCCAGCGGCAGCAGGAAATATTCGCTCAACAGGGTCTCCAAGGGTGTGGTCACGTTTGGGCGCGGACCATGCGGCAGGGTTTTGGCAGGGTCAAGGCAAGGTGGAGGTTGCCCTAGTCGTCGCCGATGGCGGACTCAACCCTGCGGCTTGCCGGCGACCATTTGCCTGAGGGCGTCATTGATCCTGTCCTGCCACCCGGGACCATCTTCCTGAAAATGGTCGAGCACGGCTCGATCGATCCTGATCGAAACAAGCTCCCTGACGTTCGGTGCAGCCGCGGGCTCGCGAATTGGCGGCGTCGGCTTTTTGATCGGCTTGAAGGCGGCCTCTGCGGCTGCCATCGGATTTGTCGGTCGGCGCGGAGGCGTTGCCATTGGTTGAACCCTGATTGAGAGCGACTCGTTGCTTGACGCAAGTCGACTTGAAAGAACTACAATAGGCGACGTGGCGCCATCACGTACAGGCCAGCCTATCGAGGTGCAATGCCGCACCAGCTTCAACGTCCTTGCATTCCACGCGCGGCGCCACTACGTCAAACCAAGCAAGCGAGGATTTGCCATGTCGACCGGACCGAACCGCATTCTCGATGAATTCGCCAAGCTGATGACGGACGCCGCCGGCGCCGCTCAAGGGGTTCGACGCGAAGTGGAGACCGCCTTCAAGGGGCAGGCCGAGCGCGTCCTGAACTCGATGGACGTGGTGCAGCGCGAGGAATTCGAAGCCGCGCGCGAGATGGCCGCAAAGGCGCGGGAAGAGAACACCCGCCTTGCTGCGCGCATCGAAGCACTGGAGGCGAAGCTTGCCGAATTGACCGGACATGCCGCACCGGCGGCGGCGGCAAAGCCCAGATCAAAAAAATAATCTTAAACTTTTCCACAAAGCACGAGCCGAAAAAGCGCTTTGCCGTGAATCGCTTACCGGCATTGCATGAATCTTTGTGACAGCGCCTTTCCACATGCGAATGACGCAGTGCGAAAAATTGGGCTGTTCACGCGACTCCCGATCAATAGACTGAATTTGTTGCATGATTCGGAGCAGGGTCATGCGCCGGGCGGTGGGGTCCGGTCTGGGGTCTTTGCGTTTGAGACAGTCCTGGCCGTCCGAGTTCTAGACAAGATTGTTCGTTGTGTGTGCCTCTCCCGCGGAGCGTGTGGTGGCGCTCCCAGAACGACAGGAAGCATTCCATGGAACTTCTCGAACTCGAATTCTCCCGCGAAATCCACCCGGTGGACGTCATCGAACAGGTGGCGCATAACAATGACTGGTCGTTCGAGCGGGCAGGCGACGACGAGATTTCGATTTCGGTAGCCGGCAGCTGGACCGACTATCATGTCTCATTCTCCTGGATGGAGGATTTTGAGGCGCTGCATCTGGCGTGCGCCTTCGATATCAAGGTGCCGGAGGCACGCGCGCTCGAAGTGATGCGGTTGTTGTCGCTGATCAACGAGCAGATGCTGTTCGGCCATTTCGACCTCTGGGAGCAGGAAGGCGCGATCATGTTCCGCCAGTCGCTGCTGCTGGCCGGCGGAGTCGAGCCGTCGAGCCAGCAGGTCGAAGTGCTTTTGTCGTCGGCGCTGGAAGCCTGCGAATGCTATTTCCAGGCGTTCCAGTTCGTCGTCTGGTCGGGAACCTCGGCCAAGGACGCGCTCGCTGGCGTGTTGTTCGAGACCTACGGAAACGCCTGAGCCGAATGAGTTCGAGCAACGCACGCAAGCCCGAGATCAGCTTTGCCGATTTCGACCGTGTCGACATCCGCGCCGGCACGATCATCGAGGCGGAGCCGTTTCCCGAAGCACGCAAGCCGGCGTTCAAGCTGAAGATCGATTTCGGTCCGGCGATCGGGGTGAAGAAATCCTCGGCGCAGATTACCAAATACTATGCGCCGGAAACGCTGATCGGCCGGCAGGTGTTCGCGGTGGTCAATTTCCCACCGCGCCAGATCGGCCCGTTCATGTCGGAAGTCCTGACGCTCGGCTTTCCCGACGAGGAGGGAGCCGTGGCACTCGGCGCGATCGAGCGCAAGGTGCCGGATGGCGGCCGGCTGTTTTAGGATGCATTGATATTCAGGTGAGGCCGGCTTGCGAACGGCGGTCTCCTGTGCTTCCGGTGCTCACGTACCCAAAAGTACGCGCCGCTCCGGTTCTCGGCGCCCACCATTCTCAGCTCGGCCTGACCTGAATCTCAATGCATCCTGCGCGCCAGGTCTGTCAGGCGGCCAGCTTCCGCGTCGTCCCCAGTGCTTCCTCGACCGTATCGAGAAACATTTCCGCGCAAGCCTTCCAACTGTAACGCATGGCGCGTTCGCGCGCTTCGGCGCGGTCGACATTGAGGGCGGCGAGTGACGCCTCTCGCAGGTCGTTCGACACCGCGCCGCCGACGCCGTCGCCGACGATGTCGATTGGCCCGGTAACCGGATAGGCGGCGACCGGCGTGCCGCTGGCTAAAGCTTCGATGATGACGTTGCCGAACGTGTCGGTGCGGCTCGGAAAGACGAAGACATCGGCCGAGGCATAGATCTCGGCCAGTTCGTCATTCGGGCGGTGGCCGAGGAAATGCGCGTTCGGATAGCGCGCCTTGAGCTTGGCCAGTTCCGGCCCTTCGCCGACGACGACCTTGCTGCCGGGCAGTTCGAGGTCGAGGAAGGCGGTCAGGTTCTTTTCGATCGCGACGCGGCCGACGCAGAGGAACACCGGACCGGGAAAGCCCAGATCCTTGCGCTTTTCCGGCCGGAAATGATCGGTGTCGACGCCGCGCGTCCAGGGCCTCAGCTTGTTGAAGCCGCGTGCCGCCAGATCATCGGCAAGCGACTGGGTGGCGACCAGGGTGCCTTGTCCTGAATTGTGGAAATCGCGCAGCCAGCGATAGGTCCAGCTTTCCGGGACAGGCAAGCGCGCGCTGAGATATTCGGGAAAGCGCGTGTGATAGCTGGTGGTGAAGGGACGGCCGGCATTGCGGCAATAGCGGCGGGCCATGATGCCCAGCGGACCTTCGGTGACGATGTGGATGTGGTCGGCCTTGCGGGCCTCGATCAGGCGCGCGACATGGCCGGGCGTCGTCAGCGCCAGCCTTATGTCGGGATAGGTCGGCAGCGGCAAGGTGCGGAAGATGTTCGGCGTCAGGAAGCCGACCTCGACGTCGAAGGATTTCAACGTTTCGGTGAGCCGCTCCAGCGTGTGGACGACGCCGTTGACTTGCGGGCGCCAGGCGTCGGTGACCATCAATATGCGCATGGCGGCCCTTTGCTGGAAAGGTCGTCTTTTGCCTTGACACGATGCCGGAACGGCGACCATGCGGCAGCCCTCGCTTCGCTCCAGCGCACCCGGGCGGGCACGGCGTCGAAGTGAGGCGTCAGAGCCGAATCAAATGAAATCGCGCGCTTCATGCGCGCTCTTCACCATGGTTTCATGACGGGCGGATGAAGCCCCCTTGCCTGCAGATCATGCGGGAACCGTTATGATGGCGCGCAGACCGCCGAGCGGACTGTCTTCCAGCGTGATGTCGCCGCCATGGCTGCGGGCGATGTCGCGGGCGATGGAAAGACCGAGGCCGGTGCCGCTGGCGTCGAGGTTGCGCGCCTGGTCAAGCCGCACGAAAGGCTTGAACACGTCCTCGCGCTTGCCCGGCGGAATGCCCGGCCCATTGTCGTCGATGGTGACGACCAGCGAGCCGCGGCCATGGTTGGCATTGATCTTGACGGTTTTGGCGTAGCGGAAGGCATTGCCAATGACGTTGGACAGCAAGCGGGCAAAGGCATTGGGCCGTACATGCACGTCGGGATCGCCGACAAGCGTGGTCGACAGCTTGCATTTGCGCAGCGCGGCCTCCTCGCCGAGCTTCTGGAAATAGGCATCGAGATCGAAACGGCCGGGGTCTTCCGAGGCCTCGCCGCGGGCAAAGGCGAGATAGCCTTCGAGCATCGACTGCATGTCGTCGATGTCCTGGTCGAGGGCTGCCTTGGTTTCAGTCTTGCCGCCGGCCAGCGCCAGTTGCAGCTTGAAGCGGGTGAGGATGGTCCTGAGATCGTGGCTGACGCCGGTCAGCATGGCGGTGCGTTGCTCGATCTGGCGTTCGATGCGCTCGCGCATCTGGATGAAGGCAAAGCCGGCGCGGCGGACTTCCTCGGCGCCACGGGGGCGGAAGTCGCGCGGCATCGGCCGGCCCTTGCCGAAGCTTTCCGCGGCCTCGGCGAGTGTCAGGATCGGCCGGATCTGGTTGCGCAGGAAGGGAATGGCGATCATCAGCAGCACCAGCGAGGTGCCGACCATCCAGATCAGGAAAATGTGGGTGTTCGAGGCGTAGGCCTGGCTGCGACGCACGAAGACACGCAGCACCTTGCCCTCGAGCTGGATGCGCACCTCGACGATGTTGGAATTGCCGACGGTGTCGATCCAGTACGGACGGTTGATCTGCCTTGTGATCTCGGCCGAAAGGATCTCGTCGAGGATCGAGAAGAACGGTTTTGGGCCGGGCGGCGGCAGCGGGTCGGGCGGCAGCAGGTCGACCTTCAGCTGCATTCTGTCCTGGGCGATGCGGATGATGTTGGCGTAGTCGGCATCGTGCGGATAGGTCTCCATCATGTCGATGATGGCGGCGATGTCGCGCACGGTCGCCTGCGACAGGCGCTGCGTCACTGTCTGCCAGTGGCGTTCCATGAAGACGAAGGCGACCACTGACTGCAACAGGATCATCGGCGCGATGACGATGATCAGCGAGCGGGCATAGAGCCGCTTCGGCATGTAAAGGGCAACGAGGCGCCAGAACCGGTTCCAGGCGCGCGGCATGGCTTTCAGTTTTCGCATCAAGCGATCACTGAAGCCGCCAATTCCCGGCCTTTCCAGTTGCGTGGTCGCCATTCGCCCTTTTCACTCGTCCGCAGCCAGTCGGGCCGCAGGCGGCACTCTATTCCACGCTGAGCCGATACCCAATACCGCGCACCGTCTGCAGCCAGACCGGGTTGGACGGATCGCGCTCGATCTTGCGGCGCAACCGGTTGATCTGGACGTCGATGGTGCGCTCGCCGACTTCCGAATCGTCGCCGACCAGTTCATGGCGCGGGATCGTCTCGCCGGCCCGCGCCGCGAAGATCGCCAGGATCTCTTGCTCGCGGTCGGTCAGTTTCAGCGCTTCGCCGCCACGCTTCAATTCGCGCCTGGCGATCTGGAACGTATAGGGGCCGAACACCAGCTGCTCGACCTTTGGCGTCGTCGCCGGGCCGCCGCGGCGCAGGATGTTGTTGATGCGCAGGATCAGCTCGCGCGGGTCGAACGGCTTCGGCAGATAGTCGTCGGCGCCGGCCTCGAGCCCGGTGATGCGGCTGTCGGTCTCGGACAGCGCGGTGAGCATGAGGATCGGCACGTTCTTTTCCGCCCGCAGCGCCTTGGTGAGATCGACGCCGGTTTCGCCCGGCATCATGACGTCGAGCACAAGCAGGTCGAAATCGAGACCGGCAAGCTTTCGCCTGGCCTCGCCGGAGTTTCCGGCGACGGTGACGCGAAAGCCGTTCTCGGACAGGTACTGCTTCAGCAGGTTGCGGATACGGGTGTCGTCATCGACCACAAGCAGATGCGGTGCGTCATCGTCCGGTGCAGTCGGATGATCAACCCTCTCAATGGTCTCCATGGCTCTTCCCCGATATTTTCGCAGGCACAATGTCAATCTGCGCTCTTAATTCCGGATTGACCATCGCTTCCAGGAAGCGTTCGATCGAAGCGCGTTCGTTGGTTCCGGAATCCTCCAATGCAGCACGGATGCGGCGTGACTGTGGCCGCGCCAGCGCCAGCGCCAGCGCGCGGCCCTTGGCCGTCGGGTAGAGTTCGCGCTGGCGGCGGTCGCGAGGACCCTGCAGCTGGACGATGTGGTCGGTGTCGATCAGCTGCTTGAGCACGCGCGCCAGGCTCTGCTTGGTGATCTTCAGCACGTCGAGAAGCTCGGCCACCGTCAGGCCCGGCCTGCGGTTGACGAAGTGCAGGACGCGGTGATGGGCGCGGCCAAAGCCATAGTCGGCCAGGATCTGATCGGGATCGGAGGTAAAGTCGCGATAGGCAAAGAAAAACAGTTCGATGATAGCGAAGTCAATGCCGTCCTCGTTGGTGATCGCCGTCCTGATCGGTTTTCCGGCTGCGGGGCTTCGATCCGTCATCTCGTCTCCATGCGAAGGGGAATTATGTCAGTACTATTGACGCAATTTCCCGGCAATGGTAATTTTTGACAAGCTTTTCGGCGGATTGCGAACGAAAAGGCAAGAGGATGCCGTTTTTCCGGAACTTCCTGAGTTTGCCAGAGCTTAAATATCCGCTTACGCTTTGAGAACCCGGTCGCCCGGTGCGGCTGACACGAAACACACAACGATACAACGATATGCGGGGTGGCACCCGCGGGAGGTTATCATGGCATCCGTTCCTTTTGACCAGTTGGACGGCTTCATCTGGATGAACGGCGAGTTCGTCAAATGGGCCGACGCCAAGGTCCATGTGCTGACCCATGGCCTGCACTACGCCAGTGCCGTTTTCGAGGGCGAGCGCGCCTATGGCGGCGAGATATTCAAGCTCACCGAGCATACCGAGCGCCTGCATGAATCGGCGCGCCTGCTTGGCTTCAAGATACCCTATTCGGTCGCCGAACTCGACGACGCCTGCCGCACGCTCTTGAAGAAGCAAGGCTTTCAGGACGCCTATGTGCGCCCGATCGCCTGGCGCGGCAGCGAGCAGATGGGCGTCTCGGCGCAGAACAACCGCATCAACTGCGCCATCGCCATCTGGCAGTGGCCGAGCTATTTCGACCCGGCGCAGAAGCTGAAGGGCATCCGCCTCGACATGGCGGAATGGCGCCGCCCCGACCCGCGCACCGCGCCGTCGAAATCGAAGGCCTCCGGCCTGTACATGATCTGCACCATGTCCAAGCATGCAGCCGAGGCCAAGGGCTATGCCGACGCCATGATGCTCGACTGGCGCGGCCAGGTCGCCGAAGCAACCGGCGCCAACATCTTCTTCGTCAAGGACGGCAAGATCCACACGCCGAAGCCCGATTGCTTCCTCGACGGCATCACCCGGCGCACGGTCATCGGCCTTGCCAAGGATCGTGGGATCGAGGTGATCGAGCGCGTCATCATGCCGGAAGAACTCGAAGGCTTCGAGCAGTGCTTCCTCACCGGGACGGCGGCTGAAGTAACGCCCGTGGCGGAGATCGGACCCTACCGATTCGAGGTCGGCGAGATCGCCAAGTCATTGATGAATGACTATTCTGCTGCAGTGCAACCAAAGCATGCGATTGCTGCAGAATAACGAAAGTCACAGCTTTTTTGTCAAGCAGGGGCGGTTTTCGAGCCGCCCCTTTTATTTCAGCATCTCTGCATTTGACTTTCACCCAATTCAGCGTCTCATGATGGCGTCGGCCCGGGAGGCTGGCAGTCATGGAGGGACTGGAAATATGGACATGAACACGCTTCTTCCGATCATTGTTCAGGTGATTGCAGGCGTCATCGGTGGCCAGGCGATCGGTGTTGCGCTCAAGAACGCGGCTATGGGACAGTTGACCAAAGTCTTGGGCGGGGCTGTCGGCGGCGTCGGCGGCGCGCTAATCCTCGACAAATTACTCGGCGGCGGCGGTGCGGTCGATCCGGCTGCGGTAGCGGCGGCAGCGGGCGGATTGGGCAGCGCGTTGAACCTGGAGAACATCGTCGGCGGCGCTGGCGGCGGCGCCATCCTGACCGGCATCATCGGCGCGGTCATGAATGCGATGAAGAAGTAAGCATCGAGACATCAGGCTTTTCGCATGGGCGGCTTCGGCCGCCCATTTGTTTTTCGGCCAATCGAGATGGCCGCCGGCGGTGGACGCGGTTCGCATGTGGCTCTACATCAGAGCCGGTTTCACAAAGCTGGAGCTTGTTGCGCGTCCGAGAGGACGCCGCGCTCCAATGCAGCGAAAGGACAGACATGGGTCAGCTCAATGCCGGTATCGTGCCGGTCACGCCCTTCCAGCAGAACTGCACGATCCTGTTCGACATGGACGACAAACAAGGTGTCGTCGTCGACCCGGGCGGCGACATCGACAAGGTGTTGGCGGTTTTGCAGGACAATGCGATCACCGCTGCTGCGATCTGGATCACGCACGGCCATATCGATCACGCCGGCGGTGCGATGGAGCTGAAGGAGGCGCTCGGCGTCGACATCATCGGCCCACATGAGGCCGACCGGCCGCTGCTCGCCAATCTGGAGAACCAGGCAAAGCGCTTCGGCATCACCGATGCCGTGCGCAATTGCATTCCCGACCGTTTCCTCACCGAAGGCGAGACCGTGTCATTCGGAGCGCATTCGTTCGAAGTCCTACACTGTCCGGGTCATGCGCCGGGGCACGTCGTCTACTACAACCGGGCGGCCAAGTTCGCCCATGTCGGCGACGTGTTGTTTCGCGGCTCGGTCGGGCGCACCGATCTGCCCGGCGGCGACCATGCGGCGCTGATCGCCTCGATCAAGGAGAAGCTTCTGCCGCTCGGCGACGACATCGGCTTCATCTGCGGCCATGGTCCGGGTGGCCGCTTCGGCGAGGAGCGGCGGACCAATCCGTTCCTGACCTGACGGCAGATACCATCGCCGTTGAACAAAAAAGCGCCACCCCATGGGCGGCGCTTTGGTACGAAACAGAAAATCCGCCTCAGTTGGCGACGCAGAAATGCTGATCGCCGTCATTGCCGATGAAGGTGCCCGTGCGGGCATTGAAGGTCCGGTAACGGTCCGAGCAGTATTCGTACCAGGCGCGGGTCCACGGTTCCGCGTAGCGGTCGGCATAGACGACACGCGGCTGCTCCACATAGTAGCGACGAACCGGCGCCGGCCGCACATAACGATAGTCATAATCGTCGTCGTAGTAGCTGTAGCGGGGCTGCGGATTGCTCAGCGCGCCCGCGATCAGGGCGCCGGCCGCAAGGCCGACAACGCCGGCGGCGAGGGCGTCGCCATGGTTATGGTGATGACGGCGCCAGCGCCAGTCATCGGCATTGGCCGCAGGCAAGGTGGCCAAAGTGGTCGCGGCGATGCCCGCGGACAGGATGGCGGTCTTGAGAATTCGGTTCATTTCGGTCTCCTTCGTGCCGGCCCGGGTAATTTCAGGGGATGCGGACCGGTTTTAGCGAAGATTAGTAGAAGACCGTGGCTGAACGGGGGCTGAACGAAAATTCGCCGGATGGATCAAAACGCACGCGTCAAACCACATGTCGGGCGGGACTGGACCCGCCTCATCAGCCTCCGTCCGATCTGTCCTGAGCCGGCTTAGCCGATCGACAGATTGACGGCCTTCGGACCCTTGCCGCGCTTGTCCGGCTCGGTGTCGAATGTCACTTTCTGCCCATCCTCCAGACCGGGAAGACCCGACGCCTGCACGGCCGAAATATGGACGAAGACATCCTTCGCGCCATCGTCCGGCGTGATGAAGCCGAAGCCTTTGGCATGATTGAAGAATTTGACGGTGCCGGTCTGCGGCATGGGAAGCTCCCTTTGATCCCATAAACTCCAGTCTCGGGCCGGCAAATGCCCGAATGGAAATTTGTCCTTTATTTTAGCGCTATCGGCAAGAGAAAGTTTTTGCACGCGCCGGCAAGCATTTAGCGGCATGGGAAAGGCGCGACGGGTGACCGTCGCGCCTTCAAAAACTCAATCCCGGCCTGGAAGCCGGTTCATGACCTTGCAGCTTGCTTCGCTGGTCCGCGTGGACGAACGCGGTCAGACGGATCAGGCAGCGCGGAGATTGACCGCCTTCGGGCCCTTGCCCATGCGGTCGGGCTCGACGTCGAAAGTGACCTTCTGGCCGTCGACCAGCGTGCGCAGGCCCGAAGCCTCGATCGCCGAAATGTGGACGAACACGTCCTTGGCGCCGCCATCGGGCGTGATGAAGCCGAAGCCTTTGGTCGCGTTGAAGAATTTAACGGTGCCGGTCTGGGCCATTGGGGAAACTCCTTCACCCGTGTCAGTCTTGTGGTTTGCCCGCCGCCTGGCGCCGTGGGCAAGTCCCGGTGGTTGCTTCGGCAGTCATGCATTGGCGCATAGTCAAACCCCCCGCCGAAAACGGGGCCGTCAGAGATTCACAGTATCGGGGAAAGGTCGTCCAAAACGTTCCGCTCTCCGGGTCGCAAATGCCCGAACACAAAATTTATCGCACGGAAACGTGATGGTTGCAAGATAGGGGCCGCGAGGCACCCCGATGGGCGCATCGCAACGCAAGGCTTCGATAGACCTGGCCTCCGGTCCGGTCATCGGCCAGAGCTTGTTCGCGCATGGTCCAGCGCGAGCGCCATGGTGCCTGGGGCTCCACGAACGACGCTCCATGCGTTCGCGACTTCCGACAAACGGGGGTTGCATTTGGCAGGGGAATGACGAGGATCGGCAGGCGTGTTTTGCGTCGTGACGGGGGCTTTGGGACTCTGATTTTGCACATGATGCTTTCCGAACCTCCGGTTCGGGGGCATGCGCCGGGAGATATTCATGAAATTTCTTGCGACATTGTTCTCGCGACACGGTTTTGCTCTCCTGTTCCTGTCGGCACTTCTGGCGGCCTGCACCGTGGTGGTGGACGAGGGGCCTGGTCCGCGCCCGCGCCCACCAAGGCCGGAGCCGCAATTCTGCACCAGGGAATATGAGCCGGTCTGCGCCCGTCGTGGCGGCGACCGCCAGACCTTCGCCAATGCCTGCCTTGCCGATCGGGCCGGATACCGCATCGTGCGAGATGGCCCATGCCGCGACGGCGGCGGCGGCGGTGGTGACGAGCAGACATTCTGCACCCGCGAATACGCTCCGGTCTGTGCCCGCCGCCGTGGCGAACTGCGTACCTTCCCGAACGAATGCGAGGCTCGCGCGGCGGACTATCGCATCGTCGGCGACGGCCCGTGCTGAACGACGCAGGATCTCGCCATCCTGCAAGCGTCCACAAACAGGCGTCCCCATCTCTCCGTTTGGCGGGAGATGGGCGCGACGTGCCCGCCAGGTGTCATGACCCGCGCGGCAATGTCCGTGCGTCTTGAAACTGACGGCCGTATGGCTTAGGTCCGGCTGGCGGACAAACACGGCAGGTTTCCCATTAACAGAGATCAGAGAAGAGCGGCGGGGGCGGGCGCCAGATCGGGTTCCGGAGGGCAGCCGCCCACGGTGCTCGACCGGTATGTGCAGCAGGCGCTGCAACTGCACCAGACCGGGCGCCGGCAAGAGGCCGAGACGCTCTATCGGCAGGTGCTGGCGCAGAAGCCGAACCATGCCGCCGCGCTGCATTTCCTCGGGCTTTTGCTGCATCAGATCGGGCGAAGCGAGGAAGGGCTCGATCTCATCGAGCAGTCGGTGACCCTGCAGCCGAAGAATGCCGACTTCCTCAACAATTTCGGCACGGTCATGCGCGACCTTGGCCGTGTCGCTGCTGCCGTCGATTTCTTCCGTGGCGCAGTGGACATCCGGCCGGACCAGCTTGCGGCGCGCGACAATCTCGGCTCGGCGCTGAAGCAGCTCGGCCAGTTCGAGGGCGCGGAGGAGATCTATCGCGGCACAATCGGCCGCAACCCGTTCCATGTCCGTGCCCGCATCGGGCTTGCCGAAACGCTGCAGGAAGCGGGCCGGCTGGACGGGGCGCTCGCCGTCTTCCGCGAGGCGCTGACGTTCCGGCCGAAGGATGCCGAACTTCTGTATGGGCTGGGCGTCGGCATGATGGAAAAAGGCAAGCTTGGCGAGTCTGCCGATCTCGCCCGGCAGGCGCTGGCGATCGATCCCGGCATGGCGAAGGCCTGGCTGCTGCTGACGCAGGTCAAGCGTCAGCAGGAGCGCGACGCCGAGCTTGCCGGCATGGAGGCCCAGCATACCAAGGCGCCGGCAGGCAGCCTGGCGCGCATGCAGCTTTCGTTCGGCCTCGGCAAGGCGAATGACGATCTGAAGGATTATGGCCGCGCCTTCGATTATTTCGCCGAAGGCAACGCCATCCGACGCCAAGGCATCGCCTACGATGCGGCGAGGACGCGCGACGAATTCGAAGCGATGAAGGCGGTCTTCGACAAGGCCTTCTTCGACAAGCATAAGCCAAGCGAAATCGCCGGCGATACGCCGATCTTCGTCGTCGGCATGCCGCGCTCAGGCACCACGCTGGTCGAGCAGATCATCGCCAGCCACCCCCAGGTCTATGGCGCCGGCGAGCTCAGCATCCTGAAGACGGCGGTCGGCAAGCAGTTTCCGATGAGCATGCAAGGCGGCTTTCCATGGGGGATCGCCGACATGCCCGACAAGGCCTTCGCCGAGGCGGGCCAAGCCTATCTCGATATGCTGCACGCCCGCTATCCCGGCTTCCGGCACGTCACCGACAAGATGCCAGGCAACTTCCTGCTGGTCGGCTTCATCCATCTGATGCTGCCCAAGGCGAAGATCATCCATTGCGCGCGAGATGCTGCGGCGACCTGCCTGTCGATCTACAAGGTGCATTTCCGCGGCGACAGCCATCGCTATGGCTACGACCTTGGCGAGCTTGCCGACTTCCACAATCTCTACACCGACATCATGGCGCATTGGCGCACCGTGCTGCCGGGCGTCGTGCATGATGTGCGCTACGAGGATTTCGTCGCCGACCAGGAAGGCCAGACGCGGGCGCTGATCGCCCATCTCGGCCTGCCTTGGGACGATGCGGTGCTGTCGTTCCACGAGACCGACCGTCCCGTGCGCACGGCCTCTGCAGCGCAGGTGCGCCAGCCGATGTACCAGGGGTCAGTCGACCTGTGGAAGCGCTATGGCGACAGGCTGAAGCCGCTGCTGGACAAACTCAATTAGGGTGCTTCGATCTCGACCCACCCTAATTGAGACGCCTACAGCTCTATGAAGGGCTGGAAGCCACCGAAGATCATGCGCTTGACGTCGAAGGGCATGGTGGACCAGTCACCCTTCAGTCGCTCATCAGCCATCACCTTTGCCATCACTGCGTCGCGGCTCTGCCTGGATTCATAGACGACCCATGCGAAGATGACGATTTCGTCGTCCGTAGCCTGCACGGCGCGCGGGAACGAAGTAAGTTCGCCATAGGGCACGTCGTCGCCGGCGCATTCGACATAGGCAAGCGCGCCATGCTCCTTCCAGACGACACCGGCGGTGTTGGCCAGCTTCTTGTAGTCGTCGAGTCTTGCCTTGGGTACGGCAAGCAAGAAACCATCGACATAGGACATGGGGGTCTCCTTGATTGGTGCTTCGAGGCCGGCGGCAAAATCGCCGCCGGACGGGTGCTACCGGTGAAGAAGCCTCAGGCTTTCACGGGCGCGTTCATCGCCCATTCGACGCCGAAGGGATCGCGCATATTGCCCCAGCGATCGCCCCAGAACATCACTTGCAACGGCATGACAACTTCGCAGCCGGCATCGACGGCGCGCTGCCACCAGGCTTCGATTTCGTCGCTGCCGAGATGGAGCTGCATGGTGTAGCCCTGCGGTTTGACCGAGGACATGCCGTGCTCGGGATAGAAATCGGAAATCATCAGCGTCGAGCCGTTGATGTGAAGGTGGATGTGCATGGTGCGGCCCTGCTCATCCGGCGGATAGAAGAAGACCTGCTCGGCGCCGAAGGCCTTCTGGTAGAATTCGGCGGCCTTGAAGGCGCCGTCCAGCTGAAGGTAGGGCGTCAATCCGCCGAGGACTTTCGCGGCAGGCTGGGTTTGCGGCTGATCGTTCATCTTTTGCTCCTCTTTGCATTTGATTGGCCTTGCGAACCGTAGGACGAATGAAGTGGCGGCGATCCTACATGGCCGACGGGATTTTTTCAGTGCCGCGACCGAGGCGCCGGCCGTCGGCGGTTGAAGTGGCCCTGGAGCCTGTCAATGGCACGCCTGCCGCAATGGGCCGGGCAGCCGCTTTCATCTCGCTCGCTCAGGGAGCCCTGCAAATCCGAGGGCCGTTTTGCGGGTCGACGATGATTTCCGGCCAGCCGATATCCTTGCGCAATTCGATCGGCAGTGAAAGGAGCGCGCGCTCGCTGCGGTAACGGGCGCGGTTCGCCGCGTAGCGGGCCGCCATGCGGCCTATGGATGACAGAATGGACATGATGCTTTCTCCTCGATTGAAGCCGGCATCATCGTGTCGGCATCCCAAGGACGTGGCAGGCAAATGCGATCCTACAGATCGTCGAAAATTTTGGCCTGCCCACGACAGGCCGGCCCCTGGGCCTGTCGTCAGCTGACTGTCTCGGCCACCGAACGAAAGAAATCCTCGGGGCTGTCGACCTCCGTCAGCCGGCGCTTCTCGATCAGCCAGAAGCGGTTGCCGATGGCGCGGATGAAGGAGCGGTCGTGCGAGGCAAGCATGCAGCTTGCCTGATGAGCCAGCAGTTCCGCTTCCAGTGCTTCCTGGCCATCGATGTCGAGATGGTTGGTCGGCTCGTCGAGCAGATAGAAGTTGGGATTGGCAAGCCGAAGCGCCAGCATCATCAGCCGCGCCTTCTGGCCGCCGGACAGCATGCCGATCCTGCGCTCCTGCATGTCGATGGCGACACCGGCGCCGGCGAGCAGCGAGCGGGCGCGTTGCTCGCCGACATCGTATTTTCGCGAGACCATCGCCAGCGGCGTGTCGTTAGCGCTCATGCCCGACAGCGCCTGGTCGCTGTAGCCGAGCACCGTCGACGGCGTCACCTTCACGCTCTGCACGGTTTCGGGTTCGGCAATGGCATTGCGGATCAGGGTGACGAAACGGGACTTGCCGACGCCATTGCGGCCGAGCAGGACAATGCGGTCGCCTTGGCAGATATGGCGCTTGCCAGTCCTGAACAGCAACGTGCCGTCGGGTGTTTCGATCGCCGCATCTTCGAGCGTGATCAGCACTTTTGCGTGCGTCCCGCGATTGGCGAGCCTGATCGCGCCGGCCGATTTCTCGCGATGCGCGGGTGCTGCCGCCTCCTCCAGGCGCTCCGCCCGCTGGTTGAGTTGCTTGGTCTTGACCGTCAGCAGGTCGCTGCCCGAATTGATGCCGATATTGTTCAGCTTTGCCACCTGCCGGCGCAATTGCTGAGCCACCTTGATGTCGCGCTGGAATTTACGCTCCGTCGAGGCGTCAACGTCATCCAGCGCGTCGCGTGCCCGTGAATAGGGCAGGGAAAACACCGGCGACTGTTCGGGCCGTAGGAACAGCGTGCGGTTGGTGATGGCGTCGAGGAAGGCACGGTCATGGCTGGCGATGACGACAGGCACTTCGCGTGGCAGCGCGTTCAGCCAGGTTTCCAGCTGGCTGATTTTCGCGAGGTCGAGATGGTTGGTCGGCTCGTCGAGCAGCAGCACGTCCGGGTCGGTGACCCAGACGCGAGCGATCAGCGCCAGCCTCTGCCAGCCACCGCTCAAGGCCGACATCGGTCGCTCGCGCATTGGCTCGGGCACGTCGAGCGAATCCAGCACCACGTCGACGCGCCACAGTTCGCTCTCAGCCTGCTCGGCGGGCAAGGCGTCGGCCACGGCCTGATGAAAGCTGTAATCGAGGAGAGCGTCCGGGATGGATTGTTCGACATGGCCGATGCGCAGGCCACGCGTGCGGGTGATGTCGCCAAAGGTCGGTTCCATCGCGCCGGTCAGGCATTTGAGCAAGGTCGACTTGCCGCGGCCATTGGCGGCAACGATGCCGAGCCGGTCGCCTGTGCCGATGGTGAGGTCGAGGTTGGAGAAGAGCGGCGCACTCATGGTGACGCCGAGGGATTTGAGGCTGATCAGGGCCATATCGATTTCTCTGGTCTGCCGGATAGTACCGGCTCAATGCACTTTGACGGTGCGCCCGCAGGCCATCAGGCCAAGCATTGCAGCACCACGAAGGGCAGACCAAAAATCGAAGCGGGAAAAACCCGGACCGTCCTGGTCAGCCCTGCAAGCTTGCTCGCAGGGCACAGACAGGGCCGCGCTGACGGTGGTGATCGATAAACACGCAGCCCTCCTTTCTGGACGTTGAGTGTGGCGAATGGCTACACCAAGGGCAGGGCAGATGGCAAGGGGGCGATGCAGGAGGGAGCGGGCGTTGAACCTGGCAATCTCCCCCCGTGTGGGGGAGATGTCCGGCAGGACAGAGGGGTCGCCGTCCCGCCAGCGTTTCGAACGATTTCGTGGCGCGGAGACCTGAAACTACCGCCCCGGCCTGCCGGTCTTGCCCGGCCGGCGCTTCTCGCGCCGGGCGTCGCCTGGGTCCTCGTAAGAACCAATGCCGGCGCGCTGACGAACAGTTGGTTTGTCGCCGCGTTCCTTCGCGCCCCCCTCTGTCCTGCCGGACATCTCCCCCACTTGGGGGGAGATCGGCTGGGGCTTTGCCGGCACCTTTCCTTCGACCGGCTTTTCCGTCCGACGCACCGTCATCTCGTCAAGCGAGTTCTTATTGAACAGCGGTTTGACCGGCTCGCCGGGAATGCCGAAGTCGGAGCCGTGCGCCTCGGCCGCCGACTGCTTCTTGAACAGTGAGCGCGAAACTGCGCCCGCCGGCGTCGGCATGTCGGTGCCCGGGCCCATGTCGTCAATCGACGGCTTGGCGAACAGTGGCTTCTTCACCGGTACGGTGCCATCGGCGCCCATCTCGTCGAGATTAGGCTTGCGGAAGAGGTTGGACCGGGCAGCCTTGGCCGCCTCTTCGGCGGCACGTGCCTCGTCGAGCTTGCGGAAACGCTCCTGTTCCTCTGATGTACGATGTTTGGCCACGCCCTTGTTGTGCTTGCCCTTTTCGCGGCCCGAAACCGGGCTTTCCATGTCGGCATATTTGGCCAGCGGATCGTCGGAGATCGACAGTTCCATCTCGCGCAGCCGCTTGATCTCGTCGCGGATGCGGGCTGCCTTCTCGAAGTCGAGGTTGGTGGCGGCGTCGCGCATCTGTTTCTCCATGGCGTCGAGATGGGCCTTGAGATTGTTGCCCATCATGGCGCCGGCGCTGTCGGTGAACTGCGAGATGTCGGCGCGGACATGGTCCTTCTCGTAGACCGAGTCCAGGATGTCGGAGATGCGCGACTTGACCGATTCCGGCGTGATGCCGTTGGCCGCGTTCCACTCCATCTGCTTTTCGCGGCGGCGGTTGGTCTCGGCCATTGCCCGCTCCATCGAGCCGGTGACCTGGTCGGCATAGAGGATGACCTTGCCGTCGACGTTTCTGGCGGCGCGGCCGATGGTCTGGATCAGCGAGGTTTCCGAACGCAGAAAACCTTCCTTGTCGGCATCGAGGATGGCGACGAAACCGCATTCGGGAATGTCAAGGCCCTCGCGCAAAAGGTTGATGCCGACCAGCACGTCGAAGGCGCCGAGGCGCAGGTCGCGCAGGATCTCGATGCGCTCCAGCGTGTCGATGTCGGAATGCATGTAGCGGACGCGGATGCCCTGTTCGTGCAGGTATTCGGTCAGGTCCTCGGCCATGCGCTTGGTCAGCACGGTAACCAGCGTGCGGTAGCCGGCCCTGGTGGTGTCGCGGATCTCGCCGACGACGTCGTCGACCTGGGTCTTGGCGGGACGCACCTCAACCGGCGGGTCAATCAAGCCGGTCGGGCGAATGACCTGCTCGGCGAAGACGCCGCCGGATTGCTCCAGTTCCCAGCCGCCGGGCGTTGCCGAAACGGCGACGGAAAGCGGACGCATGGCATCCCATTCTTCGAAGCGCAGCGGCCGGTTGTCCATGCAGGAGGGCAGCCGGAATCCATACTCGGCCAGCGTCGCCTTGCGGCGAAAGTCGCCGCGATACATGCCGCCGATCTGCGGCACGGTGACGTGGCTTTCGTCGATGAAGACCAGCGCATTGTCGGGAATGTATTCGAACAGAGTCGGCGGCGGATCGCCTGGCTGGCGGCCGGTCAGATAGCGCGAATAATTCTCGATGCCGGCGCAGGAGCCGGTCGCTTCCAGCATCTCGAGGTCGAAGCGGGTACGCTGCTCCAGCCGCTGCGCTTCCAGCAGGCGGCCAGCCTTTTCAAGCTCTTGCAGCCGGTGCTTCAGTTCTTCCTTGATCGACTTGATGGCTTGATTCAAGGTCGGGCGCGGCGTCACGTAGTGCGAGTTGGCGTAGATCTTGACGCTCTTCAGCTCGCCGGTCTTCTGGCCGGTCAGCGGGTCGAACTCGGTGATCGACTCGATCTCGTCGCCGAACATCGAGATGCGCCAGGCGCGGTCTTCCAAGTGGGCCGGAAAGATCTCGATCGTGTCGCCGCGCACGCGGAACGAGCCGCGGACGAAATTGACGTCCTGGCGCTTGTATTGCTGGGCGACGAGATCGGCGAGCAAGGCGCGCTGGTCGAGCCGGTCGCCGATCTGCATCTGGAAGGTCATCGCCGTGTAGGTCTCGACCGAACCGATACCGTAGATGCAGGAGACCGAGGCGACGATGATGACGTCGTCGCGCTCGAGCAGCGAGCGCGTCGCCGAGTGGCGCATGCGGTCGATCTGCTCGTTGATCGAGGATTCCTTCTCGATGAAGGTGTCGGTGCGCGGCACGTAGGCTTCCGGCTGGTAATAGTCGTAGTAGGAGACGAAATACTCGACGGCGTTTTCCGGGAAGAATTTCTTGAACTCGGAATAGAGCTGCGCGGCCAGCGTCTTGTTGGGCGCCAGGATCAAGGCGGGGCGTTGCGTCTCCTCGATCACCTTGGCCATGGTGAAGGTCTTGCCGGAGCCGGTGACGCCGAGCAGTACCTGGGTGCGGTCGTTGCCGTCGACGCCCTCGACGAGATCCTTGATCGCCGTCGGCTGATCGCCTGCCGGCTCGAAATCCGATACCATCTTGATGGTGATGCCGCCTTCGGATTTTTCCGGGCGGGCAGGGCGGTGCGGCGTCCACAGCACGCCGTCCTTGTGGAGGGGATTGCCGGATTCAATGAGCGCGGAGAGCGCGGCCACCGTGGCGGTGACGCCGCTGGACGTCATCGTCTCGGCTTCTTCCAGCGAGATGTCGAGCCCGGCAACCGGGTTGAGACCGGCCGCGGTGCGCTCCCTGGCCGTCGCCGCGCCACCCATCGAGGTGCCACGCGCCGTCCGGCCAGGAGAGGCGGAGCGCTCGGGGATTTTCTTTGCGGCTTTCGGTTTCGGCTGCTGCTCGGCCTCGCGCTCGATCTGTTCGGCCCAGTCGGCGATCGAGCCGGTCAGCGGCGTACCGGAGAATTCGGTCTGCGGCGCCTCGGCAAAGCCGCCCTTGTGCAGCGGCTCCGAGGCATCGAGGAAATCGGTCAACGGGCTGCGCCGCTTCGGCGCGCCACGGTCGTCTTGCGCCGCCGAGGGCGTTTTCTTGTCGGGAAGTTTGGCCATGACCCGAATATGGGAGGACTCGGCCAAAATGGAAAGAGCGGAGTGAGGAGGGCTGCAAGGCCAGGTCAAGCTGCTGACAGAAGGCTGTCAGGAGCGGTGGCGTGCCGAGATGTACCCGCTCAGTTGAACCAAAGCGCGAAAGTCAAAAAGCCGGCGCCGCCGAACTGACGCTGGATCTGGTCGAACTCCTCGCCGGTCAGGATCTTGCCGCTTTCGAGATAGGGCGCGATGGCCGGGCCGGTGATCGACAGTACGAGGTCGAAGGGTTTCGGCTCGTCGAAGAAGCGCTTCATGTTGATGCCCTTGTCGGCGATGCGGAAGTGCGGCAGCAGCAAACGGCCTTCGAGCAGGTCCTCGGCTATGGTCAGCGCTGCCAACCAGGCTTGAACCTGTTCCTCGCCGACCTCGAGGCCGGTGAGCGGGTTGGCGCCCTTCTGCTGCGGGCCGGGCAGCCATTCTCGGTCATTGTCGGTCTCGGCGCGGATCGCCTTCCAGTCCTCGCGCGACAGCCGGATCATCTCGAGCAAATGGCGGCGCGCCGCTTGCCGCCGCTCCGGCTCGACCACCTGCCAGTTGATGAGATGCACCAGCGAAATGAAATCGGCAAAGCGCCATTCGGACGAAAAGATGCTGCCGTTCATGCCGCCGTCGAGCGGAACGAGCGTGTCTTGCAGCGGCAGTTTGGCGCGCGGAAACAGCATGTGGAACGAGCCGTCGAACATGCTCCTGAAATCATGCGCCAGCCAGAAATCGGCCTGCGCCATCAGGAACTCGGCATAGCCCTGCAGCCAGTAGCCGTCGGCACGATCGAAGCGGAAGGTGAGGGCGGGAGCGGCGGTGTCTTGCACACTGCCGCGCGACAGGGCCGCCATGATAGCGACGGCGCTTTCGTCCGGCGCGATCTGGCCATCCTCGTTGAGATCGATGCCGAGGCGGCCGAGGTCGATGGCCATGCCGATATCCGCATCGGCAGGCACCGAGCCCAGCGTGGCGGCGGATTTCTCCAGCCGGTCGCGGAAGGCGGTCAGGATGGCGCGGAATTCTTCGTAGGTCAGGGGCTCCGGGTTGGGATTGTCGGGCACGGGGAGCCGCATCAGCGGCAGCATGAAGGATTGCGGGCTGTCGAAACCGTGGCGGTGCAGGCCGCCTGCCAGGATCTCCAGCGCGGTGAAGAATTCGCCGGCGCCGGCGGCATAGGCCGACGCGGGATCACTGGGGGCGGCAGCTTCGAGCGCGGCGAGCGCGCCATTGCGGTCGGCCACGGTCTTGGCCTCGAACAGGGCTGCCGGATCGGGGGCGGCGGCGCTGGCGGAAACAAGCGGCAGCAGCAGGATGACGGCGGAGGCCATCAGGCTCGACAATCGCTTCATTGGGGTCCCTCCCGTTGCGATCCTGCCGCAACATACACGCATTCGGATCGCCGCGCCTGCCGGTCTTCAACCGCAACGATGCGACGGCGCGGGAGCCGACTGCCGACAGACGCGCTTCAACCGATCGGGCAGACAGTCTACACAAGGCAAACAACTGGGCGCCGCGTGTCGAACTATCCGCTCTCCTACAAATTGTCCTGGCTGCCGCGTTTCCTCCGGCCGTCGCTCAGTGGCGACGTAGGCGGTTTCGCACCGGCGGCCGGGATGCTGATCGAACCGCCGCCGGCGCGCATGGTGCAGCTGGCGTTCGTCGGCGATATTTCGGCCGTCGCCAATCGCAGTGCACCGGACTGCGATCCGGCGATCAAGGCGTTGCTTGCCTCCGCCGATCTGGTGGTCGGCAATTGCGAAAGCCCCATCGTCGAGCGGCCGAGCGCGGTGATGGGCACGCGGCTCGGCACGCATCATGCGATGACCGAACGCTTCCTCGCCGAGGCATTGGCGGCTGCCGGCATTGCGCGCGAAAAGCTCGTTCTGTCGCTGGCCAACAACCATGTGCTCGACCAGGGCGTCGCGGGTTTCGATGAGACGGTCGCTGCGTTGAAGCGACTGGGCATCCGCAGCATCGGCACGCTCGCCAAAGGTCCGGTCGAGCGGCTTGCGGTCGGGCCGCTGACCATAGGCTTTGCCGCCTTCACGCTATGGCGCAATGCCGATGCCGAAAAGTTCTCGGGCCGCGTGTCCATGCAAGGCGACCCGGCGCTGTGGCCGCCTGCTACGGCCAAGGGCGTCGATCTTGTCTGCGCGGTACCGCATTGGGACTGGGAGTTCCGGCATTTTCCGCGCGCCGAAACGCGGGCGCTGGCCAGGCAGTTGGCCGGGCACGGCGTCGGGCTGATCGCCGGGCACCACGCCCATGTCGTGCAGCCGGTCGAGCGGATCGGCGACACGCTTGTCGCCTACGGGCTTGGCGATTTTCTCGGTACCGCCTTTGCCCGCCAGCCATGGCCGGGCCGTATCGGCTCCATCTTCACCGTCGATGTCAGCGCCGACCTCGGCATGCGCGGCAAGATCGCCGCCTATCGAATGCATCCGTTCATGCGGCTGCGCGCCAGCGACCATGAGCGGCTGGTTCCGGTTAAGGCGCTGGAGGGTGGCATCCGCGACAAGGTCGACGCCCGGCTGAAGGCGATTTTTGGCGAGCAATTCGCAGGCGTGTGAAAGCCGCAGGCTGGCGACTTTCCGGCAAAAGCGGCTATCATACGACGGCAGAGGCAGGCTTGCGGGGGTGGCGGTGGAAACAACGGATTTCATGCCGAGCGAGGCGGTGATCGCCGGCATCAGGAAGGATATCGAGGACTATGAGGCCAGGCGGGCGTCGGCCTACCGGCAGGTGCGCTGGCGGGTGCCGGTGTTCATCGGCCTGGCGGTGGTCTTCATGGTGCTTGTCGCCTGGCTCTTCAACAAGGTCGCCGACCCCTACGAGCAATGGTTCTCGACTCCGCACGTGTTCCTTTATTTCGGCAGTTTCGTTGCGGCGCTGCTGCTTTACTTCCAGGCGGTGAAGCCAGCGACCAGATTGCAGCAATCCTTCCGCGAGACGCTGCTGCCGATGATCTTCGGCTTCATCCAGGACATACGCTACCAGCATGGCGTTCGCCCGAATTCCTTCGACCGGCTGCCACGCGAGACGGTTGGCCCCTTCAACCGGCAATCATTCGACGATGTCTTTTCCGGCCGCTACGAGGGATTTGCGTTCGAGCTTTATGAGGCAGAGCTGCGCGAAGGGACCGGTAAGGGCTCGTCAACGGCATTCAGAGGCGTCATCGTCGCCTTCGAGACGATCACACCATTCCCCGGCACGCTGGTGGCGACGCGCCGGGCCAATGTGGTCGTCGGCTTTTTCCGCGGCATGTTCGCCAGCAGGATGGAAGAGCTGTCCTCCGGCGTTTCGGAACTCGATGCCGCCTACGAATTCCGCACCGACAATGTCGAAGCGGCGCGGCCGCTGGTGAGCGGCCGGCTGGCGCAGGCGCTGAAATGGCTCGGTGAAACCTGGCCCGACGATCCGGCGCGCGTGGCGCTCGATGGCAGCGACGGGTTCCTGCTGTTGCCGCAGCCGAAGGACTTCTTCGAGCTGCCCGATATTTCGGTGCCGCTCGACTACCAGACCCATGTCGCGCCGATGATTGCGGATATGGGCGCGATGCTGGCGACGGCGGCACTGGTGCGCAAGATCGGCGCGAAGGATGGAGAGGCTAGTTAGCCGAAGCGCAGCTTCATGCCGAGGATGGCGATTACGAACAGGAAGGTGACGCCGTTGGCCAGGATGAGCGGCCACGAGCCGATCAACAGGCCGTAGAGCGTCCACAGGAAAACGCCGGTGGCGATCGAGCCGGTGGCGAACAGCGAGATGTCGCCGGCCCGGCGTTCGCGCGCCACCTTGGCGACCTGCGGAATCCAGCCAAGCGTGGTGATAAGCGCGGCAAACGCGCCGATAATTTCGATTGTGGGATGCAAGATGGCGACTTTCGACGAGGCACGGATTGTGCGGTGCACCATATGCCAGATCGGTCGAACCCTGGGAAGAAGCCAGTTTCGGCTGGCCCAATGAACAGACCAATCCGGGCGGATCGCATCGCGGATCAACTCCAGGCTACCGGTTCTGGACCAAGCAGTCCGTGTTCCAAGGACGGGTGAGGGCACGCCGTTTCGGCAACGGCCTATGGTTTTCGCCAGGCGGCCACGCTATCCGTCACGAGGGGATGCTATGTGGTTGAACGAAAATGAAGGCGTTTAGCCAAACCGCTTTGAAGAGAAGAGGACAAGCCATGCGAACGAGTCTTGCGGCTGCAGCGCTTGCCGTGATCGTGTCTTGCGCCGGGCTGGCCCGCGCCGATGACCTGAAAGCCTTCAAGCTGACGATCGATGGCGTGGTGGTCGACATCGACCCCGGCGAGGACGTGGACGTGACCTTGCCCGGCGGCAAGACGAGCAAGGTGCGGATCGACCGCAATGACTTCGCCACCTTCTCCGGCGCCACTTTTTCCTTCGTTCATCCAAGCAACATTTCGATCACTAAGAGCGATCTCAGCGACAGCATCACCCAATATCTCATGGCTTCGGCCCTCGGCACGATCGCCTTGGTGCAGGAATATGACAAGATGAACCCGGTGTCTCTCAACCAGCTGATGCTGCAGGAGATGACGAGGGAATCCGTTCAGGCGGGCGGAACTCTGACGCAGGAACCGACGACCCGCAAGCTCGCCGACGGCAAGGAACTGACCGGCGTCAAGGCCACCGTGAAGACACGTACCGACAGCGCCGACTTTGAGATCGTCGGCTTCGGCCTTGCCGATCAGGGGCTGCTGTTCATCACACGAATAGGCGATCAGGACGTTGCAACCGAAAAGCCGCTGATCGACAAGTTCTGGGAGAACCTCAAGGTCAAGCTGTAGGAAGGACTACAGTCCCGCTCGGCATCATCCCCGCTAGCCAGTTTGCCGATCGCTTCGCCACGTCGACGGTCGCGGATGCGGCGCGGCTGAGATCGGTCTTGACCACGGCGTAGCCGGCCTTGGTGCGGTAGAGCACGGCGCGGCCGCCATCGACCGCCGCTTCATAGGCGACGGGCCTTGCGGCTTCCGTTTCCATCGCCGTCGCCGGCGATCCGACGGGAATGCTCGGCCTGTGACTGAGTTCAGGCGGCAGCGGGTCGCTCGCGGCTTGCCTCGGCGTCGTCAACTCGAGCCCCGAGGCTATCGCCGCCAACTCGGAGGACGGTACCGAACCCTTGGTGCGGCAAATGCCCGAGACCAGCGGATAGTTGAAATTCTTCTGGTGCAGCATCTGGCTTTTCATCGCCGCCTCGCAGTCGGCGATGGTCGCCCACTTGGCCGGCGTCTCGCCGATATATTCGCAAAGCTTGGCGTCGCAGTCGCAGCCGACGATGGTCATGGCGACAAGGGCGGTCTTGATCACGGTCTTGTCCCTTTATGTTGCCTTCCCCACAGCACCAATCGCTGCGGAACAAGGCGGGATTTGGCCGCGATTGTGAAATGTGCGTGACGGAATGTTTCTAAGATGCCGGCTGTGACCGAAAAACGTCAGTCGTCGTAGACGCGCTCCTGGCGCCGACCTCGATCAGCGCCGACAGAACCGTGTGCAGCTTGCGCATGGCGACGGTTAGCCCGGTGCGGCGCGTGGCTGAACAATGTGCGTGGGGATAGCCCAAAAAACAGTCGGCGCTGGGATTTCTCCCAGCGCCTCCCTGTCAGATCAGGACACGGTCACGGCAGCAACTTCCGCAAAGTCGTCGCGCCAAGCCGGCCTTGATTTTGACGGTCCTGCCAGTCACCACCCGAGGGTAGTGTCCGTTCCGGACCACGCCGATCTCCACCCTTGCGAGCTTCGCCCAGCGTGCCATCGAAGGTCTTTGCCGTCCTTCATGGCAGCATCGGTCCGCCGTCGGCGTTCGCACGCTTTCCGCGGCCCCGTAGGTCTCGGCTTCCGTCCCTCTAGCAGGCAAGCCTGCTATCGCTCAGGGCCGTACGGGCCTCAGGAAATCCGCCTTTTCGCTTTGCCTTTCGGCTTGGCGATCGGTAGCCGCCTGAGATGGGTTCAATGTACGCCGGGTAAGTGTCCGGGGAAACCGCCCCGGGCCTGTGGATAGCGGGATTATCGGGGACCAAGCGCGGCGGCGAGGCATTTTCTCGATGGATCGCCGTGATCGGCGAAACCCGGCCTTGTTTTGCCCTGATCGCGCGTTGCCGGACATTCGGCGCTTGCTCCGCAAGGCAGCGCGGGCTTCAATGCCGGCAAAGTAGTTGAGACGCAAGCACTGAAGCGTCTCCGATGGCCTTTGGGGAGGTTGCTTGAAAGTCGGGGTGGTTCTCAATCCGATAGCCGGCGGCGGCAGGCTGAAGCGGCATTGGGCGGAGGTCGCGGCATCGCTGAAAAAGCATTTCGGCGATTTCGAGCTGCGCGAAACCCAGGCCGAGGGCGATGCCGAAAGGCTGGCGCTCGACCTCGCCGCCAGCGGCTTCGATCTGGTGATCGCGGCTGGCGGCGACGGCACCGCCAGCGAAGTGGCCGATGGCCTGTTGCAGGCGTTCGACGAAACCGGCCGCACGACCGAGCTTGGCCTGCTGCCCTGCGGCACCGGTATCGATTTCGCCCGCGGGCTCGGCCTGCCGCGCGAGGTCGATGCGACGCTCAAGCTGATTGCCGAGGCCAAGCCGCGCAAGGTCGATGCCGGGCGCATCTGCTACATCGACGATCATGGCGCGCTGGCCAGCCGCCATTTCATTAACATCGCCAGCCTCGGCATGTCGGGCGCTACCGACCGCGCGGTCAACGCCGATAAGCGCAAGGGCAGGGTCTCGGCCAAGGCGCTGTTCTTCTGGCGCACCGTGGTGGAGTTCGTCCGCTATCGGTTCCAGGATGTCAGGATCACCGTCGACGATGGCACTCCGGT
Source organism: Mesorhizobium sp. CNPSo 4689 (assembly GCF_057784325.1). Taxonomy (NCBI): domain Bacteria; kingdom Pseudomonadati; phylum Pseudomonadota; class Alphaproteobacteria; order Hyphomicrobiales; family Phyllobacteriaceae; genus Mesorhizobium; species Mesorhizobium sp. CNPSo 4689. Next base: position 194,150 of record NZ_JBWLUZ010000008.1, read on the forward strand.
CGAGGCGCGCATGGCGCTGGTGGCGGTGGCCAACGGCAAGTTCTTCGGCGGCGGGATGATGATCGCGCCGGATGCCGAACTGGACGATGCGCAGTTCGACATCGTCATCCTGCGGGCGGCGGGCAAGCTGAAGCTGATCTGGGACATTCGCTTGCTCTATGGCGGACGGCACCGTAACCATCCGGCAATTACCATCCTGCGCGGCAAGAAAGTGGTTGTCGAACCGCTCGGCGATGTGGAAAAGAACGGCGCGCTAGTCGACATAGACGGCGAGTCGCCGGGGCGCATACCCGCCACCTTCGAGATCCTGCCCGGGGCGCTGACCTTAAGGTATTGAGTCAGGCGGTTAAGCAATTGATTCAGGCCGTTGCGGGCACGAATCCGGCGACCCGCTCAATGCTCTGAAATCGCTTGTAAAACTTAGCCGCCTCAGATTTCCAGCTTGGCGGGAAAACCGGGGGCGCGCAGGTTGGTGCCGACCGCATCCTCAAGCAGTTTGACGATCATGGTCGACCAGGCGCTGCCGCCATAGGCTTGCTTGCCCTGCTCGAAAATTGCGTTGACGCGCGTGGCGAGGTCGAGCGGCACGCCGGATTGTTCGGCCATGGCAAGCGCGAAGCCGAGGTCCTTCAGCGCCAGATCCATGGTGAAGCCGATGTCGTAGGAGCCATTCAGGACGAGCTGGCTTTCGGTCTCGTGGACGAAGCTGTTGCCGGAGGAAGCAACGATGGCGTGGTAGGACTGGGCGAGGTCGAGCCCGCCCTGCTTGGCCAGCATCAACGCCTCGCCGGCGGCGACAAGGTGGATGAAGGCCAGCATGTTGGTGATGACCTTGATGACTGCCGCCGAGCCGATCGGCCCCATCAGAAACGACTTCGCGCACATCGCCTCGATGGCCGGTCGGTGGCGCGCGTAGAGTGCTGGATCGCCGCCGACCAGCGCAGTGATCTTGCCGACGGCGGCCAGATGCACGCCGCCGGTGACCGGGCACTCCAGCGTCTCGACGCCCTTTGCCGAAGCGAGCGCTGCCAGACGCACGATCTCGTCGCGGCCATTGGTCGACATCTCGATCCAGGTGCCGTTTTTGGGCAGACCTTCGAGCAATCCGCCGGGGCCTGAGAGCACTGCTTCACTGACCTTGGGCGAGGGCAGGCATGTGATGGCGTTGCCGGCGCGAGCGGCGGCCTCTGCGGGGCTCTTGGCGGCAACGGCGCCGAGGGTCACGAGGCGCTCGACGGCGGCCGGATCGCGGTCGAAGACGGTGACGGCGAAGCCGTTGCGCAGAAGGCTGGCGGCAAGATTGCCGCCGAGATGGCCGAGGCCGATGAAGGCGTAGCTTTCGTTCACGGCATCAACGGCGTCTGCATCATCTGCAGATGCAGGTCCTTGCCGCCATAGGGATGCGCCTCGCAGACCGCCTCGTCGAGCTCGACGCCGAGACCGGGCTCCTTCGACGGGATGACGTTGCCATCCTGCCATTCGATCTTCTTCTTCAGCAACGTGGCGTGAAAACCGTCCCACTGCTTCAGCGATTCCAGGATGAGGAAGTTGGGCAGCGTCACGGCGAGCTGGATGTTGGCGGCGCCGACGATTGGCCCGCAATAGCAGTGCGGCGCGACCTGGATGTGGTAGGCCTCGGCCATGGCGGCGATCTTCTTGGTTTCGAGAATGCCGCCGGAGCGGCCGAGGTCGGGCTGCAGGATGGTGGCGGCGCGGTTCTCGATGACGCGGGCGAATTCGAACTTGGTCGTCAGCCGCTCGCCAGTGGCGATCGGGATGGAGGTGCCGCGAGCGACCTGCGCCATCACCTCGGGCATGTCCGGCGGCACCGGCTCTTCGAACCAGAGGGGATCGTAGGGTTCGATGGCGCGGGCGAGCCGCAGCGCGCCCGAGGCGGTGAACTGGCCGTGCGTCCCGAACAGGATGTCGGCGCGCGTGCCGACCGCCTCGCGGATCGCCTTGATCATGCGGGCGGAGAGATCGATGTCGACGAGGCGCGGCTGGTGGCCGTCGAAGGCGGTGTAGGGACCGGCCGGGTCGAGCTTGACCGCGTTGAAGCCCTGCTCGACATATTCGAGCGCGCAGGCGGCGGCCAGGTCCGGATCGTTGTAGACGTTCTTGCCGCGCGCATCCTCGGAATGGACGCTGCCGGTGTGCGGATAGAGGTAGGTGTAGGAGCGCAGCGTCTCGTGCACCTGGCCGCCAAGCAGCTTGTAGACCGGCTTGTTGGCCTCCTTGCCAATGATGTCCCAGCAGGCCATTTCGAGCGCCGAGAAACAGCCCATGCCGGACACGTCGGGGCGCTGGGTGAAGCCGGACGAATAGGCGCGCCGGAAGAAATTCTCGATGTCGTGCGGATCGCGGCCGACGAGATAGCGCTCGGCCATGTCCTCGATCATCTTCGCCGTCACATGGCCGGAGAAGGTGGCGTTGTAGGCCTCGCCATAGCCGACGACGCCGCCATCGGTGGTGAGCTTGACGAAGATGAAATATTTGCCGCCGATGCCGGGCGGTGGGTTGCCGACAACCCAGGTCTTGACGTCGGTGATCTTCATTTCTGATCCTCCAGAACAAGTTCGGCGCCCTTCCATCCGGTCAGGATGGAGGCGGCGTTGGTGTTGCCGGTGATGTTGTCGGGAAATATCGAGGCGTCGATGACGCGCAAGCCTTCGATCCCATGCACCTTGAGGCGCGGGTCGACCACGGCGCGCGCGGCGTCCGGCCCCATGCGGCAGGTCGAGACCGGGTGATAGACGGTGCCCGAGCGCTTCCGGAAATCGGCGATCAGATCGGCGTCCGAAGTGATTGATGGACCGGGCAAAACCTCTTCCTCGATGATCTCGGCCATCGCCGGCATCGAGGCGATTTTGCGGACGAATTTCACCGCCGCCAGCATTTCGTCGACATCGGCATTGGTCGAATAGGCGTTGGCCGTGATCCGCGGATAGTCGCGCGGATTCTTCGAACGGATCATGATCTCGCCGCGGCTCGACGGACGGCAGTTGGACAGGCCGATGGAAAAGCCCGGCCAAGGGTCGGGCGTCAGGATCGGGCGCTCGCCGCTCTTCGGAATGACGGTCGAGAAGGCCTGGAAATAGAGCTGCATGTTGGGGCGTGTAGCGATCGGGTCGGTGCGGAAGAAGCCGCCGGCATTGTTCATAGACAGCGACAGCGGTCCGGAGCGCAACAGGATGTATTGCATGCCGACCATGAGCTTGCCCCACCATGGGCGCAGGACTTGGTTGAGCGTCGGCTGCCTGCCCTTGAAAGTGTAGTTGATGCCGACATGGTCCTGCAGGTTCGCGCCGACATTCTCGTTGGCGTGAACGATCGGAATGCCCAGTCCCTTGAGCAGGGCAGAGGGGCCGACGCCTGAGAGCTGCAGCAATTGCGGCGAGTTGACCGAACCGCCCGACAGGATCACTTCGCGGCCGGCGCGCGCAGTCCTGGTCTCGCCGTTCTGCTGATATTCGACGCCGACGGCGCACTTGCCCTCAAACAGGATCCTGGTCACCAGCGCATTCGTCTCGACACCGACGTTCTTGCGCTTCATTGCCGGGCGCAGGAAGGCGCGGGCGGCCGACATGCGGCGTCCGTTCCTTGTGGTGATCTGATAGATGCCGACGCCTTCCTGGGCAGCACCGTTGAAATCCGGATTGAGTGGCAGGCCGGCCTGCTGGCCAGCGGCGAGATAGCGCCGGGTCAGAGGGTGGACTGCGTTCGTGCAGTCGGTGATATGCAGCGGGCCGCCGACGCCGCGCCATTTGTCGGCGCCGGCCTCATTGTCTTCCAGTGCCTTGAAGGCCGGCAGCAGATCGTCATAGCCCCAGCCCGGGTTGCCCGCCGCCGCCCAGGCGTCGAAATCCTCGCGGGCGCCCCTGATATAGACCATGGCGTTGATCGAGCTGGAGCCGCCCAAAAGCTTACCGCGCGGCCAGTGGTCGGCACTGCCGGCGAGGCCCGGGTCGGGTTCGGCCTTGTAGTTCCAATTGACCGCCGGGTCGAAGAAGGTCTTGCCGTAGCCAAGCGGCATCTGCACGTAGAAGCGCCTATCGGTGCCGCCGGCCTCGAGCACCAGCACCGAGAAGCGGCCCGAAGCCGACAGTTTCTCCGCCAAGACCGAGCCGGCCGAGCCGGAGCCGACGATGATGAAGTCATAGGTCTGCATGATGAGTTGGGCGGCTCCGGAATCTCAGGCCGCAGCCTAGACGTGGCGGCGTTCCAAAGTCGCCGGGCGTTCCGGCATTCCTTGTGAAAAAAGCGACCGCTACCGGGACGTGCTTTTCGCAATGACTGGCACTTGCGACATTTCGAGCGCGTTGACGCCTCGATGGCATGCCGATACGTGATTGGACCTGTCGATATCGAGGGGATTCCGCATGGTGCATTACGCTGAAGGACGGCCGATTGGCGATCTGACGCTGAGGACGCTGGCCATGCCTTCGGACGCCAATGCTGCCGGTGATATCTTCGGCGGCTGGGTGATGGCGCAGATGGACCTTGCCTGCGGCATCCGCGCCGCCGAGCGCGCCAAGGGGCGCGTGGTGACGGCGGCGGTGAAGGAGATGTCGTTCGCCAAGCCGATGAAGATCGGCGACACGCTGTGCATCTACACCCATGTCGAACGTGTCGGCCGCACTTCGATGACGCTCAAGGTCGAGGCCTGGGCGCAACGCTACCTTTCCGACCTGATGGAGAAGGTCACCCACGCCGATTTCGTCATGGTGGCGCTGGACGGCGAGGGCAAGCCGAAGGCGGTTCCTGCGGAAGGCTGACCGGCGCGATTTCGCAGATTCCCGACGATGGCAAGCTCCTGCCGGCCGTCGCCAATGGCGACCTCCGTGCGAGTCCTGGCGTGCTGCCTGCGAATGCGGCGACAGCAGGGCGGCGCGGCCGGAAGACAATGCGTCAACACATGCTGAACGGTGCTGTTGTGGGTGCGCTTTTGCGATCCCGGCCCGACGGCGTGGTGTGATCTCCGTAGGCGAGCCCACGGCGGCATTGCGGGCGCAAACTGGACATCGGAAAACCGCGCTACATTCGGTAGCCGGCCAAGAGCCGGACCTGCATTCGGAATGCCGTCTGACGCATCTGCGGACCCCCTATGCAGTCGCCCTGATCAGACAGCCATGCCTCTGCCGGTCCACGGAAATTGATCGGTCCGAAATCGATCCAGGAGCCGGCCGGTTCAAAAAAATTCCGCAGCGACAGACGCGACTGCAGCAGCAGGGTGCATCACTTGAATAGGGTGGAGAACGTCTTGCAATGCAAGGGTTTCAGGCGTGCATCCTGTCGAACTTTTCGCGTGCCGCCCTGACGCGATCGGTGTTCCTGCGTGCCCATTCGCCGAGCGCGCTGACTGGGACAAGCAGCTCGTGGCCAAGCTCGGTCAGCTCGTAGTCGACACGCGGCGGGATGGTCGGAAACACGGTGCGGGTGACGAAGCCGTCGCGCTCCAGCCCGCGCAAAGTGGTGGTCAGCATCTTCTGCGAAATGCCCCCCACGGCGCTGCGCAATTCGTTGAAGCGCAGCGGTCCGTCGCCGAGCTTGCCGACGACGAGCACGGTCCATTTGTCGCCGACACGCTGCAGGAGTTCCGAGATGGCGCGGCAATCCTCGGAGCGGTGTGGGTGCCTTGGTAACAAAAAAGTGCCTCCTTGCGCTTGGCGTGGACAGTCACTCATATATCGCAGGTATCCAAACGATACCACTATTTCCTGCATGGAGAGCCTCCCAATATGTCCAAGCCCAAAATCGCTATCGTCGTCGGTTCGACCCGCGCCGCGCGTTTCGCCGACGTGCCCACCCAGTGGATCGCCAAGATCGCCAAGTCGCATGCCGACATCGACGTCGAAGTCGTCGATCTGCGCGATTTCCCGCTGCCGTTCTTCGACGAGGTCGCGTCCTCCGCCTGGGCGCCGTCGCAGAACGAAGTTGCGCAGCGCTGGCAGAAGAAGGTCGCCGGGTTCGACGGCTTCATCTTCACCGCCGCCGAATACAATCACGGCCCAACGGCCGTGCTGAAGAACGCCATCGATTACGCCGCCAATGAGTGGAACAAGAAGCCCGCCGGCTTCGTCGGCTATGGCAGCGTCGGCGGCGCGCGCGCCGTCGAGCAGCTGCGCCTGCATGCGGTCGAACTGCAGATGGCGCCGGTCAAGTCGGCGGTTCACATCGCCTGGGGCGATTTCCTCGCCGTCCGTCAAGGTGAGAAGAAGCTCGAGGAGCTGGAACACCTGAACCAGGCCGCCACCGCGCTCGTCAACGACGTCGCCTGGTGGGCCAAGGTCCTGAAGGCAGCGCGCAACGCCGATGCGATCGACCAGGAAGCCAAGGCGGCCTGATCGCCTTTCGAACTATCCTCCCAAGGATATGGGGCGGCGCTTGCGCCGCCCTTTTCAATTTCTGGAAGCTGCTGGTGCGTGCTGCGCCTGCCTTGGCCTGATGATGCAGTCGGCCAGGCGATCCTGTTCGTCCAGCTCGTCGGCATGGTGCTGTCCCCATTCGCAGAGCGCCAGCAGGATGGGCTCGAGGCTGAGGCCAAGCGGCGTCGCGGAATATTCGACGCGCGAGGGGATTTCGGCGAAGATTTCACGGCTGACGAGGCCGTGCTCTTCCATTTCGCGCAACTGCTGGATCAGCACCTTCTGGGTGATAGTGGGCACTTGCGATTTCAGCGCCGACAGCCGCCTAGGTCCATCGAAGAGGTGATAGAGGATCACAGCTTTCCAGCGGCCCGAGATCACTTTCAGGGCGCGTTCCGCCGGCAGCATCGGCAGTCTCTTGATCGGTCCGGTCATGGTCACCTTCCGGTCAGCAGGGGAGAAATGAGTGTGTAGTCCGAGCCTCGCAGATAGTGGCAATCAGCAGCCGTTGCCATAGCGAGGTTGCCATGAGAGCCATTCAACTCACCCGTTTCGGCGGTCCCGACGTTCTTGATGTCGTCGGCATGCCGAAGCCCGAGCCGCAAGGCGGCGAGGTGCTGGTCCGCGTCCATGCGGCTGGCGTGAATTTCTTCGAGGCGCTGATGCGCGCCGATCGCTACGCGGTCACGCCGCAGTTGCCCATGATCCTCGGGGTGGAGGCTGCCGGGGTTGTAGAGACCATTGGGCAAGGGGTCGATGCAACGCTGCTTGGCGCACGCGTCGCGGCACCGCTCTTTGCGTCAAGCCACCCCTTCGGCGGCTATGCCGAGTATTTGACGATCGATGCGGGCCTGGCGGTGCCTTTGCCTGAAACGCTCTCCTTTGAGGATGCGACGGCGTTGATGGTGCAGGGGCTGACAGCCCTGCATCTGTTGCGCCAAAGCCCGCCAGCCGGCAAATCAGTACTGATCGGGGCCGCTGCCGGTGGCGTTGGTTCTCTGCTTGTCCAGCTTGCCAAACGAGGCGGCGCAAGCCGCATCGTCGCGGCTGCTGGTAGCAAGTCCAAGCTTGATCTTGCCGTGTCGCTCGGGGCCGATGGCGCGGTCGACTACAGCCAGGCCGATTGGGTCGCCGCAGTCCGGGAAGCAACGGGCGGCGCCGGCGTCGACATCGTCTACGATACCGTCGGCGGCTCGCTAACGGCGGCAGCGCTCGCCGCACTCGCGCCTTGCGGCGAGTTGGTGTTTGCCGCGCTCGGCAGATACGCGCTGAGCACAGCTGACCTGGAAGCGATGATCGGCCGCAACCAGTCGCTCAGGAGGTTCGCGTTGCTGCCGCTGCTTTCGCCCGCGGGGCTGCGAGAGAACCTGTCGGAACTTTTCCAGCTTGCCGCCGGCGGCGCGCTTCTCGTGACGACAGGCGCACGCTTTCCGCTCGGCCAGGCCAGCGAAGCGCATCGTCTGCTGGACGATCGCCGCTCGACCGGCAAGGTCGTGCTGGCGCCTTGAGTATCGCGGTTGCTCAAATCGTCCAGAGTCCGGTCGCGGACCCTGTCCACACCGCCGGGAGCGGACTTGCTATAGCCAACCGCCCGAAAAGCCGGCACGGCGCAGTCCCGCGGCGATGGCCGGCACGCGGCGCATCAGTCGCCACAGGAAGTCCGATCGGTAGTTCTCGATCATCAGAGCGATCGGTCCCTGATTGATGCCGACATGGTCCGGCGATACCCAGCCGCAGGGCCGCCCGTCGGCGGCCGCGATTGTCGGATTGAAGCTTGCTGTGAAGCCGTAAGGGTTGCCCTGGTGCAGGTCGATCTCGTGGAAATGGCGCAGTGCCGGCAGGACGATCTCCGGCGCAAAGGGCAGTGAAGTAATCGCCGCCCATGGCGACAGCGTGCCGTCATCGGGACCGAAAGGCGCGCCGCGCGCCAGGTAGCCGAAGAAGCGGCGGCCGCCGAGCGTCATATGACGTTTCGTCGGGCCTGGGCCGTCGCTGGCGGTGATGCCCCAGCAATTCTCGCCATAACCGCTAAAACCCTTCGGATTGCGGACGGCATAGTCGCGCTGCAGATAGGCCGCCTGGCGGCTGTTCTCGAAATAGTCGCTGCCGTGATTGCGCATGAAAGCATCACGGATGCCGCGAAAATCGATCCAGATATGCGAGAACTGGTGGACGAACAGAGGACCGGCATAAACCAGCTCCCGGCCATAGATCTTTTTCCACTTGTAGGTGGACAGCCAGGCCGCATAGCTCTCGGGCGGCAGCGGATGGGTCGGCGAGCCGAGGCCTAGCACATAAAGGATCACCGCCTCGTCGTAGCCTTGCCAGCGGTAGCGCAGGAAGCCTTTTTCGGGCCGCCAGCCATGGGTGACGGTGGAGCCGCCGTTCTGCGCCCAGCGCCAGTCGGCGCGGCGGTAGAGCGCATCGGCGAGCCGACGGATTTCCAGCTCGGATTCGTCCTCCGCATCAAAATAGGCGCCGGCCGCCAGCATGCCGGCGAGCAGGAGCGCCGTGTCGACCGTGGACAGCTCACACTTCCAGACGCGGCGGCCGGTCTTCATGTCGAGGAAATGATAGTAGAAGCCGTTGTAGCCGGTGGCGTCAGGCTCCGGCCCGTGCGGCGCATTCCAGAAGAAGCGAAGTGTGGCGAGCGTGCGTGCAGCGGCGGCGGCGCGAGTCATGAAACCGCGCTCGACACCGACGGGATAGGCCGACAAAGCGAGCCCGACGGCGGCTATGCTGGCGGGCGATCCTGGCGTGTTGCGGTCGGCGACCAGGCCATTGGCCGGGTTGGCCTCGTTGAGGAAATAGTCGAAGGACAGGCGCTGGGTGTTCGAGAGAAGCGCGGCGTTCAGCTGGTGTTCGCTCGATGCATCCATGGCTGCCGATATAGAGGCTTTCGCTGTGCTTCGCACTTTTTAGGCTGGTCAATCATTGGTGAGGAAGGTGAAGGCGGATAGCGACAGGGGTTAACGGCGCCAAAATTCACACTGAGACACTCCTCCTTCTGCAGCAAAGCATGCCGAGCCAATCATCACTGCTGAGCACTTGGCGACGTGCGTCAGTGGCGCGAGCACGCCGCGGTCCGAAAGTCAGACAAGCACCAGAAGCAGCTGTTCTGAACGCGATCCTTGAGTGACCGTAGTGGGCCGGAAGCGGAATGGCAGCTTCGGGCCATGGATATTCAATAGCGGACCTTCGCGCCCGGTGCGAGCGTAGTCTTTTAGCTGACCCTCTGCTGCCGTTCACCCTAAGTCTCGGAACGTCCCAATTGGGGCGAAACGCGACCCTCGGATAGGCGTTCACGAATTCAGCAAAGGCTGGGTTTGACCGCCATAAACTGACATTCGCTCTAGGGTCGGAATGGTTGACGCCGACCATCGCATCGCGACGTTACCCGCGGAGCGCTTTGGAGCGATATCAGCTCGGACAGTTCCGGCCGTCGCCTTTTTCAGGAAGGAAGAAACGTCGCCGCTCGCAAGCGGTCAGTTCGCGTGGAACAGTGTGCTTGGCGTAGTCGATGAGGTCTTGGGGGGTGTGGAAGACGCGGATAATTCGGACGCTTTCTTCACCGGACACGATTGCGATCCTCATTCCATCAGGATTGAAGGCCGCGCGCACCAGCGCCGGTCGGTTGGCTTTGTCCTCCCGGCTGGCAAGCACTGCAATCTCGCGCCCCGACTGCGCCGCCCAGAGCCTGACCGTGCGATCCTGAGACGACGCCGTCACGATATACAAACCGTTAGGACTGAATTGCGCGCTGTCCACTGCGCCGCTGTGTCCCCTGAGAGCGACCCTTTCTGTTCCTGCCGGAACGCTCCAGATTCGACCGGTTCCATCGCGTGAGGCAGTCAGCAGAGACTGACCGTCCTGGCTGAACGTTACTGCTGTCAGCTCGTCGCTGTGGCCCTTCAACGTCGCGACACTGTTTCCGTCCTTGATCGACCAGATCCGCACCGTTTGGTCGAGCGAACCCGTGGCAACCAGTTGGCCGTCCGGACTGAAAGCCGCCGCGGCGATTGGACTATGATGGCCCACGAGAATTTTGAATTCTGAGCCGTCCCTTCTCAAAAGGTGCGCCGCGTTGTCGCTCCTCGCGGCGAGGACGAGATTCCCGTCCGGGCTGAAGACAACGTTCGGTAACGCTCCACTTGTCTTGATGGCGGCAACTTCGACGCCGGTCGCCGTGTCCCACAACTGTGCGGCACCGCGAATCGAACTCGAGCCCAACAGGTCTCCCCGCGGACTGAACTGAACTTGAAGTAGCCCGTCACGCGCGTTGAACTGAGCGATCGCTCGTCTGCTCGCAACGTCCCAAACAAGAACTCGGCCCGGAAGAGATGCGGTTGCAACGCGACTGCCATCAGGGCTGAACGTCGCGCTATGGACAATTTCTTTTGTGTCAAGCTGGGCTATCTCACGTCCGCTTACAACATCCCACAGGTGCGCTGCGCTATCCCCACCTCCAGTCAAAAGGTGCACCTTATCGGGACTGAAGACCGCAAAGGTCGGCGGATATTCGTGGTGGAGCGCAGTCGTCAGAACCCCGTCGATATCCCAGAGCCGAGCGGTGCCATCGTGCGATGCAGTGAGAAGAACGCTGTTGTCAATTGGGTTGAATTCCACGTGCTCGACCAAGGCATCGTGGCCGATGATGGTGGTGAGCAGCGACGCGCGCTCGACGTCCCAGATACGAATCGTGTTATCGATAGAAGCGGTAGCCAAGAAGCGATCGTCCGGGCTGAAGACGCTGTTCATCTCCTGATCGTGTTCATCCGGACCGATGTCAAATAGTTTGAGCCCCGGGGACTCCCGGCCGAGCACATCACGCGATCTTCCCGAGACTCCGTCCCAGAGTCGTGCGGTACCATCGAGTGATACTGTCGCAATCACCCGTCCGTCGTGACTGAACGTCACGCCTTGCAATTGTGTGTCACTCTTGTGGCCGGCCAACGTTGCTATTTGAACTTCGTTCGACACGTCCCAAAGAATATCCTTTCTGGTTGGTTGCCACGTGCTTATGAGCATCCGGCTTCCGTCCGGGCTGAATGCGACGCTGTCTGCCCAAGTGTGGATCTGCAGTGCGCGGGTCAGCCTGCCATCTTCTACATTCCAGATAGAAACGATGCGTTGACTGCCTCTTGCCGTTGCGAAGCGGCGGCCATCCGGAACGAAGTCGGCCCAAGAATCTCCATTGCTCTTTACAGTCAGGACTTTCGTTCCGGTCTGGGCGTCCCAGAGTGACGGATCAATCCCTTCCCCCGCCGTCAGCACCCGGCTGCCGTCTGGGCTGAAAGTCGCGATAGGAAAATTGCCCAGCGGCTGAAGTACAAAAAGCTGCTCCCCTGAGGTGGTGTTCCAGATGCGCGCAGTGCCGTCTCTAGCAACTGTAATGACGCGGCTTCCGTCCGGGCTGAACTCGGCTCTCTCCACGGCGCCTTGGTGACCCCTCAAAACTGCCGTCTCGGTACCGTTCCGGACGTCCCAAATGCGTGCCGTCTTGTCGTAGGATGAGGTGACAATGCGGTCGCCGGTCCGATTGAAAGCTGCATGTGTCACACCGGCACCCTGGCGGAAGATCCGCGTTTGATGGTGTGCCAACAAAGACTTATAAAGCGCGGCCTCCGCTTCAAAGAGATACGGCCGTCCGAACGCAGATCCGCTCGTCGGCAGAGCTTCGAGCGCCAACAAGATCGCGGCCTCAGTGTTACCGCTCGCTGCGGTTTGTTGCGAAAGAAACGCAAGTGAAAGAGACTGGTTGCGGAGCGCCTGGTCGCGCGCTTCGAGAGCCTCGCTCTCGGCCGACCTGGCCTTGTCCGCACTCATTTGCGCCTGCACCGCCTGCCGCATTGCTTCCTGTTGTCCTCTGAACCCAACGAATGCGCCTGCTCCAGCCAAGAGAGCCAACACTGTCGCGACAATGGCCGCATAGCGCGTACGTCGTGCCAGCTGGATCGCAGCAGTTGCCGCAAGATCCCGACGCTCAGCCTCTCCCGCGAGCCGGTCGGCCTCGCGCTCCAAGCGTTCGCGTTTTGCTGCTTCAGCAGCCTCGATCAGTGCCCGCTCTGCTTGCCGGTCCTTCTCCTCTCTCTCCTTCTGGGCACGCGACGACGCCTCGATGTATTCAACGACTTGATCGTCGACTTCCTCGCGTCTCGACAGCAGCAATTCCTCACCCTCGGCGAGACGCTTGCCGGACGGCAACAGAAGCTCGCGGTTCTCGTTGTCCGAGTGCCATCGGTGGGCGTCAGCCTTAAGCCGAGCCCGCGTCTCAAGGAAGCTCCTATTCGCGTTGACAATGTCGCTGGCGCGCGGCCAACGGCTGAGCAGCGCTTCATGTGCCACGCGGACGAAGACATGGCCCGCAGCATCCTCATCACTGACCAGGAGCCGGGTGGCGATCAGCGCGTCGACGAGAGTCAATCGTGCCGGCGTCCCCGCGACTTTGCTGAGCAGGACTGGACTTGCCGTAACCGTTTCATCACCCGGACGCACCGTGGTGAGAGCGCGTAGCACCGCGGGCAATGCCTCCTGGATGTCGGGCGGGAGCGCGTCGACGACTTCATCGGCGCGGCGCGCGATCGCCCCTTCGAGGCCGCCAAGCGCACGATATGCAGCAAAGGTGAGGATCCGGCGCTCCCGGCCCACCTCGTACAGCGCATCGAGAACGAATTCGAGAAGCGGCAACGATCCGGGATCGGCGGCTGCCGCGTCCTGCAGCACGTCATCGAGCCGCCCGAGATCGGCGCGCTCCTCGAAGCGGAGCCCGGCAGCACGAGCTGGCTCGCGAATGATCTGGGCGATCTCAGGGCCCGTCGGCGGCAAGAGCTCATAGCTGCCAAGGCCATCCTTCAGCGCCGAGAAGCCTCGGACTTCGCCGCAGCGGTGAAAGAAATCCGACCGGATCGTCGCAATCACCCAGACCAGTCCGCTGCCGGCGAACGCCGCCAAGAGCCGCAAAAGCGCTTCGCGCGACGCCGGTTCCTTCTCCGTCGTGAACAGCTCCTCTGTCTGATCAATGGCGATCAGTAATCGTATTTGTGAGAGGGACGAGCCAGCCGCGGTGGCTGCTTTGCCGAGTGCATGGCGGATCAGAGTCAGCGCGCGATCGGGAGAACTTCGACAGAGTTGAGTGAGTTCAGCCGCCGTCAGTTCGAGAGCCAACTCGGGCAAAGCACCTTCGCAAAGCAGTCCCGCGGTCAACGAGGCGACAGCATCAGGCCCTTCGGACGGGCGGATCAGGCAACGGCGCCACAAACTGATGCCGACCACTGCGCCGGATCGGGTGATTGAAGGCATCAGCCCGGCGCGCAGAAGTGAAGACTTGCCGGAGCCGCTCATCCCGTAGATGAGCAAAAATGCTTTGCCGTTGGCTGCCAGCTGCTCCAGCCTTTCGGTGCAAGCGGCAATCGCCCGCGCTCTGCCGAAGAAGAGGTGGGCGTTTTCAAATTCGAAGACGTCGAGACCGCGAAAGGGCGACCTGACCTCTTCCTCCGAAGCGAGGGGTACGCGATAGACGTGCACAGGTCGAGCGATATTCTTCACTTTGTGATCGCCAAGATCGATGAAATCGAGCGCCAGCCGATCGCGAGCCTGTGTATAGATCGCTTCGGATACACATATCCCGCCCGGGTGAGATAACGCTTCCAGACGCGCGGCGACATTCACGCCCTCGCCCATGAGGTTGTTACCCTCTACAACGACATCGCCAAGGTTGATCCCAATGCGAAATCGCAGGCGGCCTGGCTCGGGGAAGCCGACGTTCTGTCTATCGATCTCCAACTGGATTTCGGTGGCACACCGCAGCGCCTCGACAGGGCTTGCGAACTCAGCGATGACACTGTCTCCGGCGCTGCCGAACACCCGTCCCTCATGGTGCACAATCAGCCGGTCAATGATCTGTCGATAGGCCCTCAGGGCCGCAAGAGTACCTTCCTCATCCCTGCCTATCAGGCGGCTGTAGCCGACCACATCAGCTGCAAGGATGGCAGCCATTCTCCGCTGAACGCGATCCACGGTCATAGCCAGCTCCCGCGATACCGGAGCATCCTAGAGGAAATAGCGGCTGATGAGGAGAGAGGCCACTTGACTGTTTCAAGTGACGGTGTCGGCTTGTTTTGACATCGTCGCACAGCCTGCGGATCATTGCTGACGGAACTCGGCCCGCTTGCAAGCAGAGAGATCGGACTTGGTCGACCCTGCCATTCCGCCTCTCATCGCTGCCCTCAAGAGCTCAAAATGCCGCCTCCGATGCGCTCCGCCCTTTGTAGGTGCATTGTCGCTGGGAATGACCGCTTCGTGTGGGGCCGCGACATTGTTGCGATTGTGGCGAACGTCCACACATGGCGCGCCGGCGACTTCCAACGTAGTCACCGGCGATGTCTTCTGTGGATGGCTCCCGTATTGCAAGAGGTAATTCGTTGTTCTGGCGCATTGGTCGGGTGCAGTCTTCTGTCCGGCCTGTTCATGCAGCCGTTCGAAGCTGCTGGCCCTGATGGGGTCGGCGAACAAGGTCCCAATCTGCT
>NZ_JBWLUZ010000071.1:0-8736 GCF_057784325.1 Mesorhizobium sp. CNPSo 4689
CAGATTGGGACCTTGTTCGCCGACCCCATCAGGGCCAGCAGCTTCGAACGGCTGCATGAACAGGCCGGACAGAAGACTGCACCCGACCAATGCGCCAGAACAACGAATTACCTCTTGCAATACGGGAGCCATCCACAGAGGACATCGCTCGTGCCGAGGCAAGAGGCGAGACGACGCCGACGTCTCGGCCAGTAGTCGACACTCATCGCGCTGATGAACCTCAATACCGTGTCACGTTTCGAGGCCAAGCGAGATCCGCAATCCGCCGACCGACTATACATCGAAATCGAAGCGACGCGGCCTGCCAATTCAGTACGCGATGCTTGGCTGTCCGATTCAGCGAAGGTGGACGTGCCCGTCGAGCATCTGCCTCTTCAATGTCGCGTATCGATCGCGAGATGTATTAGTCAATGGGAGGCGCTTGGACTCAAGTCACCGATCTCCACCAAATCACCGCTCAAAAAGGTCAGGCCGCGCCAGGCTGAGCCCGTGCACGGTGCGCAACACTTCGCGCAGATGCGCCGTCATGCGGGCGCCGGCCTGCTTGACCTCGCCGGTCTCTACCGCCTCGAGGATCGCCACATGCTGGGCCAGGAGCGTCTCGAGATGGCCGGGCTCGGGCAGGCTGAGATAGCGCACGCGGTCCATCTGCAGCTTGACCACCTGGATGACCCGCCAACTCTTCTGCAGGCCGGCCTCCTCGCACAGGCTGCGGTGGAACGCCTCGTCGAGCTCGAGGAACAGCTCGCGGTCGCCTTCCGCCACAGCTTTCGCCTGCATGGCGAGGTTGGCTCTGACTGTAGCGACGAACCCCTCCGAGCCATGCCCGGCCAGCCTCTGCACTACCGACACTTCGAGCGCCTCGCGAATGAACTGCGCTTCCTCGACGTCGCTTAGCCGGATCGGAGCGACGAAGCTGCCGCGCTGCGGCAGGATGTCGATCAAGCCCTCATCAGCAAGCCGGATCAGCGCTTCGCGCACCGGCGTGCGGCTGACGCCGAGCTGCTGGGCCAGATCCTGTTCGCTCAAGGCTTCGGACGGCAGCATTACCAGCGTGGTGATGGCACGGCGCAGCCGCTGGTAAATCTGCGGCGAGATCGGCATGCGGTTGTTGACCGGCTCCAGCGTCCGCGACGGCTCACGCTGGCCGGAGCTCCTCTTGGCAGCGTTACCTGAAAACCTGGTCTCCCCCGAAATCTTCCCCATGACGAATCCGTTCTGCGACTGCCACTGCGGCTCCGGTGATGACACTGCGCACACCGCAACTCAAGCGCCAAGGGACAATTCCGGCGTCATTGACATACTACCATGGTAGTGTGTATGACGCCATTCGGCTAGGGAGAGGAGCCGGCATGAAGATCACGGACATCAAAGCCACCACCGTCACCGTTCCGCTGGAAGCAGCATTGCGGCACAGCAACGGCACGCATTGGGGGCGCTTTGTCCGCACCGTGGTCGAGGTCGAGACCGACGAAGGCATCGTCGGCCTCGGCGAAATGGGCGGCGGCGGCGCTGGCGCCGAGCTGGCCTTCGCCGGTTTGAAGCCCTACCTCGTCGGTCACGACCCCTTCGATCTCAACCGCATGCGCTACGCCATCTGCAATCCGACGGCGTCGCTCTACAACAACCGCACGCAGCTCCACGCAGCGCTCGAATTCGCTTGCCTCGACATCATCGGCAAGAGGCTCGCCGTGCCGGTCTACCAGTTGCTTGGCGGGCGCGTGCGTGACAGCGTCGGCTTCGCCTCCTATCTGTTCTTCCGTTATGCCGACCACCGCAGCGGCAAGGGGGAGGTGCGTACCATCGAGCAATTGCTCGACCATGCCCGTGCCCTGAAGGCCGAACACGGGTTTTCCGCCCACAAGCTCAAGGCCGGTGTGTTTCATCCCGACTACGAGCTGGAGTGCTTCAGGGCGCTCGCCGCGGAATTCCCTGGCGACACGCTACGCTACGATCCTAACGCCGCCCTCTCGGTCGAAGAGGCACTGCGTTTCGGCCAGGCCATCTCGGACCTCAGGAACGACTATTTCGAGGACCCGACCTGGGGCCTGGCCGGCATGCGCCGCTTGCGCGAAAAGCTCTCCATTCCGCTCGCCACCAACACCATCGTCATCGATTTCGAACAGCTCGCCACCAATGTGCGCGATCCGGCCGTCGATGTGATCCTGCTCGACACCACTTTTTGGGGCGGCATCCGCGCCTGCGTGCGCGCCGCCCAGATCTGCGACACGTTCGGCCTCGGCATCGCGGTGCATTCCTCGGGCGAGCTCGGCATCCAGCTCGCCACCATGCTGCATCTTGGTGCCGTGCTGCCCAACCTCGTCTTCACCGCCGACGCGCACTACCACCATCTCGCCGACGACATCATCGTCGGCGGCAAGATGCGCTACGAGAACGGCGCCATCGCCGTGCCGGAGGCGCCGGGCCTCGGCGTCGAACTCGATCGCGACAAGCTCGCAACCTATGCCGAGCTCTACCGCTCGCTGGGCGGCTATGCCTATGACCGCGATCCCGGCCGTCCGGGCTGGTATCCGCTCTTACCCAACACCAATTTCGCCAACCATCGAGACGCCGCCGTGCCCGATCTCGGGCTGGGGTGATTTTTTCGTTCGAAATGGTCGGCGGGAGGACGCTATGACCGCCGCCGTCTTCGTTACTAAAGTTCTCTTCCTTGATCCGGGGTTCAGGTCCTCCTTGACCCCCTGCCTCGCGGCACCGGCGGCTGCTTTTGCTTTCAATGCCCGAAAACCAATGGCGACGCCAGGCGATCCCAGCGCCGCAGTATGCGCCTCGGTCACTCTGCAGTCAGAACAACCTTGACGCTTTGGGAGCGGTCGGCGGCGAGGCGGAAGGCCTCGGGCGCGGACGAAAGGACGCGTTCGGCGGTAACCAGCTTCAAGACGTCGACTTCTCCATCGACGATGAGAGCGACCGCCTGATTGAATTCGGCGTCGAAACGGAATGACCCCTTCAGGTCGATCTCTTTGGCCATGACGGCGTTGGCCGGTACCGGGATCTGGCCGCCCGGCAGATTGCCGACCTGGACGACGACGCCGCCGCGCCGGACGCTGGCGATCGCCGCGGTGAGGCCGGTCGCGGTGCCTGAAATTTCGAAAGCAATATCGAATGGTCTGTCGGCGGCAAGCGCCTTGAGTTCGGCATCTCCGCCGGAAAGATCGATCGTCTGATCTGCACCCAGCCGGGTGGCGAAGGCGAGCGGCGCCGCGGCTATGTCGGCGACAGTTATCCCGCCGCAGCCTTTGAACCTGGCCGCGAGCATGGTGAGAAGTCCGATCGGCCCGGCGCCGAAGAGGATGGCATTCCTGTCAGCGATCGCGCCGGCTCGCGCCACTGCGTGCAGGCTGACGGCGAGCGGCTCGGCGAGCGCCGCCGCTTGATATGCCACATGCTGCGGGATCTTGACGCATTGCGCCGGCGTGGCGTCGAAGACGCTGGCGAACCCCCCTTGCATATGCGGCGTCCTGGAAGCCGAACCCATGAAGTAGATGTTCTCGCAGAGATTGGCGCGGCCTTCGGCGCATCGCGCACAGTGCCCGCACCACCGCGAGGGGTTGACCGCAACGCGGTCACCGATGGCAAGTCCGGACGCTGCTGCGTTGATCTCGACAATCTCTCCAGCAACCTCGTGACCGAGTACGAGCGGAGACGTGACGACGAAATCGCCGGTCCGCGCATGGCGAAAATAGTGCAGGTCGGAGCCGCATATGCCGCCAGCGCCGAAACGCACGCGCACCATGCCCGACGCAAGGGGTTCGAGCGGACGCTCCACCATGCGCAGGTCTTCGGGGCTGAACAACGTCGCGGCGATCACATTGCCGGTCATTTGATCAGTCCCATTTGTGTCGGCAGCCACAGCGTGATGGCCGGAATGAAGGTGATCAGGATCAGCGCGACCAGCAACGGCACGAGCCAGGGCAGGATCGCCATCGTCGTGCGCTCGACCGACAGCTTGGCGATCCGCGAGAGAACGAACAGCACCATGCCGAGCGGCGGATGCAGCAGGCCGATCATCAGGTTGAGCGTCATGATCAGGCCGAAGTGCACGGGGTCGATGCCGTACAGGACGACGATGGGCAACAGGATCGGCACGAGGATGGTGATCGCGGCGATGGTATCAAGAAAGCATCCCACCACCAGCATCAGGATGTTGATCAGAATCAGGAAAACCCATTTGTTCTCTGTCAGCGAGGTGATGAATATCGAGAACATCTGCGCCGCTTGGCTGACGGTTAGCAGCCACGCGAAGATCGACGCCGCGGTGACGATGAACAGAACCGACGCCGTCGTCTCAATCGTGTCGAAGCTGGCCTTGGCCAGCGTTGCGAAAGTCATCGTGCGATAGCGCACGAGCCCCAGGAACAGCGACCAGATGACCGCGGCCATGGCCGCCTCGGTTGGCGTGAACCAACCCATTGTCATGCCGCCGATCAGGATGATGGGCGTCATCAAAGCCATCACGGCGGAGAAGTCGAAATACCAGTCGCAGGCGATCAGAACCGCGAGAGCGATGCCGACGGAGATGTTGAGCGACAACCCGGCGCTGACCAATATGTAGACCAGGACCGGAAAGCAGGCGACGACCAGGATCTCGAGAGACGCGGCGCCGAGTTTGCGCAGTTCGAACGGCGTGTCGGAGCCCCAGCCGCGGCGATAGGCGAAGATGGCGACCGTCACCATCATCAGCACCGTCATGACGACGCCGGGCAGGATGCCTGCCATGAACAGCGCACCGATGGAGACGTTGGCCATCATACCGTAGATGACGAAGGGCAGCGACGGCGGAAAGATCGGGCCGAGCGTCGAGGATGCCGCGGTGACGCCGACCGCCGCCTCGACCGGATAGCCGTGGTCGCGCATGGCCTTGATCTCGATCGTGCCGATCCCGGCAGCATCTGCGAGGGCCGCGCCGGACATGCCGGCGAAAACCACCGATCCGATAATGTTTACCTGAGCGAGGCCGCCCTTCATCCAGCCGACAAGCGCCAGCGCGAACGAATAGATGCGCCCGGTGACGCCGGCGATGTTCATGAGATTGCCGGCAAAGATGAAGAAGGGCACGGCGAGCAGCGGAAAACTCTCGACGCCGGCGATCATGCGCTGCGCGGCGATGATGTCGGGCGCCACGCCGTAGAAGACGAGGTAAAGCAGCGACGAGACGGCCATCGACACGGCGACGGGCACACCGATTAGCATCAGGACGAGAAAGGCACCGATCAAAAGCAGCATCGCCTTACTCCCCCAACCCGTCGAATGCGGCGGGGCGCTCGAGCACCGAGTAGCCGCGGCGAACATTGCCGACGAACACCTGGACCCCGCGAAGCATCATCAGCACGAAGCCGGCGAACACGGAGTAGAAGACGATGTTGCGCGGCAGGTTGATCGTGACCATCCGCTCGCGGTGGACGATCCCGACATAGCGCCACAGAAGCCAGGACATGTAGGCGAAAAAGCCGATGGTGATCAGGTTCACCGCAAGCGCCAGATAGCGCCCGACCCGCGCCGGCAGATAGTGGTAGAGCACATCGACCTGGATGTGGCGCGACATGCGGGTGCACATCACGGAACCCAGAAACACGACGACGACAAGGCAGTTGATCGCGATCTCTTCGGTCCAGGCATAGCTGTTGTTGAGGGCATAGCGGGTGAAGAACTGCAGGAAGACGCAGAACGACATGCCCCAGAACACGGCGAGCGTCGCCCAGTCCTCGACTGCGTAGCGAGAGAGGTCGACGGGCGCGGTCTCCTCCTCGAAGGCATGCGCCAGTTCTTCGGCTGTCACCGGGTTGTGAATCTCTTCAGTCATCGGCATGGCTCCGGGTTGAACGACCTGCGCTGTCATTGTCCTAACCGGTCCGGACGCATATACGCCGGACCGGTTTGAAAGCGATTACTTGATGGCGCGGATCGCCTCCCAATCTGCCTTGCGGTAGCCGAACTCCTCGAACGTCACTTTTTCCATCACGTTCTTCTCGAAGTCGGCCCGATCGACTTCGGTCACGGTCAGGCCGCGGTCCTTGAAGGTCTGAACGAGGGCCTTCTCGCGATCCACGATGATCTTGGTGGCGCGCGCGGCGGCTTCCTGCATCACTTCGGTGAAGATCGCCTTGTCCGTGTCAGAGAGCTCGGCCCAGCGCGATTTCGACACGATCGTGTTGAGATGGTCGACGATATGACCGGTCAGGACGATGTGCTTCTGCACCTCGTAGAATTTCTTCGCGTCGATCGTCGTCAGCGGGTTTTCCTGTGCCTCGACCGTGCCCTGCTGCAGAGCCAGATAGACCTCGGCGAAGGCGATCGGCGCAGTGTTGGCACCGCAGGCGCGCGGCATTGCGAGGTAGGCCGGCACATCCGGCACCCGAATCTTCAGGCCCGCCATGTCCGCGCATTTCGCGATAGGCCGGTTCGAGGTGGTATGGCGCGTGCCGTAGTACGTCGTTGCTGTGATGTGATGGCCGGATGCTTCCTCGTAGCCGCCGGTCAGTTCCTTGTATTTGTCGCTTTTCGCGTAAGCGAGCAGGTGGTCGGCGTCGCGGAAGGTGAACGGAAAATAGGTCACCCCGATCGGCGGGAATTCGCGCGCCGCGAAGCTTGATCCGGAAATGATGATGTCGACCGTGCCCAGGGTCAGACCCTGATTGATATCGGCTTCCTTGCCGAGTTGGGACGCCGGAAACACGTCGATCGTATAGCGGCCGTCGGTGCGCTTCTTGATTTCTTCTGCCGCCCACACGGCCTCCGTGTGGAAGGGCTCGGACGTTTCATACACATGCGCCCATTTCAACGCTGTTTGTGCCGAGGCCGAAGCCATGGGCAGAGCGATCGTGACGATCGCGCAGAGCAGTGCGGTATACCTTGAAAACATCTTCATTCCTCCCTGTGATTGGACCGATGACGGCCGGATCTCCTCCCGGCCGGTTCTATTCCTCCGCAACCTCCATGGTTGCGGGGCTCTCACCGAAATTGCGTGAGAATCGAAGTTGCGACCGACGCAGATGCTCCTGCATCGCCGCCTTTGCCCTTTCCGGATCGCGCGCCGCAATTGCGTCGCGCACCGCGCGATGCTCTGCTGCGGCGGCCCGCCATGAGTCCTTGTTCTCGAAATAGCTCGAGAGACGTTCGAAATAGGGGTTCATGCGCTGGTCGAACATCTCACCGATAAAACGCACTAGCACCGCGTTGCCGAGGATGCCCGCCACCGTCGTATGGAATTCCCGGTCAAGCATGATGGTCGTCGTGGCGGGCAGGCTTATGTCGTCCATCCGGCGCAGCGCATCGTCCAGCAGATCGAGATCGGTCGGCCTAACCTGGAGAGCGGCTTCCGCGGCGATCGCACCTTCGATGAACTCCCGCGCCCGCAGCAGTTCGAACGGGCCTTCATCCGTTTCTGCGGCGAGTATTTCGGCGCGCGGCGGGGCAGTGACGTAGATGCCGGAGCCGACGCGAATGCGTATGCGGCCCTCAACCTCGAGCGCAATCAGCGCTTCACGGACCGTCGGACGCGAGATCCCCAACTGGTCGGCCAATTCCCGCTCCGTCGGCAGACGATCGCCAACGCCAAACTCGCCAGAGCCGATCAGCTGCCTCAGTTGATCGGCGACCTGTCGATAGAGCCGACGCGGCTCAACAGCCTGAATAGGCATCGCTCCCTGCTCCCGAAGTCGTCTTCGATCCAATTTGGTAAATTGGTCTGGCCAATTGACCTTTAGCGTGTGGGCAGCACGAGTCAAGTGCGATGTAAGGGTCTCATCGGTTTCCCTGATCGGTGTCAGAAGCGCTCCCGGCTTGATGTCATGGGTCGCCCACCTGATCCTCCGGGCGCGCCTTCATTGCCGTTTCGCTGTATCTGGACACAGAGGCTGCCCGTGCGGCGACTGGATGCGAAGATAGTCGCCGAGCTTGAGCGCCGTTGACAAAAGTGAAAGTCCGGAACTGGCGTGATGGAGGCATAGTGGGTCGCTAGGTTCGACTGTTCGACTGTCGCGGCACGATCGGGATGACTTCCGATTTTGGTCCACGAAAAATCCAATGAAATCAATGTTCCGGGCACACATTGATTTTGCAACAGAAAAATGCGCTACTTGGAAGTGACGGTACTTTTCAACGCGGTGTGGGGGACGTCGTTGAACGCCGCAAAGTGCGAACAATCGCCCGATTGGTCCCGATAGTTGGTGAAACCTCAAAATATTTTTTGCGGCGATTTTCCCTTTAAAATCAAAAGCATAACGTTTTGACGGGCCATGCGTCGGCTTTCGGCGCCGCAAGCAAGAAAAAACCCAGCTAGATCAATGGTCTAGCTGGGTCAAAAACAATCGAGTGGGAGTAGGGGGATACAAACGGCGGCGTTAGCGTAGCTTCGATGGCGACTTTCGCTGTCGAAAATTGTTTTCTTGTCCGTATCTCACTTCCGCTGAACTGGCATTCTCCATCTCCGATCTGGCAAGTCCGATCTGCGCCCATGTCCCCTATGAAGTAAAGACCTTTCAAAAAGAGAGAGCGCTACAGCGTAAAACGGCGTGCACAAAGGCGGGTCTGCTTCGCGCCTCAACGCGGCCATTGCGCTGACGACGCTCCAGATCCTGTAAGCGGTCATTGTTCATTGCCGCCCTTGGAGGCCGCTCCGGCACGGAGCGGACGTCCGAACTGACGCAAACGGGCACCTAGAGGGTGGTCATGCGCAGTGACTTCGGCCGCACAGGAGTGTAGCCTGACAAGGCT
>NZ_JBWLUZ010000072.1:0-7608 GCF_057784325.1 Mesorhizobium sp. CNPSo 4689
GCCACGCTGATCGAGGAGAACCCCGATCTGGCGTCCGGAGACCAGTTCTTCAGCGACGGGGATGGCCGGTTCGTCGCCGAGACGCTGTTCGGCGAGGCAAGTGACGCCAATCTCGAAAAGGTCAAGCGCGGGAACGGGATGATCGTCAATTTCAAGCGCGGCAAGGGCGAGATATTCCATGCCGGGAGTTGCGAATGGGTGGCAGGGCTTCTTAGGCGTGACCGCATGGTCGAAATCGTAACCCGCAATGTGCTTAACCGCTATCTCGGCCGCGGGTAGAGGCCTCGCGTGACTTTTTATCTGGCATGCTTCACCACGGGATGGCAGTTGCTGACCTCAACGGCACGGCTTGGCTGCGGCTATTTCTAGCGAGCGCTTTCTTGGGCACCCGGGCAGCGTATCCTCACGCTGACGGCCAGACCGGCTTTCGATTACCCACATCGTCGGCGGGCCTATTGCCCTGTATGAATCTGCCGTGATTCTGTCCGTGGCGCCGAAATCGCGGAGGCGTCACGGATGCGAGACAAGACCAGCAGCAGCGAAGCTGCTTGGCAGGAAGAGCTTTGCGCGGCGGCCCTTCCCGACAAGCGTCTGGTCCGTCGGCTGCAGCGGTTGCTGGATCAGCTGTCAGCAGCGCCGGGCAAGCCGATCCCGGCGGCCTGTGGCGACTGGGCAGCGGCGAAGGCGGCCTACCCTGACGATGTGGGTAATCGAAAGCGTCACCGTGGGGACTACAGGCGCGGCCTCACCAAGGCCATCAAGCGGGGATTGCGACGCCGGGCCGCCGTCGAACCGGTCATCGGCCGTCTCAAGCAGGGCCGCCGCATGGGCCGCAACCTCCTGGCCTTCCCCGAAGGTGACGGCAACAATGCTATGCTCGCCGCCGTCGGCTACAACTCCAACCTCTTGCTCAACTGGCTGAAGCTTTTGTTTGCCTTCTTCCAGGCGTTGCTTGCAACCGCTGCAGCGTCACGGTCCAGCCACGATCAGCCTGATGTCCGCAGCTCAACCGGAATACGTCTGAAACGGGGCTCGCCCTCAACGCCGGTGTCGAAATTGACTTTCTTCACGGGCGACAAAATACCTTTCGCCAATGTGCAGCCGGTGCCATCGATTAGTCGCTTCGGTTGAGATAATTATTAAGCTTCTGTGCTAGGATTCTCACATGAGGAGGATTGACCATGGTGTAATGGTCACCTGGCACCTCGTGAATTTCCAGGCGGCCTCGCGAGAATTGCTTCCACCCAAGATCCCCGTCAGGTTGATTGGTGGAAATGCGTAGTCCCTTCTTGGCCGCAAAAAGAACGGCACTGCTGTCGTTGGGCCGAGGAGCATAATTATGCAGAGCAACTCTATTTGCTTCGGCAACTTCAAGGATATGATCGAGATGTGTTTCGCTCATGTTGGGGACGTTGCCAGCTTGCCTTCCGAAATCGAGCAAGGCAGTGACCTGACGATCACATTTGATGGATTTCAGCTTTCGCCAATGTTTCTTCAGTGCGGGGAAAAGGAGAGTCAATAAGACCACTTGCTCGCTCAGCCAGTCAGGAATGGGACTGTTGCCGAGCAGGCGATGATATCGGCCGCTTGGGTAATCTTCATGCTTATGAAGCGCTTTAGCGTCGAGCAGCCCAAGTATTGCTATCTCGTCACCAGCATCGCGCAATTGGCAGGCCATTTCCCAAGCAATGCTGCCGCCCATGGATAAGCCGACGAGCTGATAGGGACCGCGTGGCTGTACGCTTTTGATGGCCTCAACATATTCCCGCGCCATCTCTGGAATGCTCAGATGAGGTCTTGCCTCACCGTTCAGACCACGCGCCTGCAAACCGAAGAGCGGCTGCTCCGCGCCCAATGCTTTAGCAAGCGGCGTATAGAAGAGCACATGTCCGCCAAATGGGTGGGGGCAAAATAGAGGTAACCGCGAACCACCGGTCTGTATCGGCACCAATGCGCTCGGACGCGCGCTTATACGGCTCTTCAACAGGGCTGCCGCGAGCCCTCTTGGTGTCTGGTGTTCCAGCAGCACGGAGACAGCCAATCTCTCTCCCGTGATCTGCTCGATATGATTAATGACGCTTAAGGCGCTCAACGAATCGCCACCAAGGTCGAAGAAGTTATCGGTCAAGGCAACTTCTTCCAAGCCCAGGATGTCCCGATAGACCTCTGCGATTTGGCGGTCCAAGCCTGTCTCACGGGACATCTCAACTACAATCGGACCGCGCAACTCTTCGTCCTCAACCGGGTGATCAACGGATATGGCCGCAGTATCAGATTGACTCGAATCCGCGTTTTGTTCCTGCTCTTTGCCGGCGACCGTATTGAACCAGTGACGCTTGCGATCAAAAGGGTAGGGAGGGAGAGGAGTGCGCTGCGGGGGCTGGTGCTGGTCGTGCAGGTGAGACCAATCGATGGGAGCTCCGCAGGTCCATAGCTTGCCTAGAATCTGTAACAGTCTCGCGCGATCGCTTTGCCCATCATCGTCTGCTGGCAACGCTGCAAAGGCGATGAGGTTAGAGTCGCTCTTTGACATCAACCGCCTGGAATGTCTGGTCAGGGCAGCGCCAGGCCCCATCTCGATGAATAACTCGTGGTCCGATTGCACAAGCCTATTGAAAGCCTGATGGAACTGCACCGTCTCCCGGAGATTGCGGACCCAATAGCTGCCATCAAGCGGCATCTCCCTCTCAAGCCAGTCACCAAGTACCGTCGACATGAAAGGTATTTGTGGCGCGTGAAACTCGACTTGTTCCGCGCGAATCCTAAACTCCGGCAGGATTGGATCGAGCAGAGATGAATGAACGGCATGACTTGCTTGTATTCGTTTGGTCGCAATGGATAGCGCCTGCAATTGCTCACAAAATGCTGCGATCTCGGATGCGGCACCAGAAACGACGCACTGACGCGGCCCGTTTATTGCCGCCAATGAAAGGCGTTCTTTCCAATAAGGCTGGAGCTCTTCGGGCGACAGGCTGACTGCAACAATGCCGCCGGCAGGCACACGCGACGTTAACTGTCCCCTCACCAGTGTCAGTCGAATGGCATCGGGTAACGAGATGATGCCGGCAATATGAGCGGCTGCATATTCTCCGATGCTGTGGCCTATCACAGCTGCAGGGACAATACCCCACGAGATGAAGAGCTTCGCCATTGCATATTGCGTAGCAAAGATGACAGGCTGTATGACGGCTTCCAGCCGAGGCTCAAGCTCGCCATCAGATTTGCCTTCGCAGTAGAGCAGGGTGCGGAAATCAATGTGAACGAGCTCGTTAAGCAGCTTTGCGCATTCATCGATGACGCTGCGGAATACCGGTTCTTCTTCATAAAGCTCTCGGCACATTCCAATCTGCTGCGCGCCCTGGCCGGAAAACATGAATACCATGCGGCGTTCACTGCTCGACACCTCTCGCGACTCGACCCCCTGCAGTGCCGCCTGATCGAGTTGGTCGGCTAGTTCCAACAGATCGGCTCCCACGAAACTTGAACGATGTCTCAGAGCAGCTCTACCCTTTTGCAAGGTGTATGCGATGTTCGCTGCGCTGTGCTGGATATCGCTTCGGCGCATAAAGCCGGCAAGTCGCCGGAGCATTTCGGTCAGTGCCGACCTGCTCGCCCCCGATACTGGAAAGACGTGCAGCCTGCGACGGTCCTGCTCGCCGCTCCGCGGCGGAGCTTCCTCGAGAATCGTGTGTGCATTCGTGCCACCAATGCCAAATGAGCTGACCCCGCCCCGCCGTGGCTCGCGACCCTTTGTCCAAGCGGTGCAGGTCTTGTTTACGAACACCGGGCTCTCCTGAAAGTCGATATTTGGGTTGGGCTTGTCGAGATGCAGGCTAGCGGGAATGACGCCCCTGTTCAGCATCATGGCGAGCTTGATCAATCCCGTCACACCCGCTGCAGCGTCGAGATGGCCGACATTTGTCTTCACCGAACCTATTGCGCAGAATTGTTTCCTCGCGGTTTGGGAACGGAAGGCCTTCGTCAGGCCGGAGATTTCGATGGGGTCTCCAAGGTAAGTTCCTGTACCATGCGCCTCCACATATTCAATTGTGTCCGCAGAGACGTCAGCATCGGTGAGGGCCGCTTGAATCACCGCAGCCTGTCCGTCGGCGCTGGGCGCGGTGAAGCCTACCTTGCCGGCGCCGTCATTGTTGATGGCCGTTCCCTTTATGACTGCCCAGATATTGTCGCCGTCTCTACAGGCGTCGCCCAGCCGCTTGAGAACGACGACCGCAGCTCCACTGCCTCTCACCGTTCCTTGTGCTTTAGCATCGAACGCACGGCAGTGCCCGTCGGGCGAAAAGATGTGGCCTTGTTGATGGAGATAGCCTTTTCCGTGGGGCAGGGAAATCGATGCACCGCCTGCCAATGCCATATCGCACTCATTGCTGCGTAGGCTCTGGCAAGCGAGGTGGACAGCAACAAGCGAGGTGGAACAGGCCGTCTGAACTGACACGCAGGGGCCGGTCAAGTTGAGCTTGTAGGCGATGCGCGTCGCCGTGAAATCGCAGCCATTAAGAATGCGGATCTGCAACTTCTCTGAATCCAGCAGGTCGCGGCCTGCTTCCCGGTCAGCGAAATAGCGGTTGGCCCCCACGCCGGCAAAGACACCGACACGGCCTCCTGCCGTCTCGCGCGATCCATATCCCGCGTGGTCGAGCGCCTGATACGCCGTTTCCAGCAGGATTCGCTGTTGCGGGTCCATCCACGCTGCTTCCTTAGGCGAGATGCCGAAAAACGCCGCGTCAAACAGATCAACTCCGCGGATAATGGCTTCGCGCCTTACATAGTTATGCATCCGCAAAACGTCGCGACCGACGCCAGCCTCTCGCAATGTCTGTTCATCCAGATCTGCGATGGACTCTACGCCATCGACCAGATTATTCCAGAATTGATCGACATTCTCCGCCCCCGGGAACCTGCCCGCCATCCCGATTATCGCAATACCATCGCCCTGTTTGGGCTCGCTTTCGCTTGTGGCCAAGCCAGCTGGTTTCGTTAAATTCTGAGCGGAACGAGGAGCGGTTGTAATTGCGGCCAAGTGCGCAGCGAGCGTTCTTATAGTAGGGTGCTCGAACAAGTCCAGAATCTTGCAATCAATGCCCAAACGATCGTGGATACGCGCCTGAACCTGGACAATAGCCATGGAATGCCCGCCAACTTCGAAGAAATTGTCTTCGACGCCGACAGAGTCTAGCTTCAGCACGTCTTTCCAGATCTTAGCCAATTGTGTCTGAGACTCACCGGTAGGTAAAGTTGCGGCATTTGGTTTCGAGGCGTTTCTTGGCTTGGGAAGAGGGCGCCGATCGATCTTGCCGCTACTATTGGTTGGTAGCTGCGGGAGGAACACGAAGTGTGATGGAATCATGTAGCCAGGCAGCGCGGCGCGCAAAAAAGACCGAAGTTGATCGATATCCTCCGAACTCTCCCGTCGCCTCACTACATAGGCTGTCAGGCGCGCGTTATCATTGCGACCGTCTGTCAGCGTAAGGCAGCAAGCTTTGACGTTTTTGTGCTCCATCAGGCACTGCTCGATTTCCGCAAGCTCGACCCGCATGCCACGGATCTTGATCTGCCCGTCTCTCCGGCCCAAGAACTCAATCATACCATCTGACCGATACCGGGCCAGATCCCCAGTTTTGTAGAGCCTGGATTGGGGATCATCATCGAATGGGTTTGGCCGGAAAACCTCGCGCGTGAGTTCATCGTGATTGATGTAGCCGCGGGCTATGCCGATGCCTCCGATGTAGAGCTCGCCGACTGCGCCAACGGGTGTGGGATTGCCATAGCGATCGAGGATATAAGCCCTAGTATTGATGGCGGGGCGACCGATGGGTGGCTTTTGCCCCTTGGCTTTCACCTCGGTCCTTATGCAATAAACGGTCGTTTCGGTGGGCCCGTAGGAATTGAAGATGCGGCGCCTCTCACCCCATCGCTCAATCAGGCTTGACGGCAAGGGTTCTCCACCTGACTTGACAACGGTAAGATCAGGAAGATCAGTCGACGGCAAGGAGGTCCAGGCTGTCGGTGTAAGACCGGCAGCGGTAATGCGCTCACGGCGCATGAACTCGACAAGCTCTGCTCCAGGCAGCGACGCTGATGGGGGCGCAAGGCACAATCGGCCACCCGAGGACAAAGCCAGCATAAAATCGAATAGCGATGCATCAAATCCGCAGGAAGCGAACTGCAATACCCGGCTATCCGGCCCCAGCTGATAGGTGCGTCTTAGATCCTCCACCATGTTGCAGCCACTGCGATGTTCAATCATCACGCCTTTCGGCTGACCCGTTGAACCGGACGTATAGATAACGTAAGCCAAATCCGCGGGTCCGGCAGGGCAGTGCGGAGGGGTGACTTCGTGCAAAGCAATTTCGGTGTGGTCTTTGTCGAGGAGAACCACTGCGCATTCATTCGCACCTTCAATGTTGCGCCCAGACAGGGCATTCCCGAACGTCTGTTCTATAAGCTCCGCTTTGCTGACGACCGCGGTGGCGCCAGCGTCCCGCGCCATGAACCGCACGCGCTGAGGTGGCAGCCGCGGATCGAGAGGAAGATAGACGGCCCCCGCCTTCAGGACCGCTAAAAACCCGACAAGGAGATCGCACGAACGCTCAACGAGAATGCCGACCACGTCCCCAAGGCTGACACCTTTTGCAATTAGATGACGCGCAAGCTTGTTTGCCCTTTGCTCAAGTGCGGCATAGCTGAGCGCCTCCAATGGGCAGCTGACAGCGATATTGTCCGGGTAAGCGGCAGCCTGCGCTTCGATCAGGTTGTGCAGGCAAGTGTCGGACGGATAATATGCACCTGTGTCGTTAAAATCATGCAGGAGCTGCTGCTCCTCCTCTGGCCTCAGAAGACTATAGTCGCCTATCCGTCGCGCTGGCTTATCTGCGATCGCCTCAAGCAAAAAATGATAGTGCTTCGCAAGCCGCTCTATGGTGCTAGCATCCCACAAATCCGCCTTGTACACGACGTCAAGGCGGACACTTTCCTTGCGGGCCAGGATTCGAAAATCAAGATCGATCCAGGTATCGGTCTCACAAAATCGAATTTGCGCAGGCAAGCCGGAGAGGTCGACGTCGCATGCCGTGAAGCCAAGAGAACTCACCCCTTCGGGAGTGAAGTTGAAAACTGCCTGCGCGAGCGGATTGCGATGAGGTGCATGGGACAGCTGGAGCTTCTCCAGCAGCAGGGGCAGAGGAAAATAGTCGTGGCTGCGCGCGCCGCGCATGAGGGCACGCACCCGCTGCAATTGGTCGAGGAAAATGGGATTTCCGGAAAGATCCTGCCGTAGGGCCGATAGAGTCACAAAGTAGCCGAAGGTCCCCGAAAAATTTCCCGCCGGACGACCGAGGCGTGGCACGTAAAGGGTGATATCGTCCTGGTCGCAATGACGATGCAGCAGGACGTAATAGGCAGCAAGCAGGACGGTGGCGAGCGTCACCTTTTCTTTGTGCGCCAGTCGCTCCAAGCGCGCAATCAGCGGCTTGTCGACATCCAGGGAGAAAATTGACCCGGTGTGGGTAGCAAGTGCGGCTCGTGGTCTGTCGGTCGGAAGGGCCAAGTCAGGTTCGTGGTCAACAAACTGGCTGCGCCAGTAGGCCA
>NZ_JBWLUZ010000073.1:0-13429 GCF_057784325.1 Mesorhizobium sp. CNPSo 4689
GCCCCGCCCCGCGGGTCTTGCTTCCCGCGATCATGCAACCAACATGATCAAGGACGAGAAGCTTCGCCTGGTCGCGGACATGTGACGGCAAATCGTCATAACTCATTCCGGCGACCGTGCTGGCGACGTCTTGTGTCAGAGGCATTTTCCAAACCCAGTGATAAGTGTCGAGTCAAGCAAAGGAGGGTAAGCATGACAGCTGCCTCACCTCGGCCTCCACTCTAGGAACATCTGTTTTCCAGGGCAGTTTCAGATGGTTATGTTTGGGCCCGATTTGTTATTCGGCCTTCAAGCGCCCGCCTAATCTGTGCATCTGCTCCGAAAGCATTCCTGCCGCCACCGGATCAATAGGCGGGCAGAAGCTGTTCGGTATAATCTCAGGCCGTTGTGGGTATGGCCACAGAGCACCCGCGTCTCCGTGGAGGCGCGCGAGCAACCCGACCAAAGTTTGGCTTCATGGCAAGATTCTGCGAAAGGCAGCAGGTATCCGAAGGGAACCTCCACCGGTGCCACCTGTATGCAACGCTCCCATGCCAGTTGCGGCGGCAATAGCAGCGCCTCCGCGCCGCACACCGGACCTGCGTTGCGAAGCTGGAAAAGTCTCGCCGCTAGGTTGAATTTCGTGGTGATCGCGCCGTACTACCCGATCCCTCTGGATCGGGATCAACCGTCGCTCCAGCGCAATCGAGGATTGAGCCGAGCGCCTCGAAATCGACGCACGCTTCACCCGCAGCCGACGACTGCCGCCGGATTCGATCGTTATGGTCGCCTTGCGACGCCATGAGGCGTAGACATCGGCTCCGGCTGTGTCGCCGCAACCCAGCGCTGCTGCGACGACCTTCGAATGACGAGATCACCTCAGTCTGCTTCGTCATGGCGCTACTCTTGATGCTTGCTCTAGCAGGCTTCTCTGATTGGGGGTGGTGAGGTCAAGCCGCCCCAGCGCCAACCGCGAAGAGAAGCGAGTGACCCGCGGGGCGACATGATCCGGAAAATGATGCAGGAGAAGGTTGTAGGCCGCCATGATGTTGGGAACTCGCGTCGCGGAAACCATCTTGGCCAGCAGTCACGTGCGACCGCAAATAAAGGCCGGACACATGATCGCAAGCGATCCGATCAAATCGTTACTCAACAATCTCGCGAGAAGGGTGCCAATGGTGAACCCCGCCCTCTAGGCGCGGTGAAATCTCGAACGCCAACTGCAACGAGGGAGGATGTCATGCAGGTCGTTCGAATAGGTCTGGATCTTGCGAAGTATGTCTTCGAGGTTCACGGCATCGACAGCCACGGAAAAGTGGTTGTGCGAAAGACGCTGCGTCGCGATGCGGTAGCCCGCTTCTTCGCCAATCTGGCGCGATGTCTGGTCGGCATGGAAGCCTCGAACGGAGCGCATTATTGGGCAAGGGTGCTTTCCGATCTCGGCCATGAGGTTCGGCTGATCAGCCCTCAGTTCGTGACACATACGTCAAGTCGAACAAGAACGACCGGAACGATGCGGAAGCCATCTGCGAGGCGGTCGGCCGGCCATCAATGCGCTTTGTGCCGCCGAGGTCGACTGATCAGCTGGCAATCCAGGCCGTTCATCGCATTCGTCGGCGTCTGGTCGCCGACCGGGTCAGACTCGTCAATCAGATTCGTGGCCTCCTTTCCGAGCATGGGATTGTCATTGCTCGTGACATCTCGCAGCTGCGATGCAGCCTTGCCGTCATCGTCGGGAACGACGATGACGGCCTCAGCGACATGGTCCGTTCGCTCATGAGGGAGTTGCGGGCGGAAATGGCCGAACTGGATGATCGCATTGCAACCTATGACCGGCGAATACGAG
Source organism: Mesorhizobium sp. CNPSo 4689 (assembly GCF_057784325.1). Taxonomy (NCBI): domain Bacteria; kingdom Pseudomonadati; phylum Pseudomonadota; class Alphaproteobacteria; order Hyphomicrobiales; family Phyllobacteriaceae; genus Mesorhizobium; species Mesorhizobium sp. CNPSo 4689. The sequence continues at coordinate 1,826 of NZ_JBWLUZ010000073.1, forward strand.
AGATCTTCCGCACCAGCGAGCAGTGCCAGCGGCTTGGAAAGATCGAAGGCATCGGCCCCGTAACGGCAACCGCTTTGATCGCTGCCGTTGGCAATAGAACCTGCTTCAAGAACGGCCGTCAGTTCGCGGCCTGGCTCGGCCTGGTGCCGAAACAACGATCCAGTGGAGGGCGAGCCGGCCTATTCGGTATCAGCAAACGCGGCGATCGAGCCTGCTCTAGATCGCGTGCGACGCGGACCAGCGTGGCCTCGCCGCCGAAGCGGACGACGATCTGAATGCCGATCGGCAGCCCGCTTGCGCTTTGTGCCAAAGGCAGGACATCGTAGGTTGTCTGTGACATTGGATACGCCGGTGTACTGGGAAATCGCGGTATCCGCTTGCACGTATTGCTCTGCGGAGATCGCCGGGTTGGTCGCAGAATAGATGCCGCCGTGCGGCACGGACAGGGTTGGCATTGTGGTGGTCAGCAGACGGCGCGCGGTCGATTATCATCTTGGAAAGCGTGATCGAGGCTTCCGTGCCATGGCCGACATTAGGCATGGTAGTTAGGCGAGGTTCTTCGTCTGGCTTGCGATGGCGTCCGCTATCTTCTGGCGGCCGTACCCGGCGCCGGCAAGAGCAGATGCGCGGCCAGTAGGGGCTCTGAGCGCGCCGAATAACAAAATCGTCTCCCTCATAACTGACTGAAAATGCGCAATACTATTTATATTATAGAAGTCCATCGGGAGTTGAAGTGACGGCGTGTGCGCCGGCATGATTTGCCTTCTCAACGTGCGACCATGATCATCGAAACTCATTAGGAGAAGTAACGAAAATGAAAAGCAAACTCATGATAGATCCGGTCGTTGGCACCTGGGAGCTGAACTTGGCTAAATCCAAGTTCATTAACGAGCCGACGCCATTGACGTTTACGTCTGCGACCCGAACCTATACCCAGGGTCCAGAAGGTATTACCTGCACAGTCAAAGCAGTCAAACCCGACGGATCACCCGTCCTCGAGCAGATGACCAGCAAGTTTGACGGCAGTGACGAGCCCCACATTGGTAACCCGTTGATGGACTCGGAGGCCATCGAGCGGGTCGACGCCAATACGATCGTATTTACGACCAAAATGGCGGGTAAGGTCATGGGAGTTGGAACCCGCACGATCTCCGCTGACGGAAAAGTTCTAAAAATGATGTTCTTGTACACGGATGCCGAAGGCATCCTGCGCGGACACGTTACCACTTACGACAAACAGGAGTGCTGACACCGCTACAACACTGGCCTTTCTGGCGTGGCTCTGTGCGGTGAAAGCCATCTCTTCAAATGCCAACATCCTCGCTCGCTCCTCCTGCAGAGCGCGAGCGTCTGGCGCATCCTCGCGCTGATTGTGCGCGTATCTACGCAATCGGCGCGGGGCTTGCTGCTCTCAGATCATAAATCTTCGCGCCAGAGAATAACGCATGTTGCTACGCGGGTCTCCCATCTCGGGCTAATTTATCAGATAAACTACAGGACTATTTTTATACCTGCTAGCCTCACGTGCGCGGCGACCGGCGCGGGGCTTCTCGTGGGCGCGGAAACGGGTGAGCTGGTCTGAGTGACGGTGACCGGAATAGAGGAGGAAATCATGAACACCAGCCCCGACTGGCAGCCCGTTCCGATCAGTCCTGACGCCGCCAAGTCCGAGACATTCATGGGCCTGCCAAAGGTTAGCGACCTGTCGAGGCTCGATGCGAAGGTTGCAATCATCGGGGCGCCCTGCGCGACGCCCTATCCGGGGATCGGGCCCTATTGCGACGGCGGTCCAAAAGCCATCCGCGAGGGAACCGCATCTCACGCGGCCAACCTCATGCACATGGATTTCGACCTCGGCGGCCCGATATTCTCTGACGGCACGGTGTCGGCGGTGGACTGTGGCGACCTTCTTTATGACGAGAAGGACTCGGCCTTGAACCGCCTCGCCATCCGCTCCGCGATCCGCACGGTGCTCGAGAAGGGGGCGGTGCCGATCGTCATCGGAGGCGACGATTCGATCACTATTCCCGTGATCGAAGCCTTTCACGACAGGGGCAAACTCACCATTGTCCAGATCGACGCCCATATGGACTGGCGCGAGGAGGTGGGCGGCGAGCGCTGGTCGGGATCGTCCACCATGCGGCGGGCCTCCGAGATGCCGCATGTGGAGCGCATCGTTCAGATCGGCCTGCGCGGCATCGGCTCGGCGCGACTCTCCGACGTCGAGGACGCGCACAGATGGGGCGCCACTCTCATTCCTGCGAGGGAGGTGTTCGCCAAGGGCATCCAGCCGATAATCGAGTTCGTGCCCGCAGGCTCGAACGTGCTCTTCGCCTTCGACTGCGACGGGCTAGATCCCTCTATCATGCCCGCCGTCATCAGCCCGGCGCCCGGTGGCCTTAGCTTATGGCAGGCTCTCGAAATCGTGCACGGGGTCGCCGCAAAGGCGCGGCTCGCGGCCTTCAACCTGGTGGAATTCGTGGCAGAGCGCGACACCGAGAAGCAGGGGGCGTTGCTCGCGGGACGCATCCTCGTCAATGCGATGGGCGTTGCCGTGCGTCAGGCGGCGAAAAGCTGATTCGGCCAAACCGAGTGCGCGGAATTCTTCGCTAAATTCCCTCAAATCCGCTTGAAGTCTTCCGCATCATTTGACCTAACACCAACCCTTCATCCAACGGGAGTCAGAGGCCGGGTCGTTTACTCTGAGACGATGTTGCTTGATGGCCTATCTGCGCCAATCCTCCATTTTTTCGGAGGCGTTGCGTGCATCCTGCCGTACTTCGCCTTCCAATTATACAGCGTCTATACAGCGTCGCCTCGATACGTTTGTGACCAGATCGCCGTGTCCGGCGCTTTTGCTTCGACATGGATGGGGCGGAAGTAATATTCGATCCAATTGGCAAAGCACCAGCTGTGCCACCTCCGAGATTAGACGTGTCGACCTGGAAATCGTACCGTCGGTTATAGGCCGACCGTCCGTGTTTCGGTTTGGAACAGTCACGCGAAGCCTCTACCCGCGGCCGAGATAGCGGTTAAGCACATTGCGGGTTACGATTTCGACCATGCGGTCACGCCTAAGAAGCCCTGCCACCCATTCGCAACTCCCGGCATGGAATATCTCGCCCTTGCCGCGCTTGAAATTGACGATCATCCGGTTCCCATATTTTTTCCCGTCCGGCGCGTCGCTGTACCAACGGTAGTCTCCGGACGCCAGATCGGGGTTCTCCTCGATCAGCGTGGCCATGCCGACCGCAAGGATTTCGAGCCCATTGGGAGCACCGCTCGTCGGCGAAGGGTAGGGCAGGCCGTTGCGGATTTCGTAGTCTAGGCCATCCACCTCGTATCCGTAAAGCCGCGCACGCCCCGCGGCGCGAAGCCCATCCAGCCGGCATAGACGCCATCAGCGGCGTTAAGGCCGAAGGTCTTGCAGCCGGGGCGACCGATCTCCGGCGCTTCCCACGAATTGGTCGCGCGGCTTGCGTCGGCACTTCTGTACACCGGGTCCTCGGCGCGCGCCCGGTACTTGTAGCAGACCTGCCGGCGGCCCTCGTCCTCCAGCCGTGTCTGCCACATGAAGTTGCCAGCGAACCTCGCGACATGGCCGCCCTGTTCGACAAAGGCGTCCACCGCGTCGCGCATTTCCCAGGTCCAGTACTCATCATGGCCGGCGAACACGACGCAATCGTAGTCGAGCAGGATCTCCGGTGAGAAGTGCAACTCGTGCTGGCTGGCGAGATCGATATCGTAGCCGGCGCGCTCGGCGAAGCGGAAGAAATGTCTGTCGTAGCTTGCCCACCCGGCGGAGGCGTATTTCTTCGAGTGGCCGGTGGCATAGGCCCATTCCACGTGCGGACGGCGCGGCATGGTCATGGGCGGCATCGCCACCTCCAGCGGCACGCGTGGCGCTTCGGGTGGCAGCGCGAGGAAGCCCCGGCCCCAGGGGCGCTGCGTCGACACGAGCGGCGAATACTGGTCGTGGTTCGGCCCGGTGATGCCGTCGTAGTGGTTGGAGCCGCCCCAGGTGTTGTACGCGAGCCAGGTTCCCGTCGCCGCCACCTGCAGGATGCGCCCGGGTTTGCGGCCCCTCTTCGGCAACACGATCAGAAAATGGTGGCAGCGGATAGGCTTCCCGTCGCGGCCTTCCGCGCTCAGGGTGATGCGATAGCCGCCGGACGGCCAGTCGTCGCCGATGCGGAATTCGAATGTCGTTTCCCAGCCGCAGCCCTCAACGGAGCACTGCTCAGGCGTGTCCTGCCAGCGCGCGGCGATACCGCTGCGTTCGAGAAGCTTCGTCTCGGTTGCACCGTCGCGCACGATCTTGATCGAAAAGGCAGGCGCGGTCGAACTCACCTGCAGCTCGTAATAGTGGCTGTACATGGCCAGCAGCTGCTGCTCACGCGTCAGCCCGAAATCCGGAAGGCAGAACCCAACCTTATTTAAGTCATCTCTTCTTTTCGCGGGACGACCACCCCGGCAGTTCGAGGCCGCAGCCGTCGGAGCAGATCTCCCATCCCGAGAGTAGACTGTCGCACGGCACCGTTCTTCCAGATTGAGCCATGTCCATTCCCAAGATCCGCCGGTCAGAGCGTTTAGCTGAAGGATAGATCGACACGAAAAAACGGAACATGTCGGCCGCGTTATGCGTAAAGGCGCGTCGTTATGAGCGCCGCCAGGACTCTCCTCGCGCTTACCCGAGGCGAACAAATTGGAAGTACCGTTTGGGCGTTTGGGAGCAGACAGCGGTTCTGCGGAAAGCAGCATGGTCTCCACGGTCGAGGTCGTCATAGGCAACCTGCAAAGATTTTCGGCTATCGCGGCGCGCGCGGGTCCCCGCCCAGCCAGTCCGCGCCGGCATCGGCGCAGCCGAAAGTGGTCGTGGCTCTGGTGTGCAGGACGTGAGGGCTCATCAAGACCGCCGCACAAGTGATCGACATGACAACCCAAGTCCGCCACATACCGAGATCCGCCCCCACCGGGGTGGATCGTCCTCGACCACGTCCGGATACACGTGACCCAGCCGAGGGCATAGAGGCCCCAGACCGATCCAAACCTCAGCCCGGGAACCCGCCTTCCTTCACGATGGATCGCCGCCGGCGCTCAACTAGGCCTTTCAAAACGCAGAAGACTGAGGCTGAATAGATGTATGCTTGTCCTGATTGCGATAGAACGCGGTGCATCCTCATGATGAGCCGCAGGGCGGCCTCTCGTCGGCAGGCAAAGGCGTCTCATAGAAGGGCAGCTTGACGCGCCGAGGCGTCCACTCGCGTCTTGCTATCAAGCCCTGAACGTAGGATGCGATCTCTTCCATGGTCGCGAACCACACGCCGCCACGCTCCGTCATCTCCTGGATCATTCCGCGAATAGCTTCGGCCCGCGCCGGTCGGCCTGAGATCCAGGGGTGCCAAACGCAAATCCACATTCCGCCGTACTTGTAGGAGGCCTCGAATTCGGCCATGTACGTCTTGGTTGCCTCCTCAGGAGACCGAACCGAGCGCATGGACCCGACATCGGAGTTGTTCACGTATTGGGCCCAATCGTCCACTATCCCGCTAGACGGAAGGCCGATCAGATCACCGCGCGCGGTCTCATAGACACTCGGCACGTCATCGTCCATCAGAGACGAGTCGTATTGAAAGCCTAGTTCTGCCAGAATTGCGGCGGTGTGCCTTGAAGCATGGTAGACTGGTGCCCGAAACCCACGCGGCCTTTTCCCGGTCATTTTCTCAATGACCTCGACACCACGCATGATCCACTCGATTTCCGCTTCCCGGTTCGGCAAACGGTTCATGCTCTCGTGTATGTAGCCGTGGTGCGCGATTTCGTGGCCATCTTTAAGTATTGCATCGACTAGACGGGGATAGCGCTTCATGCACCACGCCGGATAAAAGAACGTTTGTTTAAGATCAAAATCGCGGTACATCTGCAATATTCTTGGCAGCGCAATTTCGTCATAGCGAGCCCAAGAGGTTGTCGCGATCATGTCTGGCATATTCTTGCCAAATGAGAGGTGCAAAAAACTGTCGGTATCGACGTCAAACGTAAATGCAACGGCGCACCGGGCATTGTTCGGCCAAGGGACTGGATTATCGATCATGACTCAGTTTTCCTTCCTTAAGACAGTCGCAGCACCGGAACGGTCACCGGCGGCTGATCAAATGGCCTCCGTCGATGACTAACTCACTACCTGTTACATACTTGGATTCATCAGAGGCAAGATATACCGCACCGTAGGCGATGTCGTTCGGTTCCCCTATGCCCAGAAGACAAGCGGCATTGAATCGAGCTCGAACCGCATCACTGGAAGCTTCGCCTCGCTTGTTGGTCTCCTCGACGATCTCGCGTTCGACCATCGGCGTCGCGATTAGGCCAGGATGAATTGAGTTCACTCGCACACGGTTGCCGTCCGCCGCGCCATCGAGAGCTGCTACCTTGGTGAATTGCGTGACAGCAGCCTTTGAAGCGCAATAGGCTCCAGTAAGTTCGTCGGCGCGTGTGGCCATCGTAGACGAAAGATTTATGATGGATCCGCTGCCGCGATGCTTCATTGCGCCGATGGCGGTGCGAGTGCCCAGGAACACGCCCTCAACATTGACCTGAAAAACTAGGCGCCAGTCCTCCAGTGTGGTATCGGCAAGGGGCTTTACGAGATCAACACCGGCGTTATTGACTAGGATGTCGAGCTTGCCGAAACGCTGAAGGGTTATTTTGAGGACATCGTGCCAGCGACGTTCGTTGGACACGTCTTGCTCCAAGAAGATCGCCTCACCCCCAGCGGCGACGATTCCATCGCAAGCTGAGGCGCCGCTAGCATCGTCTATGTCGGTCAACACGACCTGCGCGCCCTCGCGGGCAAGCATCGAGGCTATTCCGCCGCCAATGCCTGTTGCTGCGCCGGTCACAATGGCAACTTTGTTACTCACCCTGCCCATGTTCGCGTCCTCCATCATGCTACGTCGATACTCCCCCGCCGTGTGGCTTCGCCACGCGACTAGCCGTTTGACCGCACTAGGGACGATGCAAAAGGAGCTACGTTACATTGTCACTAAAAGCAGTGGCGCGGGAGCCTCGAGAGTTATTACAAGTGACGAAGTTTTATGACCCGTCGCCTGCCGCCGACTTTCGGTACTCAGTTAAGCTGGTATACATCGCTCCTAAAGCTTGACGGGCTCAGATGGCCAGTCTCGAATGTCTTCGCCCGACGGCTGCCAAAGCGCGCAATCGAACACATCCGCTGGGTGATCCATCGTACTGTAGACTTACGGCTCACGTGCCATGTGCTCGGTGTTGAGCGACGAGAAGAAGCTCTCTATGCAGCATGTCCCACACGTTTGCCCGACCGGTTCTTCGCACAGGTGATGCTCGGGTCGGCCATCATAATCATGCGCTGGATCGCTCGCTGGTGCATTGGGCGAATTCAGCGCGCGTCCTCGGGTTTCATAACACGCGTCCTATTCGCAAGCAGGCCGTCAGCTCGCGGCGTAGCACTCCGCCCCCTGCATCGCGGATCAATCGATCCGCTGCCACTGGGCAGTAGTCGTTCGCGATCCCCTACCACCGCTACGGGCGGCCTCGAAGTTCACCGAAATGAGGGGTTCACCCGAGCGGCTCGCAATCTCCTGTATTGAGCACTGCACCAGAGAAGTACGGTATTCTCCCGCTCCACCACCGATGCCCATCCAGAGGGTGACCCGAGGATCAGGACATCGCTGGTGCCTTACAGCTCGTCTTTCGCGCGGCGTCCTCACCGTGGCGGGCATGTCCGGGTCACGCCTTTGCGCGGTGGCCGCACTTGCCAATTCAATTAATGACGGGGGAAAAAAGGCGTCCAAGGCTCCGCTTTGCGAGCGAGGCTTGTCGGCCGCTCGATTAACAGCGTGATCTGAGGTGGAAGATCTCCTCCGTGCAGGAGAAGAACCCGTTCGTCCAGTTCCTTGTCGTCTTCCGTGAGACGATGATTGAGGCGAAGGTAGTCCGTCCAGGTCGGCGTGCGGAACGTCTCTGTCCATTGCATAGGCTGTTGAACGTTGCGCTGGAGCGTCCAGTGCCGAGCACCGACGCGGCTGTGCACATGCCGACGCTCGCGCATGAGATCGAGGAAAGCCTCGGCGTTTTCCGCGGGTATCAGATACTCGACCTTGACAACGATGGGACCGCTCCTCGGCTTTAAGTCAAGCGCAACTGGCGGGGCGTTGAATTTCTCCAAAGCATCGGGCTCGGATTCGCGGCGCTCGCGAAGAGGAAAAACAGAACGCCGGCTGCAGCGACCACCAGGAGAGCTCCCGCGGGAGCCCTCCAGCGCCCAGGTCAGGGAATAGGTTTGGACCACCGTGCCCCACAACCAACTGCCGGCCGCTATGCCGCCACCTACCAAAGCATAGTAGATCGAGATGGTGCGCCCCACGACCCAGCGCGGGCTTGCCAACTGCACGCTCACGCCAAGCCCGGACCAAGCGATGACCCACCCGCGCCCCCCAAGGCGAGCGCAATTGCCGCCGCCGCAAGCGAGGAGGTCAGCGCAAGGGCGAGGGAGCACGCCGCGCAGGTGGCGCAAGAGAGCGTCATCAGCCGTTCTTGTGACAATATCCGACTGAACAGGCTGTTGGAGATGCCGCCGAAGACAGCGCCTGTCCCGAAGCCGGCCATGAGGGTGCCATAAGCGAGGGGTCCTCCTCCCAGCTGATCGCGGACAACTAGCGGCAGCAGCGCGAGTATGGCGATGCTCGCCACGCCAAAGAGGGTTCCGCGCGCAATCCCCGCCTTGATTTCCGATGACATCACTGTGAAGCGCACACCGTCATAGATCGCCCTCCGCATGGATTCACGTGGAAGAGGTGAAGAGCGAACCTTCCACTTGCAGCGCCATACGGTGCCCAAAGGTACGACATAGCTGAGTGTGGTCAGGGCAAACGCGGTCAGAGGCCCGAATGAGGCAACCACAATGCCGCCAAGCGCCGGGCCTACGGTCCGGACGGCGTTAAATCCGACGGAAATGAGTGTGACGGCAGCGGGAAGATCGCGTCGGTCTACGATATCGCCAACTGACGCCTGCCAGGCGGGATCGTTAAGCGCGACGCCGCATCCGACCAAAAAGCTGAAGCCGAGGATCATCCACGGGTCGACAAAGCCCAGCATCATCACAAAAGCTGTCAGCGTCGCGGATGCTGTTACCATGAGGGACCGGCCGGCGAACATAACCCGGCGCCGACTGAAATTGTCGGCCAGAGCCCCAGCGAACACCGACAAAATGAAAGCAGGCAAGTTCGAGGAAGCCTGCACCAGCGCAACCATCAAATCGGAAGTCGAGACTGTCGCCATTAGCCAGCTGATGGCGACAGTCTGAATCAGCCAGCCGAGACTCGAAACCTGGCTAGCGAGCCAGATCGACCGAAACGTCCGACTCTTGAGCGGCGCAAATATCGCCGGCGAAATTGAATCCGCATCTACGCCCGCAATCCTGCTCATTTTGTCTAGGCCTTTACCTTTCTTCTATGAGTCGCGTTGACTCGCATCTTCTCCACGCGATCTTGCCTAGGTGACAAGATCAGGTTCATCTCTTCCCAAGGTGCTCTATGCAATACTTCTGCTGCCAAGAAGACCGGATGAGGCATTCGACCGATATTCGCTCCTTCAGTACTCACACCGACAACGTGCCTATGATCGACATTCGATCAGGCGGAGGGTCGTCTTCGATCCGACTTCGATGCGTAGCGCTGTGCCTCGTCCGAAACTGTGTCCGACCTGGAAATTGCAGCTAATACCCGGAGTGTCGGCGCCGAAGGATTGCGAAAAATTCTTCGCAGCGGATTCTTTGATCGTCGTCACCTTCGCCCCGCTTGAACTGTTGGTCGCCGGTGAATCCAGGGTCGAGCCTGCTCTAGATCGCGTGCGACGCGGACCAGTGTGGCCTCGCCGCCGAAGCGGACGACGATCTGAATGCCGATGGGCAGCCCGCTTGCACTTTGTGCCAAAGGCAAGGACACTGAAGGTTGTCCGGTGACATTGAATACGCCGGTGTACTGGGAAATAGCGGTATCCGCTTGCACGTATTGCTCTGCGGAGATCGCCGGGTTGGCAGCAGAATAGATGCCGCCATGCGGCACGGCCACGGTTGGCACTGCGGGAGTCAGCAGAATGTCGAAGGCATGGATCGCCTCTGCCCACGCGGAAACGCATTCTCCGGAGGGCCTCGTGGTAGCCCCACGCTCGGGAAAGGGGCAAATCGCGGCCAAATTCATACCATTTTAGGTTGACCGGCTCCAACGTGCCGGCGGTGATAGTGCGCCCCATGGCCCGCGCCCCTTCTTCGAGCATACTCGCGTGGAGTTTCGATCCGGCGAAAGATATTCCGCCGTACTCGACGGGCTCATATGGCGGCTCAATGTCCGTTATCGTATGCCCCATCTCCTCAAGGAGTGTTGCCGTGGCTTCGACGGCGTGCAGCACTTCCGGCTCAAGGTTGGCCGCGCCCCAACTCGTTCTCGCCACCCCAACCCGCAGACGACCGGTGGGCTGTGAGAGCCCGTCCACATAAGGACGGGTCGGCTGGACGATGATAAATGGATCGCCGGGAAAGGGACCGGAAAAGACGTCCAACGCGGCAGCCATGTCGCGCACAGTCCGACATAGAACAAACTCGCGACTGTGACCAAACGATGCGTCCTGAATGTTCGGCCCGCCGGATACGCGTCCTCGAGACGGGTTCAATCCGACAGGGCCGCACCAGGAAGCTGGGATGCGAATTGACCCGCCGCTATCGCTGCCATGGCCAATCGGAGTGATGGCATCGGCCACCGCCGCCGCTGCTCCTCCGGAGGAGCCTCCCGCCGAGCGTTCCAAATCCCATGGATTGCGGGTGATGCCATTGAGAACGGATTCCGTCACCACCGTAGCTGCGAGCTCGGGTGTTGTTGTTCTTCCTAGCGTCCGAAGCCCGGCCTCCCGGGCGCGACGAAAGTAATAGCTGTCGGTATCCGAGCGGAAGCCTTTGAACAGACGACTTCCTTTTTCCTGGAGGCGGCCAGCTTCGGCGGCCCCGATATCCTTACGAAAGAATGGCACGCCGTCGAAAATCCCTCCGTCCCCGACAGCAACGGTCTCAGCATCTTCATAGAATTCAATGACGGCCTTGACGGATTGACCTCGTCGTGTGCCTGCCGGGCCAGACGCGTCAGTTCCACAGCAGTCACTTCGCCGGCGCTCACGAGAGAGGCCAAGCCGGTGGCATCGTACTCCACGTACTCACTCAGCCTCATAAGATATCCTTTCTTCCTTTGCTTGTTCCACAAACCTCATATTTGGGGAATGGTTGTCCGCGTACTCCGGATTCTATCGACGGTCGAGATAACGGTTAAGCACGTTGCAGGTCACGTGTTCGACCATGGCATCGCGTTGCAGAAGACCTGCCACCCATTCGCAACTCCCAGCATGGAATACCTCGCCCTTCCCACGCCTGAAGTTGACGATCATCCCGTTCCCGCGCTTGACCTTTTCGAGATTGGCGTCACTTGCCTCGCCGAACAGCGTCTCGGCGACGAACCGGCCATCCCCGTCGCTGAAGAACTGGTCTCCGGACGCCAGATCGGGGTTCTCCTCGATCAGCGTGGC
>NZ_JBWLUZ010000074.1:0-7119 GCF_057784325.1 Mesorhizobium sp. CNPSo 4689
CAGATTGGGACCTTGTTCGCCGACCCCATCAGGGCCAGCAGCTTCGAACGGCTGCATGAACAGGCCGGACAGAAGACTGCACCCGACCAATGCGCCAGAACAACGAATTACCTCTTGCAATACGGGAGCCATCCACAGAGGACATCGCTAGTGGACAGGCCACAGGCAGCTTTGCGCCTCGAACCGGACATTCGTGAACGGCAAAGTTGCGCGATGAGGTTGGCCAGCATGGCAACGTCGCGTCATCCGTAGGTCCCAAGCGGACTGTGTTTGTTGACCGCGCGATCGAGCTGTCGCATTCTCGAAAATACGTGATCAACGCCTGATTGCCGCATGCTCACGTTAGAGGAATGCGTCTTGACACAGCCAGACAAGTATTTGCTAGGGCGTGGCGAGGCCGAGGAGATACGGCTCAAGCGCCAGATCGCCAATCTGGCGCCGGATTCCGACGCGCATTTCGACAGGATCGGGATCAAGCCGGGCGAGCGCGTCATCGACCTTGGCTGCGGTCCGGGAGGTGTCTTGCACCTGCTTGGCAAACGCGTCGGCTCGACCGGATCGGTCCTTGGCATCGAACGCAGCCACCACTTTGTCGAACAGGCCCGCCGCTTTGTTGCTGACCACGGGCTATCGCAGGTCGAAGTTCGTGAAGGCGATGCATACGACACGCAGTTGCCTCGAGCGTCGTTCGACGGTGCTCACATGCGGCTTGTTCTCGTCAACGTGCCGGAGCCCGAGCGCATCGTGCGCGAGATGGTCTCACTGGTGCGTCCCGGAGGCTGGGTGGCAAGTTTCGAGGCTGACTTTCTCGCCCTCATCTGCGATCCGCCGCTGCCGGCGTGGACCCGTCTCCTCGACGCCTACAAAGCCTATTCGGCAGCCCAAGGAATCGACCTCTTCGTAGGCCGGCGCACCCACCGGCTGTTTCGCGACGCTGGAGTTGTGGACCTCCGCGTCGATACAGTCGTCCATGTTTATCCACCGGCCCATGAGCGGCGACCGATCCTGCGGGACTTCATCAAAAATGTTCGTGATAAACTGATTGACGGTGGCTTCATTGAGCGTAGCGACCTCGAGAGCGATCTGACCTCCCTCGAAAATCACCTGGCCAGTCCAGAAACGCTGGTGACCTCGAACGTGTTTTTCCGGCTTTCTGGCCGAGTTCCTTTGAACGTGATCTCCAGTTCCTAGCCTAGAGGCGGACACCCCCTGCCCAGTATGCATGGCATGTCCCGCAGATATGCTCCTTAGATCGGCGCAACTCACTTCACCCGAAAGGTCATGTCCGCCTCATGAGCTGCTGTTGAGGTGTAAGCTCACCAGGGACTACGTTCGGTCGAACTAAGGGCTGTGTCGAAATTGATTGTCAGACATGCAAATCGTCGAGCAGCGCCTTGGCATGCTTCAGATCGAGCGTGTCGAATCCTTCCGTGAACCAGCCATAGACCGGGGCGAGAAGATTGCGGGCCGTATCCCGCTGGCCCTGTTCGAGCGACAACCGCGCCATGTTTCGCTCGGAAGGAGCGGCGGCTTCGCGCCGATCTCGGTCATTAAAGTTAGCTGTGCGACTGCCTTAAAGCGGACATTACGGGCGACCGCGCTGGAGGTCGCGGGTGCGCCGGGAGCGGTCGTTAAAGCGATCAAGGCCGAGCGGCCGGAGCCCACCCTTTGCGGACCTTCGGCAAGGCGCGTGGTACGGCTGCGGTTGAATCCAGGCTGGCGAGGCCGATCGAACCCGGACTAGGCTCGATGAGGCCTCCTACCGGGGTGTGCGTCAGTTGTCCGATTGGCCTGGCGCATTCACGTTCAGGCTTATCTCAATCACCAATTTCCGGCGGAGGGCCTCCACTTGATTTGCCAAGGGGATGGTTTCTCACTCTGCCGCCACTGGCTTGGCAATTTCGGATCTGCGCACTGACAGGGACAGCAAGATGATTGCTCCAAGTACGATCGCAGCCCCGAGAGCCCCGACCGACGACAGCCGCTCCCCTAGAAACATGGCCGCGCCAATCGCTCCGAACACGCTCTCTGCGCTGACGATCACGGCGGCATGGCTGGCCGAGGTAAACCGTTGGGCGATCGACTGGATGCCGAAGGCGCCTGCCGTCGAGAATATGCCGAGTACAGCGAGTTCCGGGGCCGCGTCGCTGATGGCAGCCATCGATAAATTGCCGTGAAGGGCTCCAAGCGGCAGGGTGATCACGGCCGCGACGAGAAATTGAGCGGCAGCCGCTGTGACCGGAGCGCCATGGGTTTGCATATGGCGCCCGAGCTCGACCATCCAAAGCGCGTAGCATGCGGCCGAAAGTATCGCTGCGAGATCGCCCTGACTGAAGCTGGCGGTCAATCCGCCGGACAGAAGCAGCACGCCGACCAATGTCACGCACGCCGCAAGTCCGACCACTGCGGTCGGTCGCTCGCCGATCAGGAACCAGGCTGCGAGCGGCGTCATCACCGTTGCCGTGCTCACCAGGAAACTCGCATTGGTGACCGAGGTGCCGAGATAGGAGACCTGCTGGATGGCAATGGAAATTGAAAACAGCGCGCTGACTCTGATAAGACTCATCCAGTAGCCCGGTTCGAGCTTTCTTCCCAGTTCGAGCATCATCAGCGGCGCGGCCAAGAGTCCCGCAATCAGGCAGCGCGTGCCTACGGCGCTGAGCGGATCGAGATGATCCAGCACGGTCTTCTGCGCAACGTTACCGAACCCCCAAAATGCGGCGGCAAGCAGCAGCAGACAGTTGGCCTGCACCTTCGACATATCGATGTCTCGACAAAGCTTGCGCCGCAAAAGGGCGGATCGGTGATTTAGCTAACCGCCGGCCTGCTTGTTCAACTGGTTGCAATTTGGGCGAGCGCCGACGGGGAAGATCTCATAACCGGCTTCGATCAATTGGAGGCTCATCTCCTCGAAATGCCGATTTGAGCCGCTGACGATCGATTCAGGCGTGTAGTTCCAGCCGTTGCGGGCAGCATTTGCCAGGATGTCGGCATACACACGCATGCTGGCGATTTTCACGTTTGATTCCAGCAACTGTCGGCACCCGCTTGCGAACGAGGGCGACGCTGCGGCGCAAAAACCCAAGACCGTGCATGCCAGCACTATGGATACAGAACGCATGGAATCCCCCTTGGCTGATTGCAGCTTGTTGCCGTAAGGGAAGCTTGCACCGTGTGAGCCTGCGGCGGGATCGGGCAGATGCTGTATTCGGCCTACCGCATTTGTAGTATTCTTCCGCGACGGCAGTCGAACAGCTTCCTGGGACGCGGTTTCCATGATGCTCAATGACGCTTCGAAAGCTCACACGCTCGATGCCCTGTCGGGTCGCGAGCGCGCGGTCGCGGAAAAATTTGCCGCCGGCCTGACCTATCGGGAGATCGGCAAGGCGCTTTTCATTGCCCCGGCCACTGTTCGCACCCACCTTGCGACCATCTACGAAAAACTTGGGGTGCGTAACAAGATCGGGCTCGCGGCCCACTTTGCCGACACCTCCGGCGCCCAGCCGCAGGCGCCTTTACCTCTGTCTGACGCCTCGCCAGTGCTCGCCATATTCCCCATCGTATGCCTGAATTCCGAAGAGCGCTGGTGTCGCTTTGCCGACGGCCTGTCGTCTGAGATCACCATTGACCTGGCACGATACGCGGGTTTGCCCGTCATCGCTTTCCACACGATGAAATCGCTGGGCAGCAAGCCCGCCGATTTCGCGGCCGACGGCAAGGCGCTCGGCGTTACCTATATCGTGTCGGGCCAGTTGCGCGCGGACGACCAGAGGGTTCGCGCGACGATAGAGCTTGCCGACGCACGCAACGGCGTCAGCCTGTGGAGGGAGCGTTACGACCGCTCGGTCGAGGATATTTTCGCGCTCCAGGACAGCCTGACCGAAAGCATCATCAACGTGCTCGTCGGTAGTTACGGAACGCTGGCCACGGTCGGCCGCAACGCGGTTCGCCGCAAGCCGCCGGCCAGCCTGCGGGCCTACGACTACTATCTGCTTGCCATCGAACAGCACACCACGTTCAGCCGCGCCGGCAATGAGGAGGCGATTCGCCTGTTTTCACGCGCGCTGGAGCTCGACCCTACCTTCGCCAACGCCTGGGCCGAACTCGCCTATGCCTATTCGATCGAGGCCTGCAACGGCTTCGGAGACAATCTGCCAACGTCGATCGAGAACTGGCGGGCGGCGGCCGAAACGGCGCTGCGGCTCGACCCGACCGACAGCTGCGCCCACGCTTGCCTTGGGAATCTCAGGGCATGCCTCGGCGACCTCGAGGGGGCGGAGCATGCGTATCGGTGCGCTTTCGAATACGGCTCGCACTATGCCGGCATACTGACACTGCTGGCCGGCAGCAGAGCTCTTGTCGTCGGCGATCCGTCCGAGGCAATTCCGCTCATCGAGCGCGCCATGCGCCTCAATCCGCTGGCCCCGCCCTGGTATTTCGGTATGCAGGGCCGCGTCCTATTCGCCGCCGACCGGCATGAGGAGGCCATTGCGGCGCTGCGCAGAAGCGTGCCCGAGTCGCCGGACGTGCTGATGTTCCTGGCGCTTGCGCATGCGGCCATGGGCGAGACCGAAGAGGCGGCCAGGATCGCAGCCCGCTTGAAAGCTGAATTTCCCAGCTTTTCGGTCGAACGC
The DNA here is from genome assembly GCF_057784325.1 of Mesorhizobium sp. CNPSo 4689. Taxonomy (NCBI): domain Bacteria; kingdom Pseudomonadati; phylum Pseudomonadota; class Alphaproteobacteria; order Hyphomicrobiales; family Phyllobacteriaceae; genus Mesorhizobium; species Mesorhizobium sp. CNPSo 4689. Next base: position 4,635 of record NZ_JBWLUZ010000074.1, read on the forward strand.
TTCATCGCAGGCAACCCCGTGAAGAACCCGGACGCGTTGCTTGCCATCCGCCACGGCGCCGAACTGGCAGGACTCCCCTAAGGTTTTGCCCAATTCCGAAAGCCCGAGACGATGCCGCCGACCTCGCGATCCATGTTCGCCGCCGTGACGCTTAAAAGTCACAGCATGGATCCTAGGGTCTCCGCTGCTTCGCTCCTGCTCCGCCAGAAGAATAGCTTCAACTGTCGACCGATCCGAGGGGACGCCGAGCGAATGCCAGCTATGGCGCGACCTGCTCGTTCGGGCGAATGAGCCGAACGGCAACTTTCCACCCCTTCAGCGACGTTGCCGCCGTGCAGCTGCAATGACCGGTTCGGGTCAGTTCACGTCGATGCACGCAGGGCGCTTGAAGGTCCGTTTCTGACCTTCCGAGCCTCGAAGCTGCCAGTCCGCTTCCGGCCCATTGCGGTCATCCGCGAGTATGCATCTGGCTGACTGGTATTGGCGCTTAGCGGACCTTTTGGGCCGCGATCATGGCGCGCCGTTTAATTAGCCACAATGTTAACATGGATCGTCCGCCGGTCGCCTTTTGACGCGGATCCGTTCAGTTTCGCGCGCGGAGGAACGGCAGCTTTGCGCCGCATGTCGGCCGTTGAGGTGATCTTCGCTTTTGCCCGATAGCGGACGTTGCCGGCGACCACCTTGGACATCTTGTTGCGCCATTTCCAGACATTCCCGACGCTTTTCGGGAGCGGACCTTCGCTTATCGTCCGAAACCGACCCGTTGACGACCTTGGGCGTTGCAGACTTGAACCTCCAAATCGAGGTCGGGAACCTGACCTTCAGCGCAAGAGCATTCGGGAGTGCGCTCGCGTGAGGTCATTCACCACATTTGGAGGCGACCCGCAGATGCCTTTTCGTGTTATGGTGGGCTTGCAACGCGCGTAATCTCGACCTCGGCAATATGGCAGAGGTCGAGAACTATTGCCTTGGCACAGGGAGCTTTCGCCCCAGCACTTGATCGCCTCCGAAACGCTGGGTGTGCTGCTTTCCCTGACTGACCCGGGGCGAGGAGGTTGTCCATGTCCACGAGTAGTGTTGACCGCCCGCTGCAGCCGGGCGACCGGGCACCGAATGTTGTGCTCAATGCGATCTCACGCGAAGGCAAGATCGCGCTCGATGATTTTCGAGGCCGTAGCCCGTTGTTGATCGGTTTGTTCCGAGGCCTGCACTGTCCGTTCTGCCGGCGCCATGTCGCGGCGATGGCGCAACTCAAGCCGGCCCTGGGTGAGAAAGGCGTCGAATGCCTGGCGGTGGTCAATACGCCGGTCGAGCGGGCGCGGCTCTATTTCCGTTACCACCCGGCACCCGATCTTCTCGCCGCATCCGACCCGGAGCGGGCCTCGCACCGTGCTTTCGGCTTGCGCGAGGTTGGGATGGACACGGTCATGGCGATACGGATCCATCTCCCGGGCGAGTTGCCCAAACCTATGGACGTCATGGCAATGAACGAGTTCCTCAACAAGAAGGAAGGATATGAGATTACGGAAGCCGATCAGCAGGCGATGGTGGCTTCCGGCCAGGGGCAGCTTGTCGGCCAGTTCCTAATCGACCGGGCGGGCATCGTACGCTGGAACTTCACTGAAGTTCTGGAGGATGGCCTCAACACCTTCAGAGCGCCGAATCCCGAGGAATTGATGTCGGCAGCTTCCCAAGTTGCACATTAATAGGCTGCGGAAATGGGCTGCTGAAAACTCGCTCGACGGCCACCGTCCTGTGGTGATTCTTTGGATTTAACAATCATCGAAATGCTCAGCGCGGGCGGCTAAGGTCTGCCCGTGGGCTTCGTAGCGATTTCGATTCAACGGTCTGCGGACCGCCCCCGACGCTAGAGTGAGCAAGCCGCAGAGGCGGGGCGACGTCCGCTCCTTGCCGCAATCACGTCGTTACGACAGGCGCGCATACGGCAAGTTTCCACCCAACCTAGTCCTCCAACGGCTTCTTCCGCGTGCAGAGCGGTTAAAAGCACGGATCGCCTCGATTGCGCCACTACTGGTCATTCGCAGCGCGCCTCGTTAGCTGACCTTCAGCCACCGGCCGGAGTCGACCCTCTGCGGTCGTCCACGTATACCGCTCCGGCAATTGCCAACGCAGTGTTCCACGCGACGGGCAAGCGTGTGCGGACATTGCCGATCAAGATTGAGGATGTCCTGACCGCATGAACCACGAGCCGAACGCCGGCCACCCGGACGGAGTTGGACAAGGAACCATGGGTATGACGCCGTCGGGCGAAATGTCTGATTTCGGGATTGAAATCATGTAGGCAGGTCAGGATTGGGTCCAGCGCTGGTTGTGCTCGATGTCCTCTGTGGATGGCTCCCGTATTGCAAGAGGTAATTCGTTGTTCTGGCGCATTGGTCGGGTGCAGTCTTCTGTCCGGCCTGTTCATGCAGCCGTTCGAAGCTGCTGGCCCTGATGGGGTCGGCGAACAAGGTCCCAATCTGCT
>NZ_JBWLUZ010000075.1:0-6711 GCF_057784325.1 Mesorhizobium sp. CNPSo 4689
GCTTGTCCGATGAATCCGCTGAACGACACGCTCGCCTTCGTGGTGAAAGGTCGTTCGCAGCATGTCATGCCGGTCTATCAACGACCGGAGGACGCGCCTCAAGGCATCAATGTCGAACGGTGCCTTTATGCGCAGCTCGACTGGCAGATTGTATTCGCTCCCGGTTGGCCTCTTTTGATGATGTAACCAGAGGCCCATTTGACCATACGACAGCGGGCGCGTGACGTAATCCATAGCTTCCTCCGCCAATTTGTTGTGCGGAGGAGGCTACTAATTTTATTTGGAAATTGGGTGAATATTATAAGAAATTATTTTGACTTCATGGTTACGCTTCATTCGTCAAAATTTCATACTTATTTCCGTTTGAACTGAAGATGAACGCCGCATATGTATTTTGCAAAGGAGGAATGCGAAAAAAGAGTCCAAGCCAGGGAAAGCCATTTCACACTCGTTGCATTTTCGTATCAAACCTTCACACGGTGCATGCGCCGCTCTGGTAAAATGCATAATCAAAAGAAACGAGCGCTAACGCGATGTGGGGCTTGCGAGCCGCGATGCCGACCTCAACTCGCAACATAACGATGGGGCGCAGACGCCCCGAAACGAACCCGTCGACCGCAACCTGCAAATGAGCAATCCCAGCGCCTGACGAGGCGCGTGGAAAAGCACCACAACGGCGACCCCAGCGTCGCTTCAGGCCGTAAAAAGCTTATCGCCATGCATCGAGGCGGCTAGCATCGCATGAGCCCCAGCAGATAATTATGCATAGCCTGCTATCAGAATGAGAGGCTCGTTCGGCCTGCCGCCCTGCACGGCAATAATCCTATCTGCGCACGCCGCTCGGCATTTATCTCCATCTTCTAGCCACCAGAGCCTTCGCGATCTCCGATCCTGAGAACGCCATCAGTCGCCGCCCACGATCTCACAAGGAGCATGTCGATGACGAACGGCCGCGAGACCGCAGGGTGGCTTCTGGCCTCATACATTTCGCCAGACTTCAAACTGTTTGAGGTCGCAGTGTCGAATAGTGATCGGCGCTCGGTGAGTTCCGGCGAATACAACAGACCGCTTCGTTCGTTCACTCTCTCGGCCTCCGCGCCAGCAGTGAGCCACCGGTAGATAGCTGTGGCCGCAGGTTATGTGGAGTATCCGGCTGTATAATAAAGCATTTCTGACTAAGAATAAGAGTTATGGGTGAAGACAAAATATCGGAATTTACGTCCAGTACCAGCATCGCGTCATGGTCGCCGACGCCAGCTCCGGGCAGTGCCCGGAAACGGTCAGCGTCGACACTACCATCCTTGGTAGGCGCGCGAGCCGAAGTTGCCGTGTAAACCACGGAGCCACCGCCGAAATTCCGGCAGACACTAGCTTGCGAAGTCAGGCTTGGGAGATCCCAACGACCGCTTCAAGAGCATGGGTGCGGTGCTTAAGACGTCGCTAGCTGAGGAAAGATCATGCGCCAAGAAAGTAGCTCCAACTCCCTATTTGCCTTCAAAACCCTTGAATCGAACGTGCGGTCATATTCGCGGTCCTTTCCTGTTGTGTTCAGGAAGGCCGCGGGTGCCATTCTCGAGGACGAGAATGGACGTGAATTTATAGATTTTCTCTCCGGATCGGGTGTCCTTAACTACGGTCACAACGATTCCGACTTGCTCAATGAGGCAATGCGATATCTCAAGTCAAATGGAATAATCCACGGGTTAGACATGGCAACATCGGCCAAAAGAGAGTTTATGGAGTATTTTGACGCTATAATATTACGAGCGCGGGGTCTAACGTATAAATTTCAGTTTCCTGGTCCTACCGGGACCAATGCCGTGGAGGCCGCTCTGAAACTCGCACGCAAGGCCACTGGTCGGCACAGTGTGATCTCGTTTACCAACGGTTTTCATGGAGTGAGCTTGGGCGCGCTTGCGGTAACCGGCAATCGATACTACCGAGATGTGGCAGGCCTTCCTGCCGCCGGATCAGTTTTCATGCCCTATGACGGGTATTTGGGAGCAGATGTCGATTCTTCGGAATATCTAGAGAGGGTGGTTGCAGATGGAGGCAGTGGTGTCGACCGACCGGCAGCAATCATTCTGGAAACCGTCCAAGGCGAGGGCGGTATCAACGCTGCGAGCAAAGGCTGGCTGCAGTCGATCGAGCGGCTTTGCAGACGGAACGGCATCCTTCTAATTGTTGATGATATTCAAGCAGGTTGCGGACGAACGGGAAATTTCTTCAGTTTCGAATTCGCAAATGTATCACCAGACATTATCATTTTGTCGAAGTCTCTTAGCGGATGCGGACTGCCGCTATCCCTTTTGCTACTCAAACCTGAATTGGACGTTTGGCGGCCTGGCGAACACAATGGGACTTTCAGGGGAAACAATCTTGCGTTAGTGACGGGGACTGCAGCATTGCGCAAATATTGGACGAATGAAAATTTGTCCAAAGATGTCGCGGAAATGGGACGCATTCTGAGCGAATGCCTTCGGCAGGTCGTTCAAAGCAGCCGAAATCATAGCTTTTCCGTGCGCGGAAGGGGCATGATGCTGGGGCTGGATTGCAGCACAGGCGAACTAGCCGAGAAAATCGTCCATAAGGCCTTTGAGGATGGGCTCGTAGTGGAGCGATGCGGCGCAGAGGACCAAGTCATCAAGTTTCTTCCTCCTTTGACAATTGACAGGCATACGCTTCATCGAGGGCTCGACATTCTGGAAAGTTCTGTTCACGCAATTGTCTAGAGCACGTCCTGTGATCGATGAATCGATTGTGATGTGACGGCTGCGTTTTGTGCTGATTCAACATCCACCTCGATGGAGGTTGACGATGGGAAGAGCATTGAGCGTGGATCTTCGGTCGCGGGTTTTGAGGGCTTCGGACGAGGGCATGTCGGCGCGGCAAGCGGCGGCGCGGTTCGGCGTGGGAGTGTCCAGCGCGATCCGCTGGATTGCGCGGGCGAAGATCGGCGAACTGGCGCCACGCCCGCAGGGCGGCCGCCGCGCCTCCAGCCTAGATGCGCATGAAGCCTTCATCGTCGGGCTGATCGAGGAGCGCAAGGACATCACGCTGAACGAGATGGTGGAGCGGCTCGTCGCCGAGCAGTCGGTGCGGATCAGCCGCAGCGCCTTGAGCGCCTGGCTTCGCGGCCACGGCTGGACATTCAAAAACGTATGGCCCGCCCGTCGGCAAGAGGTTTATTTCTGATGGCGGCTGGTCTGCATCAACGTATACGGCGTGTCGGCTGATTGCCGTCGCCAAGATGGAGATCCGCACGCTCCGGGCCTCATAAAAGTCACGGCGTCGAAGCGCCATCTTTTGAACCAGGCTTCCAGAACGTCGGTTCGACCGTCAGGCCATCTTTCAAAGTCCTCTCGCAGACATCATCGGTCGGGCGGCGTCCATTCGTGTCGCCGCTGACCTAATTATTTCAGGCGGCTGCCATGGCTCGGTCGGCCTCGAAGGGTGCCTCGCGACGCAATATCACCCATGCGATGCGGGCGAGTTTGTTGGCCAGCGCCACGACCACCGTGTTGCGATGCCGTCTGTCGAGCAGGTTACGCAGCCACGCGCCCAGCAATGTCTGGCTTCGGGCCAGCGATGGCAAGGCCGCCCTTGCCCCATGGATCAGCAGCGTGCGCAGGTATTTGTTGCCGCGCTTGGAGATGCCGAGCAGCCTGGGTTTGCCGCCGGTGGTATGTTGCCGGGGCACGAGCCCCAGCCATGCGCCGAGATCACGGGCTCTTGCGAAGGTCGTGCCGTCCCCTACAGCGGCGACGAGAGCGGTGGCATTGAGAGCACCGATACCGGGGATCGTCGTCAGGCGCCGAGCACCTGCATCGTTGCGGGCCAGTTCGACGAACTCCCGATCCAAAGCCTCGATACGGCGGTCGAGATCAAGCCATTCCTCCCGCATCTCCGCAAGCAGGCGGCGGATGCGGCCGGCCATGAAGTCCGGATCGGCGAGCAATGCCTCCACAGCCTGCTCGAGCTTGCGGCGTCCCTGTGCGATAGTCGTGCCGCGCTCCAGCAGAATGGCGCGCAACTGGTTGGTCAGCGTCGTGCGCGCGCCCACCAGCCTTGAACGAACATGACGTAATCGCGGACGTGGTGGCCACCTGAGATGTGGCGGCGATGTTCGAACATCTAGCCGGCTGGCTGTCCTCCGATAGGATGAAGAACGGGCTCTCGATGGACACCGGGCCCAGGCACCGAACGGAGGACAGCCATGGAACACTATATCGGTCTCGACGTATCCATGAAAGAGACGGCAATATCGATCCGGCAGGACGGCAAGAGGATTTGGCGGGGTAAGTGCGCGTCCGACCCGCAACTGCTTGCGGCGGTGATCCGCAAGCGCGCACCGCATGTCCGGCGGGTCGTGTTCGAAACGGGGCCGCTGTCGGTGTGGTTCTACCATGCGTTGACGGCAGAGGGCCTGCCAGTGATCTGCATCGACGCGCGGCATGCCAAGGCCGCGCTCGACATGGCCGCGAACAAGACCGATGCGAACGATGCCGATGGCTTGGCCCATCTGGCCGAGGTCGGCTTCTACCGAGAGGTTCGGGTCAAAGGTTTCGACAGTATGCTAATCCGCACGCTGATCACCGCACGGCGCCAGCTTCTTAAGATGCGTTTGCAGATATCCAACCAAATCCGTGGGTTGATGAAGACGTTCGGCCTCGTCGTGCCCAAAGGCGCCGGAAGCGTGTTCGAGCGCAACGTTCGCAACCTTCTGCAGGGTGCAGAAAAGCTGGCGCGCATCGTTGTGCCAATGCTTCGGGCGTGGAGTGATATCCGATACCAAATAGCGGAGCTGAGCAAGCAACTGGCCGCGATGGCGCGTGAGGACCAGCACTGCCGTCTGCTCATGTCAGTGCCCGGTGTAGGCACCGTCACAGCCACCGCCTTTGCCGCAGCCGTGGAGGATCCGGCGAACTTCAGGAACTCGCGCGCCGTGGGCGCATGGGTGGGCCTGACCCCGAGGCGCTACCAGTCCGGCGAGGTCGATCATGACGGCCATATCTCGCGCCGTGGCGACAATCAGTTGCGCGGACTGCTATACGAGGCGGCCGCAGTCATCCTGAACCGGTCGACGGATAACAGCGCCCTGCGAACCTGGGCGTTGGAGCTGAAAGATCGGCTCGGCGCCAAGCGAGCGGCCGTGGCTCTGGCGCGCAAGCTGGCAGTGATCATGCATGCGATGCTCCGGACGGGCGAGCTGTTCGATCCGCATGGAGGAACGCCCGCCGCTGTCTGATCCTGCAGACGTTAGCCTACGACGATTTCTTCAGGCCATTCAACCGATCGCGTCCTTACAGGACGCACCGAGTCGTCCCTGCCGGGACGTGGCTGAGATCATTCCGCGAAGCGGGAAGCAACTGCCTCGTTTAGCAGATTGCGTAACGAACATAGGAAGATCTCACCTGCGAAACTCATCCTGCGGCGAGCTTTGCATCGACCGCGTAGACGACCCTGTACCCCGGCATACGAACGACCATCGGCAAAAAGGACGACTGCCTTGCATCTACCCCCTTGACGGTCGGGCGATTAGACGACCCGATGCAGCGACTGGATATCCAGCTGCTCCGCCGTCTTCAGCTCGACAAATCGCATAGTCGGCCGTGTCGCGGCTTCGGCGATGGCTTCAGCGTCCCGATCATCGTTCTTCTGCGCCTTCACGTAAGGACGCACGTATTCCGGCGACATCAGTCGGACCTCATGTCCCTGGTCGCTCAGAAGCCGACTCAGATGATGCGCGCCGCAGTAGGCCTCCATTGCAACCGTGCAGGGCGGAAGCTTCGAGGCGAAGCCCACAATCGTTTTCGGTTGCATGCGGCGGCGCAGAACCACCTTCCCATCCGCATCCAATCCCGCAACGCTGCAGCTGTTCTTGCCAAGGTCAATTCCCAGTATCATGATCGTCATGGCTCGTCCTTCTCCGGTTCCAAACACCGGCATCCTAGCGCGATGCCCTCGAAGGAGGGCGGGCCATTCCATGAAAGTCCGCGCACGCACTGGAGCAGGATCGCCCCGACATTCTGAAGCGGCGCCGGGACTGGTTCGACGGCCAGCTCGACCTCGATCCGGCGAAGCTCGTGTTCATCGATGAGAGTGTGCTGCAGAGCAGCGGAAGGAGTTCAATATGAACTAAGACCGTAGCGTAAAGCTGCGTGAATGATGGGGGACGGCCCTCCGGGATCGGCTTTCAGGAGCAGGTCTCAAACCAGTCCAAGCTGCTGCGGTAAAGAGCCGTGGTGGTGAGCGTTGGATGAAAAGTTCGGACGAGATCCGAGCAGGTGGGTGTCCGAAAGACGAACGAAAGTGAACCCTTCGAAGACGCGTCGTTATGAACGTAAGTGTCGCCGAAACCAGGACCGTCTCGTCATCCTGGGACAAGTCCGCCGGGTGCCTGATGACAGGGCGGGCGGCGACCGGCGTTGAGGGGGCGTGAGTCGGACACAGGCATTCGCGCGGAACTGCAGGAACCAGGCTCCTGATGCAAAGGGAGAAGCTCAAGCGGGCCAAACCGCAAGGCGAGAGTACCGATGCAGGAGACTGGGGCGGACCGGCGATCAGGGGTTCTTCCGCATATTTGGTGCAGGTTGCGGGATTCACGGACGGTGCGAATAAGTTCATAGAGTCGGAATCGCAGTCGACGCCGTGATTTGCCCGTGCTCCATGCCTTCCGCTCGCTGATTTCACCCGAGCTTTCGATTGTCC
>NZ_JBWLUZ010000076.1:0-6258 GCF_057784325.1 Mesorhizobium sp. CNPSo 4689
GTGAAGGAGGAGCCCGATCGTGCCTTCCCGCAGGCGCAATCGGCGCATGACAATTTCTGGGATTTCATTTCGCTGACGCCCGAGTCCATGCACATGATCATGTGGGTGATGTCGGACCGGGCAATCCCGCGCTCCTTCCGCTTCATGGAAGGTTTTGGCGTGCACACTTTCCGCTTCCTGAACGCCAAGGACGAGTCGACCTTCGTCAAGTTCCACTGGAAGCCGAAGCTCGGCCTCAGTCGTCTGGAACGAGGCGGTCAAGATCAACGGGGCCGATCCAGACTTTCATCGCCGCGATCTATGGCAGGCCATCCAGTCCGGCAATTTCCCGGAATGGGAGATGCGGGTTCAGCTCTTCGACCAGGAATTCGCCGACAGCTTCGCCTTCGACGTTTTGGACCCTACCAAGATCATACCGGAGGAGGTCCTCGAGCCAATCCCGGTTGGTCGCCTCGTTCTCGATCGCATGCCGGACAATTTCTTTGCCGAAACCGAGCAGGTGGCGTTCATGACGCAGAATGTTCCGCCCGGCGTCGACTTTTCCAATGACCCGCTTCTCCAGGGAAGGAATTTTTCCTACCTCGACACCCAGCTGAAGCGGCTGGGCGGACCCAACTTCACGCATATCCCGATCAATGCGCCGAAGTGCCCGTTCCACCATTTCCAGCAGGATGGTCATATGGCTATGCGCAACCCGGTCGGCCGGGCCAACTACCAGCCGAATTCGTTCGGCGAAGGTCCAAGGGAGTCGCCGCAGCGCGGGTTTCGGTCGTTCGCTGATGCTGAGGACGGACAGAAGGTCCGGCTGCGCGCGGAAAGCTTTGCCGACCACTACAGCCAGGCGCGCCAATTCTTCAACAGCCAGACGCCGCCCGAGCAGCGCCATATCGCTATGGCATTGACCTTCGAGTTGAGCAAGGTGGAGACCCCGGTCATCCGCGAGCGGATGGTCGCGCATCTCCTCAACATCGATGAAGGTTTGGCTGTCACCGTCGCGGACAAGCTCGGCATCAAGAAATTGCCGTATCCGGCGGATGCTGCTGTCGCGCCAAGAGGCGATCTCGAACCGTCGCCAGCGCTCAGCATCATCGAGAATGGACCGGATAGCTTCGAGGGGCGCAAGGTCGGCGTGCTGGTCAGCGAGGGCACCGATGCAGCGCTGCTGAAGAAGCTGCAATCTGCGATCGAGACAGAAGGCGCAACGATGGAGGTGGTTGCCCCAAAGGTCGGTGGCGTCGAGGCCGCAGATGGAAGCTGGATCGAGGCCCGGCACATGATCGACGGAGGACCCTCAGTCCTGTTCGATGCCGTGGCTGTCCTGCTGTCGGAAGAGGGAGCGGACCGGCTCACTCAAGAGGCGGCAGCGCGAGATTTCGTCGCGGACGCTTTCGCGCATCTCAAGTTCATAGCGTTTGTGCCTTCGGCCTTCCCGCTCTTCGTCAAAGCCGGCGTTTCAGTTGATGCGGACGAGGGGCTGATACCGCTCGACGGGGCCGAGGGAGTAGACGCCTTCGTGCAATCCTGTCGGAAGCTACGGCTCTGGGCAAGAGAACCGGCGGTGAAGCTTTGAGATAAGTTTGAATATCTGGCACGACACAAAGGCTGCGTCATGAGCTTCCTGCAGAGTGTGAAGAAAGCTGTCGAGGAGGTCACCGGTGTCGCAAGACCAGGGAGGCAAGAGGTCATCGATCTTGTAAGGCTGCGAAAACCGGATGAGTTCCACTTCAAAGGCGATGGGTTGGTGCCCAACCATCCGTTTTGGTCGCTTGTCGTCTACCGAGGCGCCGTGAAACTGCCCGAAGCATTCGATTCCGCGGCCGTGATGGAAGGGCTTTTTAACGCAAATGGCTGGGGTGATAGCTGGCGCAATGGCATCTACGAATACATTCACTATCATTCGCGGATACACGAGGTGCTCGGCGTCGCACGCGGGACGGCCAAGGTCCGCTTTGGCGGAAACAAGGGGCGAACGCTTTCCCTGAAGGCCGGCGACGTCACGGTTCTTCCGGCCGGCACAGGTCACCAATGCATTACCGCATCCAGCGACTTTCTGGTCGTCGGCGCATATCCACCCTTCGGCACATATGACGAATGCACGACTGCCGAGCAGCATAAAGGCGCGCTGCTGACGATCCCCCAGGTTGACCGTCCAGGCAAGGATCCCGTCTATGGGAGCAAAGGCCCGCTTCTACAAAAATGGAAGAAGGTTTGAAGGGAGGCCGCCGACGCGGTGGCACGATACCCTCCATCTACCGGAGTTATTTCCGGTCAAGTGTCGATCATCCGACAATCCTTTCGAAAAGGTTTGCGCCAATTGCGCCCCCAGCCGGAACTGCCGTCGCTGCTCGACGTTTCCGAGAAACCTGCAGTCAAGGAGTACGAGAATGCAAACCTCTGCCGCAAGTTCCGCACCTCCTCCCGCCACCCTTGCCATCGTGCCCTTTGACGGCACGCTAACGGTCTGGTTTTCAGACGCCATCGTCGCGTCCAGCAGGCGGGCGAAGTTGCTCCATGAAGATGGGCGAGATCCGGTCTTCTACATCCCGTTCGAGGATATCTATTTCGAACTCTTCGAGAAGACGAACACAACCACAGACTCCCCATGGGGCACGGCCAGCTACTGGCGCGTTCATGCCGTCGGCGCATCGGCGGATGATTTCATGTGGGCCTATGAGACGCCTGAAACAGCCGCTTTGGCCATCGCCAAGCACGGCGCATTCGATCCTGATAAGGCGCGCATCGATGCCGACCCGGCTGAGGACAAGCGACATACGCCGCACGTGCCCGAATAGAGCAGCGGACGATGGAAGCGAGACCTCAACCCGCTAACTTCTTCGGCGGACGCGCAGACCTTCGTGATATTTCGACGTCGAGATCTGTGGGCCTGCCATAGTTGTCGGTAAATCGGAACGCTTCACCGGATTAAACGCATGCAAGGCAAGCTCAGCGTGGTCCCCGATTTCAGCCGTGGACGCGGGTAAGGGACCGGATCGATGAGGTCCTGATGTCAGCGCATGGATTGACCTACGGCCCGCTGGGCGACAGCTGCATCCATCTCTGTGTCGATATGCAGCGTCTGTTCGCAGAGCCGTCGCCTTGGGCTACGCCGTGGATAGCCCGGGTCCTTCCTTTGATAGAAGCGCTAGTCGAAAGGCGCGCCGCGCAAACCGTTTTTACCCGCTTCCTGCCTGCCCAGAGGCCGGGTCAGGGGGTGGGGACGTGGAAGCGCTATTATGAGCGGTGGGCTTCGATGACCTTGTCGGAACTCGAACCGGAGATGATTCAACTCCTGCCTTCTCTGATGCAGCATTCTCCTCCGGCAACTGTTATCGACAAGCACATCTATTCACCCTGGTTCGAGAGCGGGCTCAGGAGTTTTCTCTCGCAGCATGGCATTGACACGCTGGTGATCACCGGCGGCGAGACCGACGTCTGTGTGCTGGCGACGGTGCTGGGGGCGATCGACTTCGGCTACCGGGTGGTGCTGGTGACGGACGCGCTGTGCAGCACTTCGGATGCCACTCATGACGCGCTCCTGACGGTCTATCATCAACGGTTTGCGCAGCAGGTCGAGACCGTGGAGATGGACACTATTCTCTCGGAGTGGTCCTAGCTAGTCAGCCAGGGACGGTCACTGAGAAAACGCAGGATAGCGCTTGCCTTCAGCGCACCAGACAAATCCGCTAGCCTGCCTTCGCCTCAGCCTCAATCTCAGCGAGCTTCTCGTCGATTTCGTGCGGTTGGCCGTGTTCCAGGCCAACGACGTCGTTTCTGGTCTCTTCAAGCGCAACAATGATCTCATCGAGCTTGGCGTGGATGGCCGAGGTGTCGCGATAGCCTTGGATCAGAACTACGCCGGTTATGATGATTGCGGCGACCGATAAGCCATAGGTCACGATGTTCGTCAGCCCGAACGGGACAAGCAACGTGCAAAGGACCATGGCCGCCAAAACGAAATAAAACCCAGGAGGGCGCGCCAAAAAATCGGCGATGAGAAAGAGGAACCGGTTCACCAGGAACCTCGCTGCCGGCGCCTGAAATCATCCAGTTTCCCCTCAACCGGATCGGCAGCTGTGGACGTCTCTGGCCGCGGCCGTCTGCCTAGCCTCGACCGCGGACAATTCTCGTAGCCGTGATTGCGGGCTCCGCAGCACAAACAGCACATGGTTGGATCGTTTAGCATCCACTGAAATGCACGGTTTGAAATCTGGTTGCAGCGGTCTCCACAAATCTGTTGCCGCAAACGTTGCGTTCGCTGCGGAACAAAGCTGACGGGTCAGGCTCTTGGGAGGCCAGCTTCGGAGCCAACGGAACAGAACCCCTCCCGCCACATTGTTAGTCAGTCACTACTAACAAACAGGAGGTTTCCATGGGTCGCGGTATCTTGCTCTGGCTGCTCGGTATCCCAATTCCGATCATCATTCTCATCATGCTGTTTGCGCGGTAGGGGGCTGACATGCAGGCAACACTTGTGACTTCCGAGGACTCTGCACCAACAGAATCCTCATCTTCAGCCGTGAGCTGGGGGCCGATCGTTGCGGGCGCATTCGCGGCTTCGACGCTTACATTCATCCTAATGTTGCTGGGCTCCGGGCTTGGTCTCAGCATGGTCTCGCCCTGGTCCGGCGCCGGCGCATCGGCCACGACCTTTGCGGTGACCACCGCCGTCTGGCTGGTGATTGTGCAATGGCTTTCATCAGGCGTGGGTGGCTATCTCACCGGTCGACTCCGCACCAAATGGGTCGGGGTTCATACCGATGAAACTTACTTCCGCGACACGGCCCACGGTTTCCTGGCGTGGGCGCTTGCTACTCTTCTTGTTGCGGGCGTCCTCGGTTCCGCGCTTTCCGCGGCACTGAGTACTGGAGTGCAGGCCGTTTCGACCGTAGCCGCAGGGGCCGCGACAGGCGCTTCGGCTGGCGCCGCGACCAAGGATGGTGGAGCATTCGACAGCACGTCCTATTACGTGGATGCGCTGTTTCGCCCTGCCGACCCAACCAAGCTTGCCGCCGCCAATACCGATAGCGATGCGGCGGCAACGGCGCAGGCTTCGCGCATCCTGCTCGCCAGCGCGGCGAACGGGGGCGAATTCATGGCCGACGACAGCGCCTATCTCGCGCAACTTGTGGCCGCTCGCACCGGGCTTTCGCAAGCCGATGCCAAGGCGCGGGTCGATACCATGATCGCCAAAGTGAAGGACGCGAAGGTCAAGGCTCAGCAAGCTGCCGACACCGCCAGGAAGGCCAGCGCGACTTTTGCCCTGCTCGGTGCATTATCGTTGGTCGTCGGTGCCTTTATCGCCAGTGTAGCAGCCGCATTAGGGGGCAGGCAGCGGGACGACGAGGAAGCGATCTTTCTTACTGGCCAATAAGGCTGCCAATTCCCGACGTCCGATTTAACAGAGGCCCGCCGTTCTATGGCGGGCATTTCTTTTTGTCGGCGCACACTGAGGTAACGCCATCGCCCGTTGGATGCCCTTGGCGCCCAAAACTTGGTGTCGCGCCGTGGCGACAGGCGGGACAACGCAAATTCTCCTTGGCAAAATCGAGAACCGGAACCTCACGTTCACCGGCCACCCGAAGTCACCAGGAGCGGCGCCAGTCCAGACGGACGCCGCAAATCAGAAGGCTGCAAGGTGGAGAGGAACGTTAGGCACTTCTAGCGGTTCTATCTCGATGGAGTGCCCCAATGAAACAAGAACTGATCGATCAAGCGATTGGCTTCCTGGCACAATATCGCGACACGCTGGTCGCCAGCTATTCATCGATAGGGCAGGATGGAAAATTCCGCCTGATGAGCATGGAAGAATGCCGTGATGACTTGGACGTGGTCGCGGTAAAGGACATTGCTTCGCTAAATGGCCTCATTGCCAAAATGACCGCCGGGTAGGTTCCTTTCTTTACGCATGCGCGTAAGCTTCGCCCCCAATGGGCGCGCTTCACGATTTTAGTAGGAGGCCGCTGCCTCAATGCTAGTGGATACCGCCTAACATAAGAGTCCGATTTGGGATTCCGCTTTGCGAGTGCTCGTGCGAGTCTGGCGCATGCGTGCAGGAACAAGCGCGCACTTGGCTGGAGGAACCGGGATGTCGCTCACTGGAGGCTGTTTATGTGGCAACGTGCGCTACAAAACCAATGCCGAGCCTTTGTGGCTCTGTCATTGCCACTGCAATAGGTGTCGCAAACATACCGGATCGCCGATCGGCACGTGGGTCGGCTTCCCCGCCGGTACGGTGACATGGCTTGCCGCCGAGCCAAC
>NZ_JBWLUZ010000077.1:0-7428 GCF_057784325.1 Mesorhizobium sp. CNPSo 4689
TCGCCCGCGATCTTGGCCTCCACATCTATTCGCGTCGCGCGGCGAGCGGAAAGTTCGGCGAATGGTTCATGGCGGCTCCGCCGCTCATCATCACCGAGCCGGAAATCGACGTCTTCATGGAACTTCTCACCGAGACGTTTCGGATTTTCGAGAGCGAAAGCCGATGAGCCGAGGCGTAGTCAATCGGGCACAATCCGGGTTCGCTAATTTGGCATCTCCCGCACAGGCAGGCATCGACGGCATGACACTGGACAAGGATCTTATTGCGGCAGCGACGGCTTGGCGCCACGATTTCCATCGCCACCCTGAGCTTCTGTTTGACGTCGACCGCACCTCGGCACGCGTTGCCGATCTCCTCCGCAGCTTCGGGTGCGACGAGGTCGCGACTGGCATCGGTCGAAGCGGGGTAGTCGCGGTGATCCGCGGCGGACCTGCACCGGCGAGCAGGACCATCGGCATCCGCGCCGACATGGACGCTTTGCCCATCATTGAGGCGACAGCCCTGCCCTACGCCTCCGCCGTGCATGGACACATGCATGCCTGTGGGCATGACGGGCATATGGCGATCCTGCTTGGCGCCGTGAAGCATCTTGCCGCGACGCGTGCGTTTCCCGGTACATTGGTCGCAATCTTCCAGCCTGCAGAGGAGGGCGGTGGCGGCGCGAAGGTAATGGCCGACGATGGCCTGTTCGAGCGGTTCGGCATCGAAGAGGTCTACGCTCTTCACAACATGCCGGGGATGGAGGTCGGTACCTTTGGCCTGTCGAGCGGCGTCATGCTCGCCGCATCCGACCGCTTCGACATCCAGATCATAGGTAAGGGCGGACACGCAGCCCGGCCGCACGAAACCATCGACCCGATCATGGTCGCCAACCACGTCGTCAGCGCACTGCAGACGATTGTATCGAGGGTCGTCGACCCTATTGACCCAGCCGTGCTCTCAATCACGTCCATCCACGCCGGCGATGCCTACAACGTCATCCCGTCCGAGGTCGTGCTGAAGGGCACTGTCCGCACCTTGTCTGACGCCAACCGCGACAAGATCGAAAGCCGCGTCGAGGCCATAGCTACCTCCGTCGCCAATGTGTTTGGAGCTAAGGCCGAAATCGAGTATCGCCGTGGCTATCCGCCGACCGTCAATCATCCGGTCCAGGCTGGCATTCTGGGGAACACCGCCGCACGCGTTGCTGGCCGTGCGGCGGTGCAGCGCGAGATTGCGCCCATAATGGCCGCGGAAGATTTCTCCTACATGCTGCAGGCCCGGCCTGGCGCCTTCATCTTCATGGGCAACGGCAAGACCGCCCCCCTCCATCACCCAGAATATAATTTCAATGATGTCGCCCTACCAATGGGCATCGCATTGTGGGTCGAGCTGGTCAAAAGAGAAGGGAACTAGGATTCAGCCCTAACATCCACCTGGTAGCGCCGACTACGAGGCAGAGGATTTGCTGAGGTCTTTGGCTTTATGAATTGCATAGTTTGGCAAAATCAAAAGAAATTTAAACGTTTTGTATGACTATTACTAATCATGTGTAACGTTGAATAGCAATAGACTACATGATCAACGGCGTTATGATGATATACTTAAGCAATTCCATAGTATAGTTAGTTAGAAGTCTGCTCGGAATCGAGTTCTGTTGCGCTGGGCGCACGTCAAAGAGAAGAAATGCCTAAATGAAAGAACTTACCGCGCTCGATGCCGCTCGTTTGATCGCCTAGAGAGAACTGACGAGCGAAAGCCTGACGCGCTCGCGCTTCGAGCGTATTGAAGACGCTAGACAGCGGTGGAAGCGTGGGAGTATCTCGATGCTGATCTGGCGCTCGAACAGGCCGGCAGGCGGACCGCTCACCCATCCGAGGCCCACTACATGGTGTGCCATTGGCGAACAAGGATGTGATCGACACCGTGGATATGCCCACGACTTACGGCTCGCCGATCTATCGAGACTATCGGCCGGCGAGCGACGCGACCTATATCGCCCTCGCCCGCGCGGGCGGCGCAGTCATTCTTGGCAAGACGGTCACCACGGAATTCGCGGGCAGCGCTCCGGGCAAGACCCGGAATCCGCTTAACCTCTTGCACACCCCGGGAGGGTCGTCCAGTGGGTCCGCAGCCGCCGTCGGAAGCGCGATGGTGCCTTGGGCGCTCGGAACGCAAACTATGGGTCTACGATCCGGCCTGCTCCCTTCTGTGGGGTGGTAGGCTATAAGCCATCTTACGGCAAGGGCGAGATGAGGGGTATAAAGACGATGGCCAGCGGCTTTCGGTTGGGAAATGCTGCAGGCACTGGCCTACGAATGCATCTTTCGGCGGGACGACCTCAAATCACGAACCAGGCAGGACTTCGAGGAGTACGAGCAGCGAGTGACGCCAGAGAGCTACGAAACCGGCCTTAGGCACGCCCGTGAAGCCAGGAGGGAATGCGCCGATCTGTTCTGCGATTGCGATGTGTTACTCGTCCCTGCCGCAGTCGGAGAAGCGCCGGAAGGCTTGCACTACACCAGCGATGCACGTTTCAACGGGGTCCAGGACCAATCGACATTCAGGGATTGATCGGGATAGGGGGACGCCTCGCGACGCCGCCCCTCCCACACCACCGGGCATACGGGTCCGTACCACGGCGGTTCGATCGGATTAAGCTTGGGCAGAGACATGGAGACGAGGGAGACCGAGAGACTCGAAGTAATGGTTGCGCAGGGCCTGTTGGACCGCCGGGTGTCCTGACATGCGCCAGAATCCCGTCGGCGAACCGGCGGCAACCGCAGCTCCGAACTTTGGTACGCCATGGCGACGCAGTTCCTTGAAGCGGTTGTGCCCGTTCCCCCATTGCCGCCAAAGATACAAACCTAGTCTCCGGCGGATCCACGCTTCCAAGTTCGTAAGCACTCGTGGGGTCTGGCAGAAGCCGAAGTAACCGCGCCATCCGATGAGGTATGGCTTCAGCTCTTTGATCAACTGCGGCAGACTGATCCCCCGCGTCCGGCGCGTCATGTCCCGGATCAGCGTCTTGAACTTGTCGAGAGCTTTTGGCGCGATGCGCCGCTCGCTCCCGTCGTTCGAGATGCTGAACCCCGGGAACTTCCGCTCCTCCGGTCGCGCCACCGCGCTCTTCGCCTCGTTGACCTTCAGCCGCAGCTTCTTGGTCAGGAACCGGCTTACGGAAGCCATGACCCGTTCGCCGGCGCGGCGGCTGCGAACATAGATGTTGCAGTCGTCGGCGTAACGGCAGAAGCGGAGACCACGTCGGGCCAGTTCCTTGTCGAGGTCGTTGAGCAGGAGGTTGCTTAGGATGGGCGAGAGCGGACCGCCTTGCGGGGTCCCTTCGTCCACCGGACGGACCAAGCCATCCTCCATCACCCCGGCATTGAGGAATGCTCGGATGAGTTTGAGCACACGCTTATCGGACACCCTCGCGGCAATGCGCGCCATCAGGCTATCATGATTAACCCGGTCGAAAAATCTTTCGAGGTCGAGGTCAACCATGTAGCTGTAACCCTCGGCAATGTAGCATTGCGCTTGGGCTACTGCCTGATGGGCGGAGCGTCCCGGGCGGAAGCCGTAGCTGTGCTCTGAGAACGTCGGGTCCCACTGCTCTTGGAGGACCTGCAGCAGGGCTTGCTGGATCAGTCTGTCGACGACGCAAGGTACGCCGAGTTTTCTGACCCCGCCGTCCGGCTTGGGGATTTCGACCCGCTTGACCGGCTGCGGCTGATAGGTTCCCTCGAGCAATCGAGACCGAATGCTTGGCCAGTGCTCACGCAGGTAGCCCTTGGCGTCGTCGATGGTCATCCCATCCACGCCTGGACCGCCCTTGTTGCTTCGAACGCGTTTCCACGCTGTTTCCAGATTCTCTCGGCTACATACCGTCTCCATTAGCTGTTCTGTCCAAGCCGGGCTTTCGGGTGCCGACTTCCCCACGCGTGGTTCGGCCCCTTGGTGACCGCTGACAGGGGCTTCACCCCGGTCCCTCGGTTCCAGGGCCTGGTTATGTGCGTCAAGTTCTGCAAAAAGGAGCGGCCATGGTAGAGGTCATTCATTGAGCGAAGATGCGCGGTCGCAGGTCCCCCATTAACCCGAACTTTTCGAGCGCCCGTCCGATCTTCAATACCGTCGCCTCATCGAATCGGCGTCCAACAATCTGCGCACCGACCGGCAATGGCCCCGGGACGGATGGGTCATTTCCGCGAGCTCCAACTTCCCGTCCGCTCTAACCGAATTGAAGTCCTTGTCGCGCAAGGCGAGCGGCGCCGTAATGTTCGTGGTCGGTCACAACAACGCGTCGTGAGACTCGAAAACAGAGAGGAGGTCCAGCCACATCTTCCGCCTCAGCATCTCGATGCGCTTGTAGGTCGGACCGTCGATCTTGAACGCGGCGTCGAGACAATCGACGACGTCCGGGCGAGCAAGTCGCGCTTCGTCTTAAGTAGGTCGCCTTCGAACGCCGCCAGATAGACACGCGAACTCGTCTGCACGGCTTCGGCGATCGATGCATCCTACGGCATGTCGATTGGCGTCACGGTCGCGCCGGCCGCGCGCAATACGTCCACCGTCGTCTGCATCGCTTCGGCGACCGCGTCGTCGAGGGCGATATAGCCAAGGTCGACGGAAAGGGCCATCCTCAAACCCCTTACGTCGCCATCAAGATCGAACGGGATGGCCTGTCCGCGCAAGGACATCGGGTCGCGCTCGTCAGGCCCCTTGGTCGCGTGCCCGACGCGTTCCAACCGCCAGGCGGGATCCTTGAGCACCCGCGCAATATCCTCGGGATGGGTCAGCACCTTCACCTCGCGGCACACTATGCCCATCAGGCGGATCGTCCGGCGGGGCTGGTGCGGCGGTCGCGGCCAACACTTGAAGCCGGACCTTTGTCGCAATGGCTGTTCGAAGGCCTTGCCAAAGCCGGCCTGCCGATGATCTGCATTGAGACACGTCACACCAAGGCATTCTTGAAGGCGCAGGTGAACAAGACTGACCGCAATGATGCGCGCGGGATCGCGCAGATGATGCGGGTCAATCTGTTCCGCCCGGTGCATGTTAAGACCCTGACGAGCCAGAAGCGCCGGGCGCTGCTGACGGCGCGCAAGCTCTTAAAGGACAAGGCGATTGCCATCGAGAACGACATCCGCGGGCTGTTGCGCAACTTCGGTCTCAAGGTTGGCAAGGTCGGTGCGGTCAAGTTTGAGGAGCGGATCCGCGAGCTCACCGAAGGCATGCCCGATCTGGTCGAGATCGTCGAACCGTTGCTCGACGCGCGCCGCAAGCTGCGCCAGAATTACGCCGCCCTGCACCGCAAGCTTCTGGCGATCGTCCGGGATGATGAGGTTTGCCGCCAGCTGATGTCGATCCCCGGTGTCGGCCCCGTCGTGTCGCTGGCCTACACCGCGACGATCGATATCCCCGCCCGCTTCCGCAACTCCAAGGCGGTCGGTCCGATTTTGGGCCTGACGCCGGCGCTCCATGAATCGGGCGAAAGCCGCCGGGTGGGCGGGATCTCGTTGGCATGATGCGAACGTTGCTCTACGAGGCCGCGCAGACCCTGCTGACGCGGGTGACGAAATGGTCCTGGCTGAAGGCCTGGGCGATGGACGTCGCCAAGCGGCGCGGCCAGCAGAAAGCCATCGTTGCGCTCGCCCGCCGGCTGGCGGTGATCATGCATCGCATCTGGAGCGACGGCACACAGTTCCGCTGGACCAGGACGGAAATCAAGCCGGTCGCCGGCTGAACAATTGATAAACATCGCCTGCGGCGCGGCGATCAGGGGTTCTTCCGCATATTTGGTGCAGGGACTACTTTTTTCGGGTGTCCCTTTGTCCGGTTGGGTCAAGCGGCTGCCAGCAGTCGGCTCCGGAGGAGTGGATAGGCGGCGCGCCCGTACATCTGGCGTTTGATCGTCTTGAGGCGGTTGATCTGGCCTTCGACCGGGCTCGTGCTCCAGGGCTGGGTGATTGCCGCCCGGACAGCCTCAATGTCACGGCCGATGCCTGCTGCAAGGGAGGCCAGCTCACTGTTCGTGGCATCGGCGATCCATCGCTCAAGGCCGGCATCATCGTCGCCGCGTATCACTGCAGCAAAACGGCGGGCGAGTTCGCCCGCGATCGAAAGCTCCGGCGCATTTTCATGGAGATGGTGGCGCGATGGCGGCCGCCACCGCGAATTTGGCGGAGCGGTCGGCGGCCGCTCCTTGCGGGCGGCGGTCCACCTGTAGACGGTCGCCCTGCTGCCTTCAAAGCCACGGTGCTTGATTTCGGTCCACAGTTGCAGCCCGTTGTGCTGGCCTTCCTCCCAGCGCTTTTCGAGATAGTCTCGAAAAGGATCCATGAGGACGGAGCGCGAGGGCGGCCGCCGATGCTCGGGCTCACCGCCCGCTGCAAGCCAGCGTTCGACAGTTCTCACGTTCATGCCAATCCGGGGCGCGATCTGTCGCGGCGATAGACCCGCCTCCCGCCAATCAAGGATTTCAGCATAGAGCTCACTGCGCTGGTTGCGCCTCGACCGGCGCAGGCAATCAAGTTTCGGGGATGGCTTGGCGTCTTCGTTTCCGGCCATCTCGGACGTCATGGCCTTTCCTGCCGCGTTGACAGCTTTTCGATGGCGGCCGACGGCCAGACGCAACGCTTCGCCCAGGTTCTGGAGAAGATGCCAGCGGTCGGCGACCTGCGTTGCATCGGGCGCACCGCGACGGGCGCCCTCGGCATAGACGCCGGCACGATCGCGAGCGATGATCTCGATGCCAGGATAGCGCTCCAGCCATGATGCGACCGTGTCGGCATTTCGGTCCGGCAACAGATCCAGCACGCGGTTGCGCTCCAGATCGCAAATGATCGTTCCGTACGCTGCCCCTTGCGCCAGGCCCAGTCGTCAATGCCGACCACACGCGGCGCCTGCTGCGGCTCGCACCCGGCGGCGCGGACCATCCGCAACAGTGTGTCGCCGCTCACCGGCATGGCGAGCCTGTCCGACAGGCGCGAGCCGGGCGCACCGCCGACCGCGAAGCCGATGGCCAACTGGCTTTCGCCGAGGCGGGACGTGCGTCTCGCTTTCGGCCGTGCCGTTTCCGGCAACCGCTCGGTGAAGATCCGCCGCTGGCATTCGTGGATCGGCGCATCGAAACCGTCGTGCGTGAAGCTGGATTTCGACAATCCGACCCTGCCATGGCAGATCGCTCAACCGGCGCATGTAGTGACTGTGAACGCGGCGGGTTCGGTGACCGCAACATGGACAGCACGAGTCCATCGCCTTCGGTCGGGCCACAAGCACCACCCTCTCGGCCTGCGGCAGAATTTGGACAATCGAAAGCTCGGGTGAAATCAGCGAGCGGAAGGCATGGAGCACGGGCAAATCACGGCGTCGACTGCGATTCCGACTCTATGAACTTATTCGCACCGTCCGTGAATCCCGCAACCTGCACCAAATATGCGGAAGAACCC
>NZ_JBWLUZ010000078.1:0-5129 GCF_057784325.1 Mesorhizobium sp. CNPSo 4689
TGGACTTCGGTCCGGCGCCCTATCGGACCATGGCCCATCGGGGGAACGAACCCATTGTGGCCTCGTTGTGCACCAGTGAAGTCGGCATGAGGAGCAAGGAAATGGACGATCGAGATAACAGCGTTATGGAGGCTGGATGGCTTCTTGCTAACTAGGCGCCAGATGCCGCTTCCTCGGTGTCCGGCGCAGGCTGCGCCGGCTCAAGGTTTGATGCTGGTGGCGCACTAGTAAGTTCCTAGGGCGCCGCCTCGGGTTTGCTGGGGTACGCGCGAAAAGGGCAGCAATCTCGCGATGCCAAACGTTGGAACTTTTCACCACTTCGCACCTTCTTTGAGCAGGTCGTTGCTGCAACGACTTGTGAATCAGGAGGAACTTTCTATGAAGCTCAAGATGCTATGCATGGGCGCGATGGCGCTTTCGATGATGACCGCTGCGGCACTTGCAGGGGCACTCGACGATCCGGCGAAAATGTCGCCCTTCTTCACCGATGCCGGTATGAAAACGATGAGGTCGGCCGACGAGTTCAAGGCCGCCTGGATGGCGATGAAGGAAGAAGATCGCGCCGCGATGATGAAGGAATGCGGCGACGAGGCCATTGCCAAGGAGCACGACAATTTCTGCAAGATGACCAAACAGCTCGGCGGCGCCAACTGAGCAGACACTACTCTCAATCTTGCGAGAGCCCGCGACTGCCCCGAGGCCGCGGGCTCCTAAAGACTTAATTGACGATCAGACGCTGCTTGTCCCGGTCGCGCTGCGGCGGGGGACGATGCGCGCACACACTGGCTCTAGATCCCGATGTCGACGCGAGGCCATGGGTGCGGGCCTTTCTGGTTTCAGCTGGAACAATCCGCCCGCCTCAACATTTTGATGCTGGTGGCGCACAAATCTTTGCGCGTCGCCTCGGGTCGCACAACCCGACAATAGAGCCCGCTCCGGCCCCTCACCGGAGCGGGCTTTTTAGCAACGTCCCCGAGACGGCGGGTGCCAACGAACTGACCCAAAAACTGTTCGCGGATGTCGGATGCCAAGGTACTCTTCCGATGGAACAGGCATACACGACGCAGGGCGCTACATTTGGCTGCTGCCGATTAATGCGACTTCACCCTCCGAGAGGTTAGTCCGCGACGGTCCCGCGGCCGTGAACACGACACCAGCTGATTCAAGCACATCACATACGGCGGCCAGCTTCGCGGGACGCAAGGTCCTAAGCCCGTTTTCGAAGTCGCGTATTGTCCCCTCGCTAAAACCGCACTTGGCAGCGAGCCGCACCTGAGACCAGTTTAATAGCGCCCGTGCCGCCCGCGACTGCTCTGGTGTCATCACAAGCCTGCAAGCGCTTTCGCCTCGCGCTCTAGCGTCGCGCTGGTCGATGCCATGGTTCCTGATGAAATCGGCGACCTCATATTCCTTGTCGCCCGACACCCGGTCGCGGTCACGGAAATCTCGTTTGGTGTTGTCGTCGGACATCGCTGCTACCTCCTGTTAGAGAACCGCGGCTGGCAGCGATTGTTCCGCCTTGCTTATTAAGTGTCTGCTAACGGAACGGAAACAGCTCTGCGATATTGAATCAAATTCAATCTTGCGGGGCGTTCCAATGCGTAAGCGTGCCGGCGGGTCCGGTTGTCGTTCATTCCTCCGCTGATGCCAACCTTGGTCGAGAAACCTCCCGAGGGCGAGGGCTGGCTGCATGAGGTGAAATTTGATGGGTACAGGTCACAGATCATCATTGATGACACAGACGTTCGGATCTTCACCCGACGCGGGCTCGATTGGTCGGCAAAATATCGAGACTTGGTTGATGCAGCTAAAGAATTGAACGTCCAAAACGCCATCGTCGATGGCGAGATCATCGTCACCAATGAGGCAGGGCTGTCCGATTTCGCAGCGCTGCGGAAAGCCATCACGCGGCGCCAGCACGATCTCTATTTCGTCGCCTTCGATCTCCTGCATCTGAACGGCCACGATCTGCGTGACATGGCACTGGAAGACCGTCGCGAGATTCTTGTCAGCATGATCTCGACCGGTGGTCGAATTCAGTTCAGCCAGGCTTTGCAGGGCGAGGCCAAGGCAATTTTCCATCTTGTCGATCAGGCCGGGCTGGAGGGCATGGTTTCAAAGCGCAAGGACAGCAAATATCGAAGCGGCTCTCGGCGTCGAGCGCGAGGCAGGCAAGCCGGCATTCGCTCTAATGGCAGAGCGCGGCACAGGCCGCTACGTCGGCTCCGCATTCATCAACGCCACCGCGAGGTTCGCGAACGCCTCTGGAAGCGCGTCCAAGAGCATGCAGGGCCACCACCGAAGGGCATGAAGCGGCCGGCGACGAATGGATCAAGTCGGGGCTGATCGGCCGTGTGAAGCACCTACGCGGCGAGGAAGACCTGCGCCACGCCTCGCTGCAGGATTTCCGGGAGGAAAACTGACAGCTCACTTATTTCGGTTGCGCCTTAACTGGCCGTGGCCGTTGACGCAATTGCATGATCTGCAAGTAGGCCGCGGCCGCCGCGTCGCATTGATGGCGAGATGGACCGTTGGATCGCAGGATGACTTCGGCCATGCGCCTTGGAATGCCGTGCTTCTCTGCAAAAAAATCGACCTCATACGGACACCGGTCCGAGTCGGGATCGCTGCTGCTCAATCTCTTGCCCAACAATGCTCCTCCGCCTTTGCTTGGGATCAAGGTAGAACGAAGTCGGCTATCATTGGTTTCGGCCGGCGCCGTGGATTTCCTCCAAGCGGAACTTAATGCCACTCGCCAGCTTATGCCGAGATTCGCTCTGCGAGCGGAACGTATCCCCTATAGCCGGCGTTGGCTGATGTAAGAGAGGCGAGTGCCCGATGGCCGACGAGCCAGATAAACCACAACTAAGGGGCGGCCCGGTCATTCAGCGCTTAATCAGAGAAACAGGCATCTTCGAGCAGGCCGGCCTCGAGGGCATGGTTTCGAAGCGCAAAGACAGCAAATACCGAAGTGGAAACTCGACCGCTTGGCTGAAGACGAAAGCTTACAGGATCAATGAATACGATCTGCTCGGCGTCGAGCAGAGGCCGGCTTGCCGGCCTCTGCCCTGATGGCCGAACGAGGCACAGGCCGCTATGTCGGCTCGGCTTTCATCACCTTGAACCGGGAAATGCGGGAACGGCTCTGGGAGCGCGTCCAGGCACATGCAGGGCCACCGCCGAAGGGCATGAAGCGCCCGGCGACGCAATGGGTCAAGCCGGGGCTGATTGGCCGTGTAAAGCGCCTACGGGGCGAGGAAGACTTGCGCCATGCCTCGCTGCAGGATTTCAGGGACGAGAGTTAGCGCGCCGGTAGTTTTGAAGCGGCCGTTGACACGGCGCTCGCCCTCGCCAGCCCCTTGCGGTATGATTGATTTTGGGAACCAAGTTGGTGGACATCAAAGATGTTAGCCTCCGACCTAACGAAATTTATCGAGCAGGATCATCTGGCTTTGGGTGCCTTTGTGAGGGGCGATCCTGAGCCCCTGAAAAACCTCTATTCGCGACGTGATGACGTGGTAATCGCGAACCCGTTCGGCCCACCGGCTAAGGGATGGACAAAAGCGGCTGAGACCATGAATCGAGCTGCCACCAACTACCGGGACGGCGAGGCCACCGGCTTTGAGCGCATCTCCGAGTACGCGACGGCGGACTTGGGGTACATCATCGAGATCGAGCGGTTCCAATCCAAAGTCGGCGGTGCCGACACACTGGTGCCGATTGCTCTTCGGACCACCACTATCTTCCGGCGGGAGGATGGCGCATGGAAGATCGTCCTGCGTCATACCGATCCGATAACGTCGGTGCGGCCGGCGGCGTCCATAGTTGGGCGGTAGCGCGCCTAGCTGGCGACAATCAACTTCTGGCGACCTCGCCGACTGACCCCTTGGCAATTGGCAGGTTTTCAGGAATATAATCCTCCGTTGCGGCGAACCCCTTCAACGGAGATCGCCATGCCCCAAAAGACCCTCGCCGACACCCTGGCCGCCCGCGAAACTGTGTATGTCAACTGCGGGCATCCGATGTGCTGCAAATCCACCAAGCTAGATATCGCAGCGCTGATCGATCGGCTCGGCGCCGACCACGGCTCAATGCATGACGATCTGGTCGGGCTCTTTGGCTGCTCGAAATGCAAGGCACAGGGCCGCCACCGCAGCCCGGTGTTTTCACATGCGTTCCCGATTACGAAGGCCAGCAGCGGGCGCGCAATCGCGACTGGAAGCCGACTTTCGAGAGAAAGCCTAGATCAAAAGCGTAAAGGCCGCCCCCTTGCGGCAGCGGGCGGGTTGTAACATTTTTACGCTCAGCAACCAGAGGGGGCAATTTGATGAACAAGCAACCGTGGAAGACTTCGGTCGAGATCGAGGAACTTGGAAACAAGCTTTATGTGCGGGTCATCGAAGACGGCGTGGTAAGCGTCAAGGGCTTCCGTTCTCGGGCAGATGCCAAGGCCTTCGCCCAAAGCGAACAAGCGCGGCTCGGACTTGATACGCGTCTCTGGACGTAAAGCCGCCACCAGAGAGGCAGCCAGCTATCCGTGCCCGTGACCAGCAAAGGCAGCGAAGCCCATAGAATGGACGGACATTTGTATGATCTCCACGTGGACATCAACGCGGCTGCACGCCGACACGTTCCCAAACCCCGTGCGAACAAAGCGCTTACGAAGGAACCTACTGCCGTCCGCCGGCTTATGGCGAGATGAGCACACGCGGCCTCAACTTCCTTCACAAATGGCTTTCGGAAAATGTCGCCCAGACTGTAAGCGCTGATGTCATCTCGGTTAACGAGCTAATCCGTAAGCTGATTGCCGACGCCAGGTCTGTCGGGATCAGACGGGAAGAGATCGACGAGGAGGTACACAGCCTCTATCGCACCATCCTCGATGCTATCGTCCATTATGACGCCGGCTTGGCGGACTGAGGTAATGAGAGGGCTGACAAAATGGATGCCCTCAAGCGAACATATCGTCTGCAGATCATGGAGGAACTCGCTGTCCTGGATGCTTGGCGATTTGAGAAAAGACTTCCTAACCGTGCTGAGGCAGTGCGGGCGTTGCTTCAACGCGGTCTCATGGCCAAGGGCTATGAGACAGATCGGGGCGCACGTTCGGTCGAATTCGGCGTTCTTCA
>NZ_JBWLUZ010000079.1:0-4715 GCF_057784325.1 Mesorhizobium sp. CNPSo 4689
GGCGTGTCCTGCCAGCGCGCGGCGATACCGCTGCGTTCGAGAAGCTTCGTCTCGGTTGCACCGTCGCGCACGATCTTGATCGAAAAGGCAGGCGCGGTCGAACTCACCTGCAGTCGCACCGTTTCGCCCGGCCGGTAGGAAAAACGGTCGCTGTAGCACCAGATCTCGCCGCGCTCGCCGTCCATGCCGGGCCGCTCGTAATAGTGGCTGCGCACGGCAAACTGCCGCTGTTCGTGCGTCAGCCCGAAATCCGGAAAATCCTTTGGAAGGTGTGTCATGATGCTAGAACCCAGGGTTGTAAATCCGTTAACCGAAGCGCGATTGCCCGAGGAGTTCAAGGCCGCGTCGATCGGAGCGGATCTCCCATTCTCGGGAGTTGACGTTTTGCACAGCGCTGTCCTTCCAAACGAAATCATGACCTACCCCGAATACGTGGTAGTCTCGCATTTTAA
The DNA here is from genome assembly GCF_057784325.1 of Mesorhizobium sp. CNPSo 4689. Lineage (NCBI taxonomy): Bacteria > Pseudomonadati > Pseudomonadota > Alphaproteobacteria > Hyphomicrobiales > Phyllobacteriaceae > Mesorhizobium > Mesorhizobium sp. CNPSo 4689. The sequence continues at coordinate 453 of NZ_JBWLUZ010000079.1, forward strand.
CTCCGCCTCAGCCCTGCGCTACGCCCCAAATCTCCACGCTTTCTTCAGAGGCGACCGTGAGCTTCGGCACGAGCGTCACAGGCGGAAGCGCCCCACCCAGGCCGTCGGCAAGGGTCTTGACGAATGCCACTGTCTCGGCCTCGGTTCCGGTGGACTTGAAATAGCAGACCATCAGCTTCAAATCCGCAGGCGACCGGCCGAAGGGACGCAGGAGGTCCTCGATATAGCTCATGGTGAAGCGGGTCTGAGGGATGAGCTGCCCATTCAGGACGGTCCGTCCTTTGTTCTCGTAGGGAGCCGCGGGAACCTGGCCGCCAAGCCACACCGTACTGCGCAGCCCAATGGCTTGGCGGTAGGGGGTGGGGAACACCCAATCCCACACGCGTTCGGGCCAATGGTCCTCGCGGGGAATATATTTGTCGTGGCCGTTCCGCAGCTCGCGCATGGCCATGACCTCGACCTTGGTCAGGGCCTCCTTTGGGTTGAGGCGATGGCACGGAACCACCGTCGCGACCGGCCCTGGCTCACGAAAGTGGCTCATCCGAGCCTTGGCAGGCGGTGCCCAGTCCTGATGCGTGGTGCCTAAGTAATAGCCCTCCATCTTAACGCAGTCCTGGAGGGAGGCGCCGAGCGCGGCGAGCGTTTCCGCGTGTTTCTCCATGATGAAGTGACTCTGGGCCACGGCGTCGTTGGGGGCGCGCACCGCACCTTCAGCGTCCTCCGCAGTGCGGTTGGCCACGGCAATGAACTCGCCCGCGCGTAAGCCTCCTGTGAACGTCCGGCCATCGAAGAGAGCCCGTCTTGCGGGCGGCACCGGGCGCGGCACCGCTCGGACGTCAGCGTGCATCCGCCAGCCGCGCTGCGCGATGGCCTGGATCTGGATCGTCTGGCCGGAGAAAGGCTGCAAGGGCTCTGGCACCGTGCTGATCACGGGCATGGGATCCGCCTTGAAGAAGCGCGCCAACGCCGCGATCACGTCCCAGTCGTCACGCTCGGCGGTGTAGTGCGCCTTGAGCCGCACCACGTCATCGAGGGTGCAGGCTTCAGTGGCGAACGCCTCCGCCACGTTCGCCATCGCGCCCTCGATTTGCCTGTCGAGGTCTCCCGGATTGCGAATCCGTCCCGCTGTGTCGAAATCACCCGCGCCGCCGACGAATGTCAACACGCCTGCACTGGCCGACAAGTGGTGGGTCTGCGCGATCGGCAGCTGCCAAATGGTAGGCTCCATCATGTCCTTACCCGATTCACTTCCCGAGAGCCTTTTGTACACCGATCTTGATCGTGGCGAGATTCACGAACTCTCTCGTCTTCTAAAGCAGTTACTGAAGGCTAGACGAAGTCGGAGAGCTCGAATATATCGGCCGCGTTATGTACGTCGGCGCTTTGTTATGGTCCTAGTCTTACTGAGTCAGAAAGTCGCGGCTGCGTGGATTCGCGCTGGTCGCGGATTTGTTAGGTTGCTGCTTCGTGATCAGGGAAGCGTCCCGCCATGCCCGACTGGACAGCCGAGAGTGAAGTCGCGTTCGACGCCTATGTCGATGCTTTGATCGGGGTGATCGGCCACGCCGACCGAGCTGAGCCGCTGAAGGATTATTGCCTCGGACTTCTGATGCCGATAGAGCGCAAGAGCGTGGAGCCGTTGGCGGCCGGCATTCAGGGACTACAATCGGCCCGAGGCTCACGCCGAAGAGTGGCTCCTGATCGAGTGGCCTGAAGGCGAGGTCGAGCCGAGCAAGTATTGGCTCTCCACCTTGCCGGCCGACGCTACGACCACCCAGTTGGTCGACGCCGCCAAGGGCGTTGGCGGATCGAGCGAGACTATCAGGAACTCAAGCAGGAACTGGAACTGGGCCACTACGAAGGCCGAGGGTGGCGGGGCTTCGACCACCACGCCCAGCCTCTGTATCGCCGCCTATGGCTTCCTGGTCTCTCTGAGGGACACGATTCCCCCCTCAACTCCAACTCGCGCCCAGGGCCGCCAAACACCTGGTCTTCCCGACGGGTTATCGACCCCGCAGATCCTCCGATTAGACCAGAGCGGCACGTCCCGACCTCGATCCCAACCCTCAGGCGACGCCTGACTGTGGCCCTGGCCAACCGTCTGCAACGATGTCCGTGCTGCATAAGGGCAATGGACAGTCCGCGTCAGCCTCGCAATTTTATGACGCAGTAGTATTAGGGCCGCCAGCAGCCCGACGCCACATAGACCCGCACCGTGGTCCGCGAGCAACCAAACTCCTTGGCCAGCCGCTTCGTCCTTTAAACCCGTTGCTCAGCCGAAGCATCGCCAACACCTCGTTCTGCTCCAGCATCACCTCACCCTGCGGATCAAACGATATTCCTGCCTCTTCCCCGTAAGCGATGCGCCAAGGCACCTTGCAATAGGCCGATGAACATGGAGTTTTCGAGCCATGACATTGGAACATGCAACGGGCGATATGGTCGCCGAGTTAAGCGGCACCGCGGCGGCCGAAGATCTTGCAACGGTGCGCGGGCGCGTGCGGCAACGAAGGCTGTGGAGTTGCACGGAGAAGCGCGCGTTGGTCGACTTGGCGAGCGCGGCGGGGTCGTCGGTGACCGAGGTCGCGGAAGCGTTCGGCGTAGCTCCGTCACAGCTCTATGCGTGGCGCAAGCAGATGGCCGGCGGCGGGCTTGATGCCGATCAGGCGATGGCAACTTTCGCGCGGATCGACGTGAACGATCTGCCCGAGGTCGAGCGTCCCCTCGTCGATTGCCCGGACCCGGCCGGCAGGATCGTCGTTGCCTTTCCGAACGGCGCGCGATTGCGGATCGACGGGACCGTCGATCCGACGGCGCTGCGTATCGTCCTGGCGGAGTTGACCAGGTGATCACGGTGGTGCCGACCGACCGGATTTACTTGTGCTGCGGTGAGACCGATATGCGCCGCGGAATCAACAGCCTGGCGCGGATGGTGCAGCAGGTGCTCGCGCTCGACCCGCATACCGGCGCGATCTTCTGCTTCCGTGGACGCAAGGGTCATATCATCAAGATTCTGGCGCATGACGACCAGGGCTTTTGCTTGTTCACCAAGCGGCTTACTGATGGTTGTTTTGCCTGGCCACCCACCAAGGAGCAGGCCGCCGTGTCGCTCACCGAGGCGGAGCTTTCGCTGCTTCTGGAGGGCATCGACTGGCGCCGGCCAAGCAAGATTTATGGACCGCGTTTGGCTGGCTGATTTTGCTCGTTTCTCATTGATTTTGTGTCGATTTTGCTTCCGTAGACGAGGTCTTTCGGGTATGTAATTTGGGTGTCGGAACAAGCTCCCTCAATCGTTGATTTCCTCGCCCGGATCGCCACTCTGGAGGCGGCTGTTTGTGCCCGTGACATCACCATCGCCGAACGGGATAAGCAGCTTCGAAGAGAGCGCGCCGAGGCCGCCCTTCGCATCCAGCGCCTGCAACTGCGGATCGATCGCTTCAACCGCAAGGCCTTCGGCCGCTCGTCCGAGAAGCTCGGCCAGATGCAGCTCGAACTCGACGACCTCGAGACCGATTTCGCCGCCGGCGTGCCCGATCTCGATCTGCCTATTGTCGCTGACACCGACAAGGTGCGGGTGTTGCCGGTGCGTAAGCTCAACCCGAACCTGCCGCGCTAAGCGGGTCGTTCGCGAGCCGTCTTGCGCATGTTGCCCGGGCTGCGGCGGCGATCTGCGCGCCATGGGCCAAGATAGCGACGAGATGCTCGATCTGGTCGCCCAGGCCTGGCAGGTGATCGAGACCATTAGACCCAAGTACAGCTGCCGGACCTGCGATAAAATCATCCAGGCGCCGGCACCAGCCAGGGCCATTGCACGCGGCAAGCTCAGCTATGCCGCGCTCGCCCATATCATGATGGCCAAGTGGGGTTATCATTTGCCCTTTTACCGTCAGGCCCAGATGATGGCCGCCAAGGGTGTCGATATCGAGCGATCCACGCTTGCGCGCAGCGCCGGCTACGCCGCTGCCTTGCTCGATCCGATCTACAACCGAATCCGTGAGATCGGCCGTACCCGCAGCAAGATTCACACCGACGACACGCGGCTTCCGATCCAGGCGCCCAGCACCGGCAAGACGCACAAGGGCGCGCTCCGGGTCTACTGTGGCGCGACAATTCTGGGTTCTTCCGCATATTTGGTGCAGGTTGCGGGATTCACGGACGGTGCGAATAAGTTCATAGAGTCGGAATCGCAGTCGACGCCGTGATTTGCCCGTGCTCCATGCCTTCCGCTCGCTGATTTCACCCGAGCTTTCGATTGTCCAAATT
>NZ_JBWLUZ010000080.1:0-3563 GCF_057784325.1 Mesorhizobium sp. CNPSo 4689
GTAAGCGTTGCACCAAGGCACCTTTCCCGAAATCCGGTGATGCGTCTATGGTAGGTCAGCCGTTGGTCCGCGCGTCGCCGCCGATCACTGCGGATCGTCATAATGGGTGACGTAGTGGAGTTCGCGCAGAGCGGGGATGACGAGAGCGATGTCTTTGTACGCCTCGTGCTCGATGAAGTGCGCGGTCTCGGGTCCCGGCCTGGGCTTGCCGAGGACGGGCCTGCCCTTTTTGTCGACGCAGTAGATCAGGATCGGCAGCAGCAGGCCGTGGTTGGGATTGTCGAGGTCGAGTAGCCGCTTCCAGCTTTTGATGTTGAGATTGATGGCGGCGTAGAACCCCTGGCACCACGGCCGGGGGTCGATGCCGCCGCTGGGCTTGGTGGCGAATCGGGGCGCGTAATCCTGCGGTTTGTCGAAGAGCGTCTCATTGATCCGGTTGTGGATCCTGGCGACGCTGGCAAACACGGCGTGATCGGTAGCAGAGCCTTTGGCCAAGACGTCGCGCGGCAACCCCATGAGCGGGCACATCCAGTCTTGCGGGTCCGGGAACCGCGGCCCGGTGACCGCCGCCGTTACGAAGCCATCCAGCGCCGACATCGTCCGCACCAGCGGGCGGCGGTTGGTCTTGGCGGCCATCCACGCCTCCAGCGCCTCGTCCGACAGCGCCATGTCATCGATCGCGCTCACTGGTGCCAAGGGGAGAGGCATCTCTTGGCGACGCCCAGTTCCACGGCATCAGCTCGTCCCAGCGCGAGGCTGGCCAGTCGTTCTGGATGCGCTCGGTGACATCGGCCATGTAGGCTTCGGCATGGACGCCGGGGATTTCTGGTCTTGGTCGGTGACGCGACACGGGCCTTTACGCGAGATCGCGGCTTTGACGGCGGGCTTTTCGAGGTCCGCTGCGCGGATTTGATTGGGGGGCGCCGGGCATGATTTGCTCGGTGGGCAAGAGCCCGGCTTCGACGACACGCCGGATTTTATGGTTGGTGACGCCGAATTTGGTCGCGGCTTCTGACATGGTGAGCCATTCTCCGCCAGTATTGCCGGCAGACCGGTAGCTCTCGATCTTGTGCACCCGGCGCAACGAGCTGACGCGATGCCCTGTCCAGGTCTTTCCCTGACCGGTCCGCATCCCCATGCGGTTGAGCGTGGCGGCGACATCTGCGTCGGACCAGCGCGTCGCCATCGATCGGATGAGGGCCATCGCCTCCTCGGGCGTGCTTTTGGTGTGCTCGCCGGACTTTGGCTTGCGCATGTGAACCTGCGAATGCTGTCCGCCCTGCCAGTGTATAGTGAGTTCGACCTGTCTCGCATCATCATCCACGGTCACGACGATATCCTTGATCAGCGCGCGCAGGAGCCGCTGCCGAAAACGCATGTCGACATCGGAAGCGTCCCATGCAGCCCTGAGATCCTGAGCCAGGCCGGCAAAATCCGGGATGGCGGCGTCATCGCGAACTTGCCGATTGTTAAGCCGGGCTTCGCAGGCTTCGACACGGCGAAGCGTCGCCTCCCAGCTCTTCTCAAGTTGAGCGGCTATGAGCCTATTGTCGGGGTCGCAGGCCGCATAGCGTCGTTCGGCGAGCGAGGCTTCGTAGCGGGCCTGCTGCAAATCCAGTTCATGCATCTGCCTTCTCTGCGCTTCGCCTTCGAGATGCATGCGCTCCGCCTCCAATGCTGCTTCGATCGCCATGGGCGCCACGGCGCGCAAAACCTCCTGCGAGATCGCAGCGTCAGCTCGACCGCCATTGGCGGTCATGCATCGGGGTCGCGCCAGCATGAGGTTCGAACGGTAGCAACGGTAGATATGATAACCGATGCGACGGCCCACATAAACGACGCACAGGCGGCGACCGCAATGACCACAGGTGAGCATGCCGGCCAGAAGAGCCCTTCCGCCCCGACCGGACTTTACACCGCCGCCCCTTGCCGTAGGTGTTGGCGGCGAGCAGCTTCTGATTCCGCTCATACTCGTCCCAGCCGACATAGCCTTCATGATGCTCCCTGAGCATAACCGCCCAATCCTCATGGGATTTACGGTGGCCGTAGCTCTTGCGAACGCGGCCATCGACGATCTCGGTCCGCTTCTGGGTTTTGCCGTACACATAGACCCCCGCATAGAAAGGGTTCTTCAATACGCTGATAACGTTGCGATAGCGGATCGGAACCCAGTCGAAGGAGACCATCATCTTGCCGTCAGATGGGCGCGGAAAATGCATGCCTTCGGCATTGAGCGAGATCAGCACCTGGCGGGCGCTGCCGATCTCGCGGAACCGCGCGAGTATAAGCCTGATGGCTTCCTGGACCCGAATATCAGGGTCGAAACCCAGGCCGTAATCACGGTGCCAGATGTAGCCGATCGATCGGCACGCTTATCCGCAGTTCGCCCCGCTGGGCCTTCTGCCGCGCGGCCTCGTACATCCGCGCCCGAATGACAGAAAGCTCGAACTCGCTGATGTTGCCCTTCATGCCGAGCAACAGCCGGTCGTTCGGCTTGGCGGGATCATAAATGCCATCGATATCGATCACGCGCGCATCGACCTGGCCGCAAAGCTCAAGCAGCCTGTGCCAGTCCGGACCATTGCGCGACAACCGAGAGGCCTCAAGACACAATACTGCGCCGACATGACCGGTGCACAGATCGTCGACGAGCCGCTCAAAACCCGGGCGCTCGACGGCGCCGCTCGCGCTGCGGCCCAGATCCTCGTCGATCACCTCGACATTGTGGAACCCCCAACGCCGCGCAACGTCGACCAGCTCATATTGCCGGCGTTGACTCTCAAGGTTTGCATGAACCTGTTGGGCCGTCGACTGTCTGACGTAGACGACGGCCTTGCGCTTCAGGAGTGCCATGGGAAGAAGATTACCGCCCGTCATCGGTCATCTCCTTCTCCGCGACACCTGCAGCCGCCATCAGCAGCTTGGCGAGGCTCGCGACCGCGACTGCGCGTTGCGCTCTCGTCAGCCCGTCCAGGGCTCGGGAGTCGAGTGGCATGATCAACTGCCGCAGTGCTGGCAGCCGGCTTGGCGGGGGCAATGTCTTCATCGATAACCTCTTGAGCGTTCGAACCGCTCGCAAAGCCATTACGAAATCCCCGATGGATCAAGAGGTTGTGAAGGTCAGTCAGCGCATCCACGGTCACCCGAGGGCTGCCCAAGCTGAACGCTTCGCAAACGTCGCGATCCAACATCCAGGCGGGCACAACAATGACTTCGCCATGCGCACGACAATGTGCGCGACTCTGCCGTTCGCCCGCTCCTCGGTATACTCGCATCGAACGGTCCGCTCGAAATACGGATGCCATCGATACCAAACGACAACCTCGCGCCCGACATGGGCAGAATGTCTGCGAGATGGTAAATCCGCCTATGGCCTTCCGCGATCAGGTTGTCGGGCTCGAGCTGGCCATCGTGGAGGAAGCGGTTGAACGCGCGCCATCGCCTGGTGCCGTAGGCGAAGGCCTTCGCGATATCGGCATCGCGCGACAAACCGTTGCCTTGACGCATGAGCTGTCGTCGCAACGCGCGGACCAGTGGTCGGGTCCGCGTTCGTCGTGCGGCCA
>NZ_JBWLUZ010000009.1:0-198137 GCF_057784325.1 Mesorhizobium sp. CNPSo 4689
CCACCACCTTGATGTCGGGATGCGGATAGCGCGTGTAGACCTCCGCTCCCGGCGTCGCCGGATTGATCTCGACATTGGCGTCGGGATAGAGCGTGGTGGCGAAGGAGGAGGTCTTCTTCGCTCGCGCTCCATCCGGACCATAGGCGAGCGTCACCGTGTTGGAAGCGAGCGTGACCGTCTTCAGCCGGTTGGCCTCGTCCCAGGCAAGCGTGCGGCTGCCATCGGAGGTGAGATTGCCATTGGCATCATAGGCCATCGCATTGGCGCCGACCGAGGTTGGTGCGTGCGGACGAGCAGCACTTGCCGCGGGATAGACATAGGTACCAGCCACACGGCTGCGCGAGATCATATTGTCGTTGGCGGCGTAGACGAAGGTTTCGTCCAGCATGTTATTGCCGAGATTGTCGGACGACGTCAGCCGGTCGGCATTGTCATAGCCATAGGTCCAACTGTCGGAAGCGGTCAGCCCCGTCGTGCCGGTGATGCGGCCGAGGTTGTCTCTCGCATATTGATCGTCGAGCAGGATTGTTGCGCCCTTGGCCGTGGTGACACGTGTCAGCCAGCGCCGGGTGGGCGAATAGGTGAAGGCCGTCTTCACACCGTTGGCATAGTTGATCTCCTTGGTCTGGCCATCGGCCTCGTAGAGCGTCGAGGTGATGAAGCCGGGGGCGGAGAGCAGCATGTTGCCAGCGGTGTATTGCAGTGGGGCAGCAGTCGTGCCGAAGTCGAGCTGCACCGGCAGGTATTGTGTGGCAATCGCCTGGCCCGAGGCATCGCGGACGCTGGTCGTGGTGTGGGTTAGCGTGCCGATGGTTGCGTCCTGACGGGCGACCTTGGCGAAGCCGTCATATTTGTAGCTCTGCGTGGCGGCCGGATTGGTCGAGGTCGTCAACTGGCCGATGTTGTAATAGCCGGCGGCGGCCTGATCATAGGTGTTTTGGGTCAGCGTCACCGGGCTGCCGCCCGAGGCGGTCGCCGTCTTCAGCGTCAGCCGGTCTATCTGGTCGTAGCTGAGATTGGTGACGGTACCCCTGGCATCGGTCTGGCTGACCAGCCGGTTGGCGGCATCGTAGACATAGGACCAGGTGCCGAGATCGGGATCGGAGGCCGTCAGCCGGTTGCCGAGCATATCGTAGGTATAGGTCCAGTTCGAGCCGCCGGGATCGGTCACCCCGATCAGCCGGCCGAGCTGGTCGTAGCCGCGGTTCTCCGTCAGGCTGAGACCGCCCTGGTCGCGCATGATGCCGGCGATGTCGCCTCGAGTCGTCGACCATGTTTTGGTCTGATGGCCGAGTTCATCCGTCAGGATTACTGCGTAAAGTCGTGGGTTGGGTGTGCCGATTGTGTCGGTGAGGAAGTGTATGTAGGTCCGCTGGCTGGCATCCGGGTTGACCGTCTTCACCAGTCGATCCGACCAGTCATAGGAATTGGTGGTCCACTGCGCTGCGTCGCCGACGAATCTCGGGAAGGCCGTGCGCAGGACATTCCCGCGAAGGTCGTAGTCGGTGTCGGCAATGCGTCTTGCACCGGCCGCCGTCTCTCCGGGCGTCTCGACGCGATAGACCCGCCCAAGCCCGTCATAATAGGAGCGGACAAAGTCCTCGCCGGCGCCATTGGGCAGCGGCGTGTATTTGACCAGCGCCTGCGTCGCCGGATTGCCCTCGTTCTCGAAGGCGGGTCTTGGCATAGGCGCCGGTCACGCTCTGCGAGGCGTGGTAAGGCCGGCAGAAGGCATCGTAGGTGAAGGTTTTTACGAGACCATTGAAGTCGGTCTTGGTCGCCGGCAGGCCGCAGACTGCATTGTAGGTGGCCGTCGAGACAATACGCGTGTCGGCCGTCTGTCCGCCGGTGGCAAAATAGCGCGGGCTGCGCTGCGTTACCGGGTAGAGGTGATAGGTGGCGTCATAGTCCCACTCGGTTTTGTGGCCGAGACCGTTGGTGGCCGAGATCCTGTTGCCAAAACTGTCATAGGCAAAATACTGGAAAGTCGTTTTCTGCGGGGTCGAATAGATGTCGTTATAGCTCACCCGCAAGGTCAGGTTACCCTTGGTAGGCGGCGTCGTGTTGTCGGCATGGTTGTTGTCGTAGTAGTTAGAAATCCAGCCTATGTATGGTAGCGTTCCGTCGAAGTCTGGCTGCGTTGTCTCGGCACGCGGCAACGACACGATGTAGGCTGACGTGTTAGGTGCGAAGTAGTGCACCGTCCGTATCTCGTCGCCAGTGATATCTGTGCGGCCGTGGTCGTCCTGGATGAAGATGTTGTTATAGGCATCGAAGATGCGCTGCACCTTGAGGCTGCGCACGACACTGCCCTCGGTGACCGTCGTATCGGTCGCCGTGTTCTGCACCCAATACGGCTTGCTCGCCGTGTTGACCGCATAGGTCTCGGCCACCTGCTTGTGCACGGTGCCGGCGCCGTCCTTCCACACCGTCAGCGAGGGCAGGCCATAGCTCGCCAGGTCCTGCCGGTAGGTGGTCTCGATCTTGGATGGTGCTGTCTCGCCATTGGCCCACGGCTTGGTCTCGACGATCGAGGCAAAGCCCAAAAACTTGCGTGCCGCCGGATCGTACTTGCCGCCTGCATAGGTATAGGTGCTCACCCCCGTCTGGCCGCGGCCGTCGCCGACCGAAAGTTTTGTCACCGCATGCACCACCTGCGGCAAGAAGTTGTTCGCCCAGGTCGACGACGGCGCATACTCGACCGCGACCGTGCCGCCGAGTTCCGTCACCACGTTGCGCAGCAGGTTTGGATTGCCAGTCCCGGCGTTCGAGATGAACATACTGCTGTAGTTGGTCAGGTCCGGCAGCCCGTCGCCGTTGAAGTCGCCGACAACAGTGCCTGCGGTCATAGCTGCCGGCAGCGTGAACTGAACCGGCATCATCGATGTCGACGATGGCCGGAGCGAGAAAATCCGAAGTGTGCCAGTCCGGTTTGGCTGCGAGGTTATCGTGCCGCCGACGGTGATGACGTCCACACGGCCATCATTGTCGAAGTCTCGAAGGACCGCGGATGTGCCTGACATCGAAGTTATGGAATAGTTCTTGAAGCCTGCCCCCGTCGACAGCCACAAGCCGGTGCTAATATTTATGCCGTTGTAGCGGAATATGTCGCTCGCACCGTCGCCATTGACGTCTGCGAGAACGCAGCTTCCCGTGTCCGTATATTGTGTTGAGGGGCACGCGATGGAGAATGACGGACCGCTGGCCTGCCAAGTGCCGTTCGATAGCGTTCCCTTCCTTACCGTTCCGCCGCTACCCCACACCAGCGGCTGCTGGCGGCCGTTGCCAAGGAAATCGCCAACCCCGATGCCACCGCCAACGTTGAGCGTGTCGATGCCGTCGCCGTCGGCATCAGCGACGACAGCGCCAGACGAACCGGCCGGTATTGCTGCGCATACTGCTTCGTAGCCGGATGACGACGCACAGCCAACCTTTGTCATCGACAATTGTGGTGTCGTCTGAACAGTCGATCTTGTTGTCGTATATGTAATTCTGCCGGTAGCGCCGTCTACAGTGCCCTTGGTTGCAGAAATCGCAAAATCTATTGTGCTCTTACCCGCGATAAATCGGCCCGGCTGCGAGAAGTACGTTGGAGAATTGTCAGATCCGTCGACCGGCTGGGAAATTGTTTCAAGTTGCACAGATAAAGTTTCTGATCGCGCTCCGCTTGAGTTGAACTTGTGTATTCGCTTCGTTCGCGTCCATATATTGGTTGGACTACCATTGTGGCCGCCGCTGTCTTGGGATTTGGCTACGTTGTCAGCGAAGACCTCGTCTCGGCCATCAAAGTCCAAATCGGCGACTTCTCCTGCTCCCCCGAAGGCCGGCGACACCGTCCCATACACCCCATCGGTATTCTGATAAGTCATCTGACCGATGACCTTCGCAGTGCCGCCGGTGATGGTGCCGTCGGCGGCGATGGTGGCATCGGTGCCGTAGCGGGTGACCTGGGTGAGCCGCGAGGTGTTGGAGAACGGCGCCTGGTCGTAGGTTAGCTTGCAGGCGCCGCGAAAGCGCCGCTGACCTTGACCGAGATCGCCTTGATACGCTGGCTGGTCTCGGAGATGTCGCGGCCATTGCCCATCAGGATCAGGTCAGGCCTGGTCTCGTAGTAGAATTTTACGATCGTGCCATTGTAGCTGACGGCATCGGGGTAGCAGACCGGGCTTGCCGCTGCGCATTAGCTTGTCGCCGGCGGGACAAAACGCCGAGGCACGCATGATCGTCATGGTCTCGACTACGGCAATCTTCGCGCAGTAGTAGACCCACTGCTCCTCCGCCACCCGGCGAGGGATTTCGTAGGTACCTGCGGAGTGTTGAAGGCGGCTTTGAAGCGCTCGATATCATCGGAACATTCGCGCCGGATGGGCCGGAAAAGTGCAGCGGCTTCCCGTAGACCGATATGATCCCGAGGACTTGCGGCGGGTGTTGGGCGTTGGCGGAGATCCGAGACCAAGCTCCGATACTCTCTCAGTCGCTGGAACAAACTCTTTCCCTTGCTGCGGCGATCGAACCCGATTGCTTTGCTATTCTGACGTCTGGATAGGCGAGACGTAGATTGCGCACCAGCGCTGACGTCAAGACAACGTCACCAATGTACGTTGTCTGAATAATAAGAATGACTCGATGGACGGCCGGTCCTTCGTGGCAACCGCCAGTCCCGATCCGCCCCTGACATTTCCGGAGAGGCGGACAGCGCGACGGTTCGCCACCTCGGCTGAAGTGCAGCGAGCCATCGGCTTCAATTCCGACGTGCTGGTTGTCTGGCAGCAGGTCACTGGTGACGTTAACGCCTGAGGCCGCCATCGCGCCGCAAAGCTGACGCCCGGCGGCGAAATTCGCCTCCCCACTTTCGGTGTAGACGCCGGCGACACCGCCATAAGGTCTACCGCCCGTCGCGGCTGACCCTTGCGCTAGCTTGGGTTCTCCAAGCGCCTCGCTTTTCGCCACTCCTCGTACTCTCCGCGGGCGTCGTCATGCAGCGGATAATAGCGTTGCAACGACCCGCCTTCCATGAGCTTCACTCGCGAGAATTCCTCCCAATCGTGATGCTTCTGTGACTCTTCGATTACCTTCGGGGCCATTGCGACGGGAAGCACCACCACCCCGTCGTCGTCGGCGATGATGATGTCGCCGGGGATCACCGTGACACCACCGCAGGCAATCGGAACGTTGACGGCATTGGGATAGATGCTGGTCTGCACATGGTAGTTGGGCGTCCAGCCGCGCAGCCATAGGGGCAGATCGAGCTTTTCGACATTGGGCCGGTCGCGCATACATCCATCGATGACGATACCCGCGCCGCCTCTGCCCTTGAAATACGTCGACATCATATCGCCGAAGACGCCCGAGCTCATATCACCGCGCGCGTCGACCACGACCACATCGCCCTCATGTGCGTGATAGAGCACGTGCCGGTGCAGTTGTGTCTCCGGATCGGCATATTCTCCCTCGTTGAAGAGGTCGGGCCGCTGCGGCAGGAACTGCAGCGTCAGCGCCGGCCCGACGATCGACTTCCCGTGGTTCTGCGCCACAGGACCGACCATGTGCGGATTGCGGAAGCCCATGTGGCCAAGCGTGCCGGAAACCGTCGCGGCGCCGATCTCCCTTAGCGCGTCGATCAAGCCTTTAGGCGGTCGCGTGATGTCGGAAGCGTGTGTCATCGTGGACTCCGGTTGAAAAGGAACTACCAGTTCGTCACAGATCCGTCGCGGCGCTTGAGGTGAGGCGCTTCCCAGAAACGGAAACTCTCCGCTTGGATCGCCTCCTCGTTGATCTCGACGCCCAGCCCCGGCAGATCGCTGACCACATAGTCGGGGCCGTCCAGCCGTGGTTGCACGGGGAAGAACTCGGAATTGTCGAAGCCCAGCTTTCTTTCCGGCACCCTGGTCTCGAGCCACGCAAAGTTCGCTACAGCGGCGGCGAGATGCACGGTGGCGGCCGTGCACACTGGACCAAGGGGATTGTGCGGCATCATGTCCACATAGTGCGCCTCGCTCCAGCCAGCGACTTTCATCGCCTCAGTGAGCCCACCGACATTGCAAACATCGATCCGGTTGAACTGGTGGATGCCGCGCTCGATATAGGGCAGAAACTGCCACTTGCTGGCAAATTCCTCGCCGATGGCAAAGGGGATGTCGGTCATCGTTCGCAGGGACTCGTAGGCCTCCGGTGTCTCGTCGCGTATCGGCTCCTCGAGGAAATCGAGCACGCCGCGGCCAAGCTTGTTGCAGAAGCTCGCCGTCTCGGCCACCGACAGCCGATGATGATAGTCGATGCCGAGGACCACTTCGTCACCCAGCGCCTCGCGTGCTTTGTTTAGCATCCTCGCGGTAGCGCCGATCGACTCGCGCGGCTCGAAGATGTCCTTGCTGCTTTGGCCAAACGGGAAGAAGCGGATCGCCTGCCACCCCTGCGCGCGCAGTTCCCGGGCTCGTTCGATGGCAGCGTCGCCCTCGGCCTCGTCTCCGGTCGAGGCGAAGGTGGGGATGCGGTCGCGCTGCTTGCCGCCTAGCAGCTCGTAGACCGGCACCCCCAACGCCTTGCCCTTGATGTCGTGAAGGGCGATGTCGATGGCGGAAATCGCGGCCTGCAGAACGCGCCCGCCTTCGAAGTATTGGCTGCGATAAACCTCTTGCCAGATCCGGCCGATCTGCATCGGGTCGCGGCCGATGAGAAACTCACGATAGTGCTCAAGCGCGCTGGCCACTGCCTTCTCGCGACCGCTCAAGCCGCTCTCGCCCCAACCGAAGATGCCCTGATCGGTCTCGATCTTGACGAGCATCTGGTTGCGAGTCCCCACCCAGGCTGGATAGGGCTTGATTGCCGTGATCTTCAGCTTCGTCGTCATTTACGCTCGTTCCACACGCATCCGCCCCGTCTCAGTTGGCCTCGAGGGCCATTTCCGTTTCGCCGTCGAACAGGTGGACGCGTTCCTGGTCGAACTCGAGCCAGATCTGCTCATCGGGTGTGACGGCGATGTTGGGCGACACGCTGATGTTGACGATGGCACCGGAGAGAAACGCCTGCACGAAGGTGATGTCTCCGGTTGGTTCCACCGTATAGGCCTTGGCCGGAATGGCGCCGGGAACGGCGTTCTTGTGCAGCTTGATCGTCGAATGTCGCGCACCGAGGACAACCTTCCTGGAGGTCGCTCCCTGGACCTTGCGCGCGTTGGGTTGCGACAGTGCGAGGCTCCAGCCTTCCGCGCTCGTCAGAACGGTGTCCCCGTTGGCCGTCGATGCCTGTAATGGGACAAGGCTCATCGCCGGGCTGCCTACGAAGCTCGCGACGAACATGTTGGCGGGACGTGCGAAAACTTGCGCCGGCGAATCGTATTGCTGCAGGTAGCCGCCGTTCATCACAGCCATCCTGTCTGCCATGGTCACGGCCTCGAGCTGGTCGTGCGTCACATAGACGATCGTCGCCTTGAGATCCTGGTGGAACCGCTTGATTTCGGATCGCATCTGCACGCGCAGCTTTGCGTCGAGATTGGAGAGCGGTTCGTCCATCAGAAACACCGCCGGATCTCGAACGAGGGCGCGGCCCAGGGCCACGCGCTGCTGTTGCCCACCTGAAAGTTCGCGCGGCTTGCGTTCGAGCAACTGCGTCATGTCGAGCACTCGCGCCGCTTCCCTGACCTTCTTGTCGATCTCCTGCTTGGACAGCTTGCGCATCTGCAGCGGGAAGGCGAGGTTCATATAGACCGACTTTTGCGGATAGAGCGCGTAGTTCTGGAACACCATTGCGATGTCCCTGTCCTTCGGGTCGAGGTCGTTGACCACGCGGTCGCCGATGACGATGTCGCCTGACGTGATCGGGATCAGCCCCGCGACGAGATTGAGCGTGGTTGTCTTGCCGCAACCGGAAGGACCGACGAGCGCAACGAACTCGCCATCATTGACCGTCAGCGAAACGTCATTGACAGCTTTGAAGCTGCCATAGGTCTTGACGAGATCTTTGAGGACCACGTGGGCCATCGGCAACTCCCTAGTGCTTGACCGCGCCTTCTGTAAGGGCGCGTACGAAGTATCGTTGCAGGACGAGGAACAGCACCACGACGGGCACGCTCATCATGAAGCTGGCCGCCATCAGGCCTGGAAAGTCCGTCGTGTTTTCCGAGAAGAAGCGTTGGATGCCGACCGGCAAGGTCAGCTGCTCGTTCTTGGAGAGGAAGGTGTAGGCATAGATGTACTCGTTCCACGCGCCGATGAAGGAATAGATCGCTGTGGCGATGATTCCTGGTGCCGAGAGCGGCATCACGATCAGGATGAAGGCCTGGAACCGCGTCGCTCCATCGATGCGCGCCGCCTGCTCGAGCTGCACCGGGATGTTGTCGTAGAAGCCCTTGAGGAGCCAGATTGCCAGCGGCAGGCCGAATGTGAGGTAGGTGAGAATGAGCGAGCCATGCGTGTTCACCAGCCCGATCGCGCGCATCAGGATGAAGAGCGGCACGAGGAAGATCACCGCCGGGAACATATTGCGAAGCAAGACGGCGAAGAACAGGAAGTTCCGGCCCGGGAAGGTGAAACGCGAAAATGCGTAGGCCGCGGGAACCGCCACGATCACCGAAAGGATAGTCGTGGCAGTGGAGACGTAAAGGCTGTTCCAGAAGAAGCGGAGGAAGTCCTGGCCGACACTGTTCTGTGGATCGAGCAGCTTCTGGTAGCTGGCAAGTGTAGGCTCCTCCGGCCACCATTGCGGCGGGAATTGCATCGCGGCGAAGCCGGACTTGATCGAGGTGATCAGCATCCAGATCATCGGCAATGCGGTGTAAAGCAGCATGAACACGAGGAAGATGCGCCCGCCCCACCGCCATCCGTCGACGCGCATGCGGCGACGGGTCTGGCCTCGATGGGCTGTCTCGGCAATCGTGCTCATGCGCTGCCATCCTTCCGGTCGTTGCCGCTTAGCGCGCGGACGTAGAAGTAGCCGAGCGTCATCAGGATGAGGAACAGCAGCACCGAATAAGCCGATGCCACTCCCCAGCGCTGCCGGCCGAAGGCGAGCTCATAGATGTGGGTGATCCAGATATGCGATGCGTTCGACGGGCCGCCGCCGGTCATGATCCAGGGGATGATGAAGGAATTGAAGTTGGCCACCGCCAGCAGCAGGATCGTCACCGTAGAGACGTTTCTCAGGTGTGGGAAGGTGACGTGCCAGAAGCGCTGCCATGCATTGGCTCCGTCGACCTTTGCGGCGCGCAACAACTGGTCGGGGACTGTCTGAAGACCGGCCATCATCATGATCATGGCGAATGGAAACTCGCGCCAGATATTGACGACGATCAGGGAGGGCAGCACCGTGCTGACGCTGTCGATGAAATTCGGCGGCCGGTCGGCCAATCCGAGGCCGACCAGCACCGCGCCGATTATGCCAAAGTCCGAATGGTAGATCCACTTCCAGATATAGGATGCGGCGACCGCGCTGATGACCCAGGGAATGATCAGGATAGCGCGCAGCACACCCCGACCGACAAAGTCGCGATGGAGCGCCAGCGCGCAGCCAAACCCCAGGACAAATGCGATGAAGGTGGATGCCAGTGTCCAGATAAGGGTGTTGGAGGTGACCTTCCAGAACACCGGACTTGTGAGGATGGAGGTGTAGTTGCCGACGCCGACGAAGATCTTGTCCCGGAGCTGCAGGCCAGGCGGCGTGTTGAAGAACGACAGCTCGATCGTGTAGTAGATCGGATAGGCGATGACGATGAGCATGACGGCAATCGCAGGAAGCACGTACGCGTAGTCAGCGCGATGCTCCCAAATCTTCCGCAGCAGGGGTCGCAATCTTTCGCGAGCCCCGGTCTTGCCGGTCACGATCGTCACTTTGGCGGGCCTTTGTTTTTCGGAACGAACCGGCTGCGCTCTCGGCGCAACCGGTAAGATCGCGGGTCAGGCTTCGGCTAGAGTCCGCCGCCCATCAGGTCTTTCACCTTCTTGGCCGCGTCGTCCGCCGCCTGATCGACGGTCATCGCTCCGGTCAGGGCATTTTGCAGCATGTCCGGAACGATGATGTTCATGATCTCGGGAGACTGCGGCAGCGCCGGGAACGGGATGCCGTATGGCAGCATCGAGGTCGTGACATCGAGGAACTTGATGCTGTCCAGACGTTCTTTCATCCATTTGGTCTTGAAGCCGTTAAGGTTGCCGGGGTTCGAGCCGGCGTAGGCCATCTTCAGCGACCATTCAGGGCTCGTCCACATGCAGATGATGGCCTTTGCAGCCGGCTCGTCTACCTTGCCGCCCTCGACATATTCTGGCTTCAGGATGTGAATATTCGAGCCGCCGAACACGACTGCGCGCTTGCCGTCGGGGCCGGTCGGAATTAGGCCGTAGCGCATGTTGTCGATGACGGTCTGCGCCTTGTCCTTGTCGGTGCCGGTCGCCTTCTTCTGCAGGTCGAGCATGACATTGTAGTCGGACGGGTGCGAGATCATCATGCCGAGCTGGCCGGCGAGGAACAGCGGCTGGTTGTCGGCCTGTTGGTTAGTGAGTGCCGAAACCGGAACCGACTTGTCGCGGACATACATATCGTAAGAGGCTTGCAGCGCGGCCTTGCTCTGCGGGCTGGCGAGCTCGATCTGCTTATAGGTCGGGTTCGCCGTGGCTTCGTCGAAGACGCCGCCGCCATAGGCCCACAACTGAGGCATGAAGCGGTACGGGGTATTGCCGGCATTCTTGCGAGCCACGAGGCCGTAACCGGCAACGCCGAGCTTGTCGTGGATCTGCTTGGAGTACTTCACGACGTCGTCCCAGGTTGCCGGAGCCTTGTCCGGATCGAGACCTGCGCGCTTGAAGATATCGGCATTCCAGATGAACGCCATCGTTTCATTGTTGGTTGGAATGCCGTAGGTCACCCCGTCCCAAGTCACGGCTTTCATGGCGCCGGGCCAAAAGTCCTCGGTCGAATATCCCACGTCCTCGGGCTTGAGCGGCTCCAGATAGCCCTTTGAGGCGAACTCGGTGCCACCCAGGATTTGCAGGCGTACCGCCATCGGCGCGGCATTGCCAAGGAGCGCCGTGCGGAACTTGTCAAGAAGGTCGTTATAGGTGAGGGCTTGTTCCTCGAGCTGGATGTTCGGATAGGTCTTGCGGAAGGTCTCGAAGAAATCCTTGTAGTACTGGCGCAGGAGGTCGGGGTCGCCCTCGAACACGCCCTGATACCAGAAAGTCAGTCGCCCCTTGTAGTCGAGCGGGGTGACCTTGGCGCAATCGGCCGCCGTATCAAAATCCTGTGTGCCTGCAATGGAGCGCACATATTCCGGCGACCACTTGCTCAAGTCGACCGGCGCCGCACCCAGCGCCGATGCCGACATCAAAGATGCCATTAAAGCAGCGGAGACAGTGCCGCGCAGGACGGCACCGCCGAGTGTAATCCTCGTCATAGGTATCCTCCAGGTTTTCTCTCCCATGCCGCTCTGCATCGAGGCGAGCGGTCTTTGCTCGTCGGCTGCGAGACAGCTATTCAATGTATCCCTTCGAGCACTTTGTACGTTTTCAGATCGCAGATTGTCTGTCAACGCGATAAATCGTACATTGTTTATGGAAACCGTGCGTGATATCGAACAAAATGTGTATTGATCGAGGGGAGCCGGGCTTGGCCGAAACAAGCGATTTTAAAGCAGAGCCACCCGAGGGGATTGACCCTCTCGGGGCCTCAAGCGAGGGCGCCTCGCTTTATCAACTGATCAGGGAAGACATCATCGAGGGGCGGCTCGCCGCCAACGAACGGCTTGTGGTAACCGATCTCGCCCGGCGTCACGGCACCTCGACCAACCCCGTGCGCGAAGCTCTGCAGCTGTTGCGCGGCGAGGGCTTTGTCACCTTCGTTCCCAACCGAGGCGCGCGCGTTCGACCTATAGACCAGGATTTTGTCCGGGATATCTACGAGATCGGAGTCCTGATCGAGCCGGCCCTGACGCGATGGTTCGTGAATATGGCGACCGTCGAGGACATTGCCGAACTCGAACGTATCCAGGCCCTGATTGAAGAGAACAACTTTGCCGACACGTTCAGGCACAGTGAGCTGGATACCGCTTTTCACACCGTGATGTACCAGAGGCACTATAACCGCCATGCGGCCGAGCTTTGGTGGAAGCATCGCGAAGTGCTGCGAGCCGTGAGCCGGCGTTTCAATTTCACGCTCGCCCGGCGTGCCGCGATCCTTCGCGAACACCGCGAGCTCATCGCGCATGTAAAAGCGGGAAATGCCGACGAGGCAGCCGAACTCATTGGGCGCCATGTCGAGGGCTCCGGTCGGCATGTCCTCGAGCACATGCGCGCGCGTAACGCCGCTCGGGCGGGGTAGAATATTCGGTCCGGAACACTGCTATTCGGGGTCATTCCAGATAAAGGTAGTTGAGAGATGAAAATCACGAGCATTCGGCCGTGGCTGATCAAATCCGATGCTTCTTATTGGGGAGAGTACCTGTTTGTCGAAGTGACGACCGATGAGGGGGTGAGTGGCTGGGGAGAGATCACAACCACTACCAGGCTCGCCAACCGCGCTCTCTGCACGATCCTTCGGCAGATCGGCCTCGCCGTGACCGGCGAGGATCCAGCGCGGATCGAGCATCTGTGGCACAAGATTTTCCGCAGCTTCACCTATATGGGCAGCCGCGGCGGCGCCGTCGAATGCGTGAGCGCCATCGATATCGCCCTCTGGGACATCCGGGGCAAAGTCCTTGGCACGCCGATTTACGAGCTGCTCGGCGGACCGGTACGCGATGAAATCGCGCTCTACACCCATCCCAACCAAGCCAAATTTACCAGCAAGGAGGCTGTGGTCCGCGAAATTCGCGATATCGTCGAATCCGGGCACAAGGCGCTGAAGTTCGACCCGTTCCCGCACCAGGGCCGCAGCCCCGATGGGCAGTCACGCGAACAGCGGGATGGCTACCTCGATGGCAGCATGACGCGCAAGGACGAGCGCAAGGCGGCCGAACTCACGGCGCTGATCCGCGAAAC
Organism: Mesorhizobium sp. CNPSo 4689; assembly: GCF_057784325.1. Classification (NCBI taxonomy): domain Bacteria; kingdom Pseudomonadati; phylum Pseudomonadota; class Alphaproteobacteria; order Hyphomicrobiales; family Phyllobacteriaceae; genus Mesorhizobium; species Mesorhizobium sp. CNPSo 4689. Next base: position 12,966 of record NZ_JBWLUZ010000009.1, read on the forward strand.
GGCGGGGTCTGACGTCGACATTCTCATCGATGCGCATGGCCGCTTCGACGTTCCCACCGCCATTCGCCTCTGTCGGAGCCTTGAGGAAGCCGGCCAGATAGACTGGTTCGAAGAACCCTGTCCGCCCGAGAGCCTCAACGCCCTCAGGCAGGTGCGTGAAAAAGTCAGTGCCGCCATCTCGTGGGGCGAGCGCGGCCACACGAAATGGGATTTCGTGCCGGTCCTTGAGAACCGGCTCGCCGACTACATCATGCCGGACGTCACCTGGACCGGCGGCATTACCGAGCTCAAGAAGATATCCGCCCTTTGCGAAGCCTACTACATCCCGGTCTCGCCGCATGATGCTGCGGGGCCGATCAACGTGGTTGCGGGAGCGCAGGTGATGATGACCGTTCCCAACTTCTACAAACTCGAAACGTCGGAGTGGAACCTGGGCAAATACGATCATCTCATCGACAGACCGCTCGACGTTTCGAACGGTAGCCTCAAGCTGACGTCAAAACCCGGTCTCGGTGTCGAGATGAACCGCGATTACCTGCAGGCCCATAAGATTGAGCTGAGTTAGCAACGGTCCATGCCGGCCGGCGTTTGGGGCGACAAAGCCTCCCGACCAGAACGAGGACAAATCATGCCAAAGACGGACGGAGCCGCCGACGAGCCCCTCAATCGGGTGAACACTAATTCCAAGCCGTCCGACCTTCGCATCACCGACATGCGGGTGGCCGAGATCGTCGGCGCGCCGTTCACCTCAGCACTGCTCAAGATCCACACCAATCAGGGCATCGTTGGGCTTGGCGAGGTGCGTGACGGCGCCAGCGCCACCTACGCATTGATGCTGAAAAGCCGGCTGCTTGGCGAGAACCCTTGCGACATCGACCGCCTGTTTCGCCGCATCAAGCAATTCGGCGGGCACGGCCGGCAAGGCGGCGGCGTCTCGGCGGTCGAAATCGCGCTGTGGGATCTCGCAGGTAAGGCCTATGGCGTCCCGATCTACCAGATGCTCGGCGGCAAGTTTCGCGACAAGGTGCGCATCTATTGCGATACCGACGCCGAGAAACCGAGCGGCACCGAAACCGGAAAGCGCCTCAAGGAGCGCATGAACCGCGGTTTCACCTTCCTCAAGATGGACCTGGGCTTGATGCAGATCGCCCATGTCCCGGGCGCCGTGGCCGCGTCCGCCGGCGCGCTCGAAGGGTTTCACGCCAATCCACGCGGCCGTGGCGGCGCGCTTGAGGAGCGCAAGGCGCGCAATCTCGCCTACGATGCGCAGAACGTGCAGCACCCGTTCACGGGCCTGCATTTCACCGAAAAGGGGATCGACCTGCTCGAGCAGTATATCCACGAGGTTCGCGAGGTGATCGGATACGAGATCCCGCTCGCCATCGACCATGTCGGCCACATCTCGCTGCAGGACGGCATACGCCTGTCGCGTCGTATCGAGAAATACGTTCCGGCCTGGCTGGAGGACGTGATCCCCTGGCAATACACCGAGCAGTACCGGCAACTGCAGCAGGCGACCACGGTGCCGATCTGCACCGGCGAGGACATCTACCTCAAGGAGGCGTTCGAACCCCTGCTCAAGAGCGGCGGTCTCTCTGTCATCCACCCGGACCTGCTCACCAGCGGGGGCATTCTCGAGACGAAGAAGATCGGCGACTTGGCGCAGGATCACGGCGTCGCGATGGCCATCCATATGGCCGAAAGTCCAATCGCCGCAATGGCCGCCGCACATGTTGCAACCGCGACCGAAAACTTCATTGCGCTCGAATATCATTCCGCCGATGTCGACTGGTGGGACGATATCGTCACCGGCCTTCCCAAGCCACTCGTCAAGGATGGCTTCATTACTGTTCCGGACAAGCCGGGCCTGGGGATCGACGATGTCGTCGATGAGGTGATCTCGCAGCATCTGCAGCCGGGTGTCACCGGAATCTGGCAGCCCACGGATCACTGGGACAACGAGCATTCCTGGGATCGCACCTGGAGCTGAGGCGAAGAGACCCGAACATGAAGATCACCGACCTTCGCTGTGCCGTTATCGGCAAGCACCCCATCGTTCGCATCGTCACTGATGAGGGCCTCTATGGCCTTGGCGAAGTTGAGTTCACCAAAAGCTATCTCAAGCCCTTTGTGCTGCATTTCCGCGAGGCTCTGATCGGCGAGGATCCGACCGACGTCGAGCGGGTGATGCTGAAGATCCGCCAACGCGGCTCTTTCAAGCCCTATGGCGCCGCGGTCAGCGCGATCGAACATGCGCTATGGGACATTGCCGGCAAGGCCGCGGGCATGCCGGCCTACAAGCTGCTCGGCGGCAAGGTGCGGGACAAGGTGCGTGTCTACAACGGCTCGATCCGCCAGAAGCGCACGGGTGACCGGCCGGAGGACTATGCCGCTGATGTCAAATGGATGATGGAGCAGCCGCAGAACTTCTTCATGGTCAAGCAAGGTATCTCCTTTCACTCCAACATGAAGGACACCATCGAGGGCTTCCATTACGGCGTGGCGCAGAAGAAGGCCGGCTATCACGGTGCCATGGATCAAGGCGTGATCAGTGAGCGCGGTTTCAACCACATGCTCGACTGCGTGATCGCCATGAAGGAAGTGCTGGGCGACAAGGTCAGCCTGGCGCTCGACTGCGGCCCGGGCTGGATGTTGCCGGATGCGATCAAATTCGCTCGCGCGGTCGAGAGGTACAATTTGATGTGGCTCGAGGACATGCTGACCGGCGACTATGTGCCGTGGGTCAATCCGCAGGCCTATCGGGAACTGACCACCTCCACCTCGACGCCAATCCATACCGGTGAGCAGATCTACCTGCGGCACAATTTCAAGGAACTGATCGAGACGCAGGCGGTGCGCGTCATCGGCCCCGATCCGGCCGATGTCGGCGGCATTGCCGAGCTCAAATGGGTGGCCGAGCACGCCTATATGCACTCGATCCTGATGGCGCCGCACGGCACCGCGAACGGCCTCCTGGGTCTCGGCGCGCTGATCAACGTGTGCGCCACCTTGCCCGCCAACTACATCGCCTTCGAATACCCGAGCGCTTCCGACCCCTGGTGGGAGGACCTCGTAATTGGCCTGCCGTCGCAGATCGTGAAGGACAGCATGGTGGACCTGCTGGAAGCGCCGGGGTTGGGCCTCGATATCGACGGCGAAGCAGCCAGAAAATATCTCAAGGAAGAGGATAGGGGCTTCTTCGACTGAACTATTCTTCTTTCGCCACCTGCGCCACTCGGACCGCTTCACGGAATTTGGTATCCAGAATGAGCGCTTCGGGTCGAGCGTGTGTGAAAACGCGACGCGTCAGGCAAGGCGTAGAACGTTGTTTCCAGGATTGCCGCCGCTAGGCCCTACCCGGAACGTGCTAGTTCTTGGCAGGGATTGACCTGACGCCGATCACGCTGCGACGATTGTGGTTTCTCAGGGGCGGCGTACACTCATGAAATGCCCGACGATAGCGATGCGACCACCTCTTCTGACCGCCCTGAAAGGAAGTTGGCGGCGATCCTAGCGGCTGATGTCGCAGGCTATAGTGGCTTGATGGAGCGCGACGAGGAGGGTACTCACGAGCGGCTGCGGGTGCTGTTGCGAAATGTCGTCAGGCCAGCGGTGGAGACGCATCGCGGGCGCATCGTAAAAACGGCCGGCGACGGGCTCATCGCTGAGTTCTCCAGCGCCATAGAAGCGGTGCGGTGCGCGGTCGAACTGCAACAGGCAATGACGGAGCGAAACGCGGCCATTCCTGAAGATCGCCGGCTGACGTTTCGGATGGGCATAAATCTCGGCGACATCATGAGCGAGGACGACGATATCTTCGGCGATGGAGTCAATATCGCGGCCCGGCTGGAGGCTTTGGCCGACGCCGGCGGAATACTTATCTCTCATACCGTTTATGAGCATGTCGATCGCAAGTTGCCAGTCCGCTTCGACGATCAGGGGGAGCGCGTTCTCAAGCACATCGCTCGCCCGATCCGGGTCTATCGTGTCTGCTGGGAGGCCGTTCCAGCGGGCCCGGCGCTCCAGCCCGCGTCGGGCCAGCCCGGACTGCCGGACGAAGCTTCGATCGCGGTGCTGCCTTTCACGAATATGAGCAGCGATCCGGAGCAGGGGTTTTTCGGCGATGGTCTAGCGGAAGACTTGATCACTGATCTTTCCAAGGTCCCTGGCCTTCTGGTGATCGCTCGCAATTCGAGCTTTGCGTATACGGGCCGGTCGGCTGACATCCGCGCGATCGCCAGGGAGCTTGGCGTTCGCTATGTCATCGAAGGTAGCGTCCGGCGGGCGTCAGCGCGGGTGCGGATCAATGCCCAGCTCATCGACGCGACCAATGGCAGCCATCTCTGGGCTGACCGTTTCGACCGCGACCTGGCGGATATCTTCACCCTGCAAGACGAGGTCGTGGCGAAGATCGTGAGCGCTCTCGCAAATGTCCTGCCGTCTGCCCGGCCCATCGCCAGACAACGGACAACAAACCTCGACGCCTACGATCTTTTCGTGCGCGGACGCGTGCTGGCGATGCAATCGCCCGAAGGAAACCGGGTGGCTCGCCCGCTCCTCGAGAAAGCAATAAAACTCGATCCGGATTTCGCTGAAGCATATGCCTGGCTCGCGATGACGCACCATTTCGGCTGGTTGTATTGGGGAGAAGCCGTTGACCCACATCGCGCGCAGGCGCGTGCCACTGCCGAACGCGCGGTCTTGCTCGACCCACAAAATGCCGACGCACATTGGATTCTCGGATATGTGCGGGCCTACGACGGTGACTTGGATGGAGGAGTGGCAGGGTTCCAGGTGGCTCTTCGAATCAACCCCAACCATGCCGACGTCTGGGCGCTGCTCACCGACCTGATGGTATTCGAAGGACGCGCTGTCGAGGGAATAGATTGTGCCCGGAAAGCCTTTCGTCTGAATCCGTATCCGCCCGGATTCTACTATTGGGTGCTTGGTTGGGCTCAATATGCGGCAGATCGGTATGAAGACGCCATCGAAACGCTTCGGCAAGATGCCGCACGGGGGACTGGCTCACGGCGACTGTTGGCCGCGAGCCTGGCGCAGCTTGGCCGCATTGAGGAGGCCCAGAAGGAAGCCCGTCTGTACCTTGCCGCGATCCCGAATTTCTCGGTGGATTACTGGGCAAGCGGACAACCGTTCCGCAACGACGCGGACCTGCAGCATTTCATTGACGGCTACGTCAAAGCGGGTCTGCCAAAGTGAAGGTCGAGTTGGTTGCGGTAAAACAAACCGCACCTTGGCAAGGCGACTCTTGAGATAGCATCAGCAGGATTTCCATTGGCCGCTTCTGGCGCACATGCGCCATCCTGACGCGTCGCGTTTTCACACAGGCTCGGCTGATCCCGGACCTTCGCACCGAGGTCTCACATGTCCGCTTGCGTGCTGGGTACCCTAGCAGCGGACGGTCGGCTATCGGCCCCTTAGCTGCCAGGCAGCATTGCGCCTCATTCGTGACGTTGAGGATGCCTTTGCCACTGCCTGAAAGCTGACGTTAGCGGCGACCACGCTGGAGGTCGCGGTTGCGCCAATTTCCGACATTGGCACTCAGTCGCTGACCGACCATTCCAGAAGTTCCGGTGAGAGCGCACTGTGGCGCAAGGTGGCCCCATTGCCCATGATCCTAATGCTTCAAGGGCCTAGCGACCGATCGGTATGGCGCACGGACAGCCGTCACTCCTCCGGCAAGCCCGCGAACCGCATGTGTTCGATCCAGCGGCCGAGGCTTCCGGGGGCGGTCCATATCTTCTCCCACTCCCTGCGTTCTTTACTGATGGATTGGCCGGGAGAGTCTTTGAGGAAAACCGCAAGCGCTTCCCTTGCCTCCCGCTGGTTTCCCAGACAAGCGTGGATCCCCGCAAGCATTCGGTGTGCGCCGCTCGGGATTCTGGACATTTTCCGCATCGCCGCCAGCGAGGCCCCGCAATCGTTCTTTTCCCAGAGCGCCCAGCCCATCTGCCAGTGGAAGTTGTCAAGGTGGAAAGGATCGATGCCCTTGGCCTGCTCGATCCGATCGATCGCTTCGTCGGTGCGGCCGATATACAGCAGCGGGTCCGTACTGCCGACGAGGATGTTTGGATTGCTGGGATTCAGCGCAATTGCCTGATCGAACCGTGCAAGGGCCTGCTCGATCTCTCCAGCTTCGGTATGGATGCGGGCGCGGACATGATGCGCGTCGGCGTCGTCCGGAGCGAGCAGGATTGCCTTGTCGGCGTACTCGGCGGCGCGCTTCAACGCATCGTCCCGGTTATGTTCCTGCTCGTGCCACCCGAATGTCGCATCATTGCGATAGGACCAGGCCAGCCCGATATAGCCGAACTGGGCGTTTGGATCCGCTTCGATCGCCTTGAGGCTCAGTTGCCGCACCAGTTGGTTCCCCGCGGCAGTGAAATTACTGCGCATCTCGGCAATCCCCATCAGGTAATAGTGGAGCGCGCTGACCTGGGCAGCAGTGCTCTTTGGCAGGGGGCGCTGGATCCTGCGCCCGACACGATCCGCAAGCGTGCGGATGATTTCCTCCTGGACGACGAAAAGATCGCCGATGTCGCGGTTGTAGGTGTTAGCCCACAGATGCGATCCGTCATGCGCATTCAGCAGTTGGGCCGTCACTTTCAGCCGGTCTCCCACCTTCTGCTGGCTGCCCTCAAGCAGGTAGTCGACGCCGAGTTCATCTCCGATCTGCCTGGCGTCGGTGGGCTTGTCGCGGTACCTGAAACTCGAGTTCCGGGCGATGACGGCGTAAGTCTTGCTCCGCGAAAGCTCGGTGATGATCCCCTCGGCGACGGCGTCGCTGAGATATCCCTGATCCGCGCCGGCACTCATGTCATCGAAGGGAAGGACCGCAATCCTCGGCATGTCGCTCACTGTCGCCGTCGGCCAGAACCGCCAGGTCGCCCCGGCTAAAACGAGAAGAAGGGCGAGCACCGCTGCTCCTGCCCAAACCCAGCGCGGTTGCGATGGTATTACCGGCAGGCGTCTGGCTTGTCCTTCTGTGATGACGCGGAAGGCTTGCACCGGTTCGACAATGTTCTTCACCTTCTGCTCGCCCATCGGCTCAAAGCCGAAGGCCAGCTTCTTCTCGACTTCCCTGGCGACCTTTCCCGAGACACAGATGCCGCCTGGGTCTGCCAGCTGCTGGAGCCTGGCCGCGACATTGACGCCCTCGCCATACCGGTCCTCGCCCTCGACGATCACCTCGCCGAGATTGATCCCGATCCTCACCTGGATCCGCTGATCCTCGGGAACGGCGGCGTTCCGTTCCGCTAGCCCGCGCTGCAGCGAGACCGAGCACTCCACGGCGTCCACGACGCTGCCAAATTCGGCGAGCATCCCGTCGCCCATAAGCTTGAAGATTTGGCCGTGGTGGCGAGCAATTTCGGGCTCAAACAGTTCCTTGCGTCCGGCACGAAGCTGTTCGAACGTGCCGGCCTCGTCGCGTTCCATCAGGGCGGAATAGCCCACGACATCGGCAGCGAGGATTGCTGAGAGCTTGCGGTCCATCGGTAATTGGTCCTGTCCCCCCAAAATCATAGAACGGGTCGCGTGAAAATGAAATGTCAGGGGGCGATGCGCGAATAGCGACGATCTCGCTCAGCCACTCCGTAAATCGGCACGGCGGACGCGGGCGGAATTACAATGCGCAGCGACCAGGTAGTGAGTCTAGAAATGACCGCTTCGCTTTTTAAGGCATACATCCATTCGCGGCTCGCAAAGGTCAGCAATGGGTCATCCGCGGGCATGCGCGCGGGTTGCCTCAACGTTCGCTTAGACTATTTTGCACCTTAAGGCTGCCGGTCTGCTCTCGGTCCAATTTTGGTCATTTGCCAACATTCATTGGGAGGCAGTTCCTGGACTAGCGGACATTGCAGCTCGGTATGGTACGATGAGGCGGTAGGTACTAATTTCGGTTCCGAAAGGGTGTTTCCCGCAATCACAAACTGCGAGATGTCGACCTTTTCGAAGGTCGCTGCGGCTTTGCCGAGGCGGGATTTTGCTTCCGCAAGGTTGTCATCGCTGTAGTCCGCAACGATGACCTGAGCCCGCCGGCGACCGTTGAGCTGATACTTTTCGAAATACATGGGTTCCTCCTAGTTTTGTGCGTTGTCTGCGGCATCCAGGGCCAGTTCGGCAGCGCCGATGATTCCGGAATTGTCTGCCAGCGCCGCCGGCACGATCTCGACATCGCGGAATAACACCATCGCGTCGTTGCGGATAACGTCGTGCATGTCTTCGGCCAGAAGATCGAACGCGTGCGACACGCCACCGCCCATGATCACCCGCTCGGGACTGTAGAGGTGGATCAGGCTCGTGAACCCCTGGCCCAGAAACTTCGCCTCTTCCCTGATGAGCTCGAGGCATTGGGGATCGCCGGCCCGGCGCCCATGACCACATGGCGCGCGTCGACGGCTTCGCTGCGGGCGACTTCCGCCAGATACCCCGACGCCGATTGTGCAGCGGCCGCCTTAGCTCGCTTGCCGAGCGCCGTACCGGCCGCGAAGGCCTCGAAGCAAGCCGTGGCCCCACACGAGCAGACCGGGCCGTCCGGCGCCATGCGAAAATGCCCGACATGGGCGGCCATTCCGCGGCGACCGTGCAGAAGATGGCCGTCGACGATGGCGCCTCCGCCGATGCCGGTGCTGACCGCTACTTAGACGAGATGACGCAGACCCTGGCCGGCGCCGTGACGCCATTCCCCGTAAGCGGCGGCGATGCCGTCGTTCTCGAGTGCGACAGGCTTGGAGAAGCGCTGGGCGAGCGTGTCCCTGAGCGGACGGAAGGGCACTGCCAGTCCATAGATATTGACAGGCCGTATGACACGCGCAGAAAGTCGAAAAATGTGCATCGAAGCGCTTGCGCAAGCGCTTCGATTGGATTAATTCAATCTCCGTGACGAATTTGGTGATGCAGAACCGCACTGCCGTATTCGCCTTCGGAGGATCAGCAACAGCCCTGCCGGCACACGTCGCGCGCGCGCTCTTCGTGGCGGCCTGATGCTGCCTGTGAATTGTCAAACCGAACGGGAGGAACCGATGAACTTCAAGCAGAACGGACTGTCTCGCCGCACCTTCGTGAAAGCTTCGGCGGCTCTTGGCGCCACGGCCGTGGCGGCTGCGTCAGGGGTCAAGATGGCGCGGGCCGCGCCCGCCGAACTCCGGTATTTCTACCGGGCGCCGTGGCCGTCGTCCGAGGTCTACGCCAACTGGCTGATCGACGAATGGAACAAGAAGAACGGCGACCGCGTCCATGTTACCGGCGCCAGCGTCGACGGCGAGACCTACAAGACCAAGCAGACCATCGAACTGTCTTCGAGCAATCCGCCGGACCTTTTCTATTCCTGGGAAGGCGGACGCGGCAAGGAGATCGTCGACAACGGTTTTTCCGCCGATCTGACGCCCTATTACGAAAAATATGGCTGGGACAAGAAACTGAACCCGGCCGGCGTCACGCTGTCCGTCTACAACGGCAAGAAGCATTTCGTGCCGACGGAGATGTGCGCCTCGGTGGTCTGGTACCGCAAGGACGTCTACGAGAAGCTCGGGCTCAAGGTTCCAACCACCTGGGACGAACTCATGGCCAATGCCCAGAAGGGCAAGGAAGCCGGCCTTGCCGCCTTCATGCTGGCCAACCAGAAGAAGTGGCCCTCGCAATTCATGTGGTCGGCGATCCTGGTCAACAAGCATGGGCTGGACGTCTATGACGGGCTGATCAACGGCACCATTCCGTGGACCGACCCGCGCGCCGTCGATGTCACCGCCATGATGCAGAAACTGGCCCAGGACGGGATGTTCGAGCCGTCGTTCAACTCGATCGATCTCGGGCCTGCCATGGTGCCGTGGACGCAGGGCCACGGCCTGCACTGGTATCAGGGCTCGTTCAATCTCGGCCGCTTCCGCGGCGACCAGCCGCAATGCTGCGTCGTGCCGATGGACTTCTTCCCGATGCCGGCCTTCCCGGGCAAGAAGCCGGTGATGTCGGTGTTCGCCGAGGACACGATCATGATCCATGCGAACAGCCCGAACAAGGATGCCGCGGCGGAGTTCCTGGACTGGATGGTGTCCGACGCAGCGATGAGCAAGAAGCTCGAGATCGACAAGCCTTTCCCGTCGAACGTCAATTCCGACCTGTCGCGGCTGAGCGAGATGGAACAGCGGCTCGGCAAGGCGATGGCGGAGTCCGGCTCCTTCACCTTCATGCATGTCGACCACGCCACGCCGCCGGCGATCTCGGACAAGTTCCTCGACGGCGTCCAGGGTGTGCTGGCCGGCGCCATGTCACCTGAAGACGCCATGAAGCTGACCGAGGACGAAGCGGCGCGCGTCAAGAAGTCCTAGGCGATGACCGAGCGGGAGAAGTGCTGCGCGCTTCTCCCGCATCCTCCCCGGCGGCGGCGCTTCAGTGCGCCGCCGCAACGGCAGGAGCCCGCGTGCCGACGAAAACGCGACGCCGACGCTACCCGTCCATTTCCGAAATCAAATCGAAAGGCGCAACCATGGCCAGCAGCGCAAGCCGCTTCGATGACGGCACCTTCGTCGGCTTCGCCCGCCGGCATGTGTTCGTGACCGTGTTCGGCGTCGCCGTGCCGTTGCTGGTGTTCGCCTGTTTCATCGGCTACCCGATCGTCTACACGATCTACCTCAGCTTCTTCGAATGGAACGGCATGGCGCCGCAGAAGAAATTCGTCGGCTTCGCCAACTACGCCTACCTCCTCCACGACAAGTATTTCTACATAGCGCTGGTCAACAACGCCAAATGGCTGATCGTGTCGCTGGTGTTTCCAGTCTCGCTCGGTTTCCTGATCGCCTATGTGATGAAGGCGCGGCTGGTGTTTGCCCCGTCGCTGCTGCGCACGATCGTCTTCTTTCCGGTGACCATGTCGCTGATCGCGGTCGGGCTGATGTTCCTGCTCATCCTCAATCCGGTGTTCGGCGCCTTCGACACCTTGCTGCGGTCGGTCGGGCTCGGCTTCCTGGTGCATGAATGGTTCGGCGACTACCGCATCGCACTTTACACGCTGGCGGTCATTTCGGGCTGGGCCTTCACCGGCATGCCGATGATCTTCTACTTCGCCGGCCTTGGCGATGTTCCGAAGGAAACCTTCGACGCCGCGCGCATCGAGGGTGCCGGACACTGGCGCATGATCCGCAGCGTCGCCCTGCCCCAGTTGCGCCCCGTCACCGCGATCATCGTCATGCTGACGCTGTTTGAATCGCTGCGCGCCTTCGACCTGATCGCGGTGCTGACCAAGGGCGCGCCTTTCGGCATGACCAACGTGCTCGGCTATCTCGTCTACATGGAGAGCTTCTGGAACTCCCGCTTCGGTTACGGCGCCGCACTCAGCGTCGTCATCCTGGTGATTGCCGGCTCGCTTGCGGCCGTGCTGCTCGGCAAGGTTCTGAAGGGTGCCTTCGATGTCTGACGCGACCCTGAACGCCAGCGCCATGCGCCGCGGCAGCTTCGCCTCGGTCCTGCCCAAACTCGCCGCGACCATGCTCATGCTGGTGCTGGCGGCGGTATGGCTCGGACCGCTGCTCCTGATCGTGATGACGTCGATCAAGTCGAACGCCGAGTTCCTGGCCGGGCCCTTCGCCTTGCCCAGGTCGCCGACCATCCAGCCGTATATCGACGTCTGGTTCGGCCTCGGCTTCGGCACGCTCTTGAAGAACAGCCTGATCTATGCCACGGCCGGGTCCGCGCTGGCCGTAACGCTGGCGCTGGTTCCGGCCTTTGCGCTCAGCCGCATGAACGTGCCCGGCCGCAAATGGATCTTCGGCCTGCTGCTGACCGGCCTCATGCTGCCGCAGCAGACGGTGCTGATCCCGCTCTACGACACTTTGCGCACCTTCCATCTGCTGGACACCAAGATCGGCCTAATCATCGTTCACGGCGTCTATGGAATGCCGCTGCAGGTACTGATCCTGCGCGGCTTCATGACGACGATCCCGCCGGAAATCGAGAAGGCCGCCTATGTCGAGGGCGCGACCGACTTCCAGGTTTTCTGGAAGGTGATCCTGCCGCTGTCAATTCCCGGCATTCTCGTCGGCTACACGCTGAACTTCATCGCCATCTGGAAGGAGTTCGTGTTCGGGCTGGTGTTCCTCAACAGCGAGGAGAATTTCCCGGTGACGGTCGGCATGCTGAAGCTGAACAGCGACCGCTACCTTGCGGTCTTCAACCTGCCGGCGGCGGGGCTCGTCATCTCGCAATTGCCGATCGTCATCCTGTTCATCCTGACCTACCGGCAGATCTCGGGCGGCAATCTCTCCGGCGCCGTGAAGGGCTGATTTCGATGACTGTGCAACAAGGACTTTGTAATGGCTGAAGTGTCCCTGAAGGACGTCGAGAAGCGCTATGCCATGGTGCCGGTTCTGTCCGGGCTGAACCTGGACATTGCCGATGGCGAATTCGCCGTGCTGGTGGGACCGTCCGGCTGTGGCAAGACGACGACGCTGAACATGATCGCCGGGCTGGAATCGATCACCGGCGGCACGCTTCGCATCGGCGCACGCGACGTCACCACGCTGCCGCCGAAGGACCGCGACATCGCCATGGTGTTCCAGTCCTATGCGCTGTTCCCGCATATGACGGTGCGCGACAACATCGCCTTCGGCATGAAGATCCGGAAGACGCCGAAAGCCGAGATCGAAACGCAGATACGGCAGGTGGCGCAGCGGCTGCGCATCGACGACCTGCTCGACAGGCTGCCCAAGGCGCTGTCCGGCGGCCAGCGGCAGCGCGTCGCGCTTGGGCGGGCTCTGGTTCGCCGTCCCGGCGTGTTTCTCATGGACGAACCGCTGTCCAACCTCGATGCGAAGATGCGCATCGAGGCGCGCAGTTTCCTGACCAAGATGCACCAGGAGGTCGGAACCACGACCGTCTATGTCACTCACGACCAGGCCGAGGCCATGACCATGGGCAGCAAGATCGTGGTCATGGACGGCGGCAAGATCCAGCAGGCGGCCGCACCGCTCGAGGTCTACAACCGGCCGGCCAACCAGTTCGTCGCCGGCTTCATCGGATCGCCCGCGATGAACTTCCTGCGCCTGGTCTACGACGGCAACGCCCTCCTGGACCAGGCCTGCCGGTTGCGGATCGAGGTTCCGGAGTGCCGGCGCGCGGCGCTTGCCGGCCAGCAGGGAAAAACGGTCACGTTGGGCGTGCGGCCGGAGCATTTCAGGATCCTGCAGCCCGGCGCCATCCCAGGGAGCGATTCGATCGCGTTCAATGTCGATGTGGTTCAGCATCTCGGCCACGAGATTCTTCTCGACCTCAGCGCCGGCGACCACAGATGCATCGCGCGGCTGCCGCCCAGCGACCGTTCCAAGCTTGGGGACGGCCGGCTATTTTCCATCGACATGGACCACGTCCATTACTTCAACGGCGACAGCGGCGAAAACCTCATTGATTATGCCCGGCAACAATGAATAGTCGGCTGCGAATCGGCGGCCGCGGGACATTCCTGGACAGACAGGTGCCGGATTGAGGTGAGGGGATGGCGAGAAGAGCGGCTATAACGATCACCGACGTCGCTCGCCGAGCCGGAGTGTCCATGTCCACGGTGTCGCATGTCATCAACGGCACGCGCCTCGTCAGCCCCGAAAAAACGGCCTTGGTGAACGAGGCGATCGCTGCAACGGGATATCAGCCGAATGCGCTGGCGCGGTCGCTTGCGCGCAACGTCAGCAACTATGTCGGCATCGCCATATCGGCGATTACCAATCCCTATTTCAGTGACATCATCTGCGCCATCGAGAACGAGTGCGCGCGCCTCGGCCTGCTGGTCTTCCTCGCCGACACACGCGACGAGCCGGATCACGAACTTGCCGTCGTTCAGGCGTTGCAGGAGCGGAGAGTCGACGGCATCATCCTGGCCCCCTGCGGCGACCCCGAAAACAAGACCATTCGCTACCTGGAGACGAGCGGCATTCCGACCGTGCTCGTCGACAGGTTCGCTGAGTCTGCCTTCGACCATGTCGGTGTTGAAAACAAGCATGCTGTCGCCAGTCTGGTTTCACATATGGCGGGACTTGGCCACAGACGGATCGGCATGATCGGCGGTCAGGCAGGGTTCAGCACCACAAGCGAGCGCATCGAAGGCTACAGGCTGGGCCTCGAGCGCAATGGCATCGGCTTCGATGCGGACCTTGTGCAGCCTTCGAACCGGAATTTCGAGGCCACTCAGCACGCGGTGGCAACCTTGCTGAGATTGGCAAATCCGCCGACCGGCATCATCACCGGAAACAATCTGACAACGATCGGAGCCGTGGCAGCAATCCGCACCGCGGGCCTGAGAATACCCGAAGACATATCGCTTGCCGGCTTCGACGATTTTGAATGGGCGGACTTTTTCGAGCCTCGGCTGACCTTGGTCGCGCAGCCCTGCACTGAAATCGGCCGCAGAGCTGCGCAGATGCTCGTTGAACGGATCCACGGATTGTCCTCCGCACCGCGGTCCATCAGGCTGAAATCAACCCTGATTGTCAGAGATTCCTGCGCCGCTCCAGTTGGGTCTCCGTCGTGACACGAATGGCAGCTGCAAGGTCGATGCCGGTCAGATCTTACACAGGCCCAGAAGGTTGCCGTCCGTGCGGTGATCCCAGCGAACCGAACCCGCATCGGCATCGCCACAATACGTGTCGGTTATGGGAGCGTCACGGATAGAGTCGTCCGTCACTGTCATCGAGGAATGCTCCATTGCCTCCCATCATGGCGCGCGCCTGTCAGGCCCGCCAAGTCGCTGGAAATGTAGACTCTGGCGGATTTGCCTTGGTAGATCCTCACATTGTTCCGAGGATACCTTCGCGAAATTTCGCGCTCAGAGATCACCCTTCCTGACTTTGCCGTAAACGATGTTCCGGTTCGATCCATAATATACTTGGGCTTCGAAGGAACCCTTGCCGATTGCGGCATTGATGATGTTCCACATATCGTCGGCCGAACGCAGGATGAGTGGCCAATCCATGAAGGTCTCCATGTAGCCATCCGTCGTGATCTCATCGCTGAAATTGGCAAACAGGAATTCCCCCCCCGGCTTGACCAGTTCCATCGCTCTCTGAAGCAGGCGGACGCCGATGGCACGCGGCAGGTAGTCGTAGAGCCCCGATGCGTAGACGAGATCGAATGTACCAAGAGCGTAGGCGCGGCGAAGAATACCACGTACAGAGCCGTGGAGTGCCTCGACTGCAGTGCCGACAAAGTCGTGGTTCACCGTGGCTACGCTGACGGGGTCTTGATCCAGGCCGACCCAACGCTGCAGTTGTTGCTTGGCGAGCGCCTCAGAGCATTCAGCTTCTCGTAGGTGACCGCATGCAATTGCCAGCACCTCTGCTTTTTCCACCCTGCGGACCGTTTCGTCCACAGTTCTGGTTAGTATGTCCCGGCGCTCGCGCCCCGCCACAGAACTCGCCGCTTCACTGGTATAGGCGTAGATCTGTCGGCCAAGCGAGGTCGACGAAGCAACGATCTCTTCGGCGACGGGGTGTTTGTAGTAAATGTCCAGCAGGCTTGCATCGCCCGAATACCCGCGCGGCTTTTCAACCGACCAGCGCGTGAACGGATCCTGGATCAAATATTGCGCCACGGGATGTTGCTGAGCCAAAGGGATGAGTTTCTGCCAGACCGCAGGAGCAACCTGCCTGCGAAGCTTATGGAGTCTCCCTGCCAGGCGGTCGACAGTCAGGCCGGCCGGTTTGTGTCGCACGAAAGCTTGATTCGCGAGATCCAGCACGAGTGCGAGCTGGGCCGTCCTCTTCCGCAACTCGTCGGCATCGACAGTTTCGTCAGATGTCGTGGCATGCGTCTTCATCAACTTAGTAGTTACGAGGCTGTATTCGTCGAGTTGCAATTCTGCGTTGAGCCGCATGCCGTATACCCTCCGGTCCACGGCGAACAACTATAGACGCGGTGTGGATGATGCGAAATATTTTCATAAAATTTTATGCAGTGGCGGGAGCGCCGGCGTCGACGCGACTCCGCTTAATCCGAACTACCCGCGTTTACTGGTGGTTAGCGATATTCAGCCTTTTTTGCGGACAGTGATGCCTTCATCCTGCGTCCGACAAGCGACCTCGGCTATTGCATTCGCTACCGGGGGTGGCGGAGGAGCTTTACAATGCAACTGACTGAGGAGGTTGCTCAGAGGGTGGTCGCAGCGCTTGCGCACCCGCGGTGGCATTCGCCCGATCCGACACTTTTGGCGAGGTTCCTCCAGAAGGAGGCCGGTGAAAACCGCAAGCTCGTGCAATGGGGTATGAGGGCTGCTGTTCTTAGCTATGTGGCTTACGGTCTCTTCGATTGGTTTCTTTTTCCGGACATCGCCGATCGGCTTGTGCTGACCCGCCTAACGCTGGGGATCACCTCCCTGGCGCTCGTCGAGCTAATTGCCCGAAGGGGCTTCGCTCTTACGACCTTACATCTCGTCGCAGCGCTGGCGATTGTAGTCGGTGCAGTCGGGTGGCTGCTATCTGCTCTTGGAACAGGCCACCAGGCGGCGCTGTCCCACTTTATGGTCTTTGGAACAGTATTTATTCTTGGAGCGAACTTATTCTTTAACTTTCGTTTCTGGCTTTCGGCGATTTCATCGGCGACGGTGACCATAAGCTTCATAGGCGCAGCGCTTTTTTCCCTTCAGACCGACGCCGTCGCCCGCGTCGTGCTGTCAGCCTATTTCGTCAATTGCCTGGTGCTGTCGCTCTACCTTTCCTGGCGACTTAGCGTAGAGCGGTACCAAACTTTCCTGCATGCACTTCGGGCGCAAATTCAAGAACAGGCTGCTATCAAAAAGGGGCAAAAGCTGACGGAAATCGCGGATACGGATCCGCTCACGGGAATGAAAAATCGCCGGGCGATCATTCGAGAATTCTCGGAGATGCGCAACGAATGGGCCACGGACGACGACGAAATAGGCCTCATTCTGATCGACGTGGACTACTTCAAGAGATTCAATGATGGACTTGGTCATCAGGCCGGCGATGATTGCCTGATCAAACTTGCCCATGTCCTTTCCGAGACGGCAGCTTCGAACAATGCCATCGCGGCCCGCTATGGCGGTGAAGAGTTCGTTGTCCTCTGCAAGGTCACTGGGCGTGCTCATCTTAATGAACTCGCGCAGCAGTTTTGTCGCGCTGTAGAGGATTTGCATATCCACCACCCCGATCGGGGCGACAAGCTAAACATTGTCACCATCAGCGCCGGCGCCTCGTTGACGCGCGCCGATCAAAGCATGGAACTTCGAGTTCTGCTGCAGGAAGCTGATCGCGCCCTCTACACGTCCAAGTTTGCTGGCCGCGCAACGTTCACTATTTACGATCCGCACGCTACCGACCGAGATCGCTCCAGCGAAAATCTTTCAGAACTGTTGAAGCTCGCAGTTTCCAAGCAACTCGTTTCCGTGGCCTATCAGCCAATTTGCGACCTGGCGTCAGGACGACTGTTGGGCCATGAGACGCTCATGCGCGTGTGCGACTTTGACGGCACTATGATCAGTCCATCGGTGTTCATACCGGTTGCAGAGCAAACTGGCGCGATAGTGGAACTGGGTACGTGGTTAATTGATCAAGCCTGCAGTGACATGGTGGAATATGGATTGGGCTCGGTCGTGACGGCGAACGTATCAGTTCGTCAGCTCAAGGCTCCTAATTTTTCACTGCGAATTACCGAGATCCTCGGTCGGCACGGCCTTGCGCCACAGAAGCTTGCCATCGAGATCACCGAAGGAAGCGACATCTTTTTGGAGGCGCAAGCCGTAAGAAACATGGAGCGGCTGCGAAACCTGGGCGTTCAGATCTGGCTGGATGACTTCGGAACGGGATTTGCGGGCCTTTCTTGGCTCCGCCGTTTCAAATTCGACGTCGTCAAGATCGATCGCAGTTTCCTCCACGATTGCCAGACCTCTCGTGGCCTAAGCCTGTTGCAGGACATGGTCGGGCTTCTGCGCAATCTCGACCACGCGGTGCTCGCGGAAGGCGTTGAAACTGAAGAGCAGCAGATGTTGCTGCAGCGCCTGGGCGTCCATTCGATACAGGGTTTCCTCACGGGTTATCCCGTCCCAATCGAAGAGATAAACCAAGTTAGACCAGGCCTCGTCGCCTAGCACGGCCGCGGTCACGGTCCGCGATTCGACAAGCCCGCATCTTCGACGCCGAGGGAGTGCGCATTCGCTGATCTTTGAACCAGCGTGCGATTTGGAATTAAGGCTCGTTGCTAGCCCTGAGCCCGGGTGATGGCGACTTGCCCTGCGATCACCGCCAAGGCTGAGAGATCGCACGAACGGGCCGGCGTTTTGCGCCGGCCCGTTCGCATGCGGATCAAGCTGCCTTGATCTTCATGTCTTCTTCGCTGCGCACCATCTTCGTCACGCCGGCGAAGTCGAGCTTGCCGGAACCGAGGACCGGCACTTTCGCAACGACGCGCACTTCGGCCGGCACCATCAGGTCCATGGCGCCGTTGGCCTTGGCGAAGGCCAGGAATTCGGCGCGCGTGGCGTTGGCCGCCTCGGTGATCAGGATCAGCCTTTCGCCCTTGCGGGCATCCGGCACGGTGGCGACCGCCGACAGCGATCCCTTCCACAATTCGCCGGCCAGCACTTCCACGGCAGCCAGCGAGATCATCTCGCCGCCGATCTTGGCGAAGCGCTTGGCACGGCCGCGAATGGTGATGAAGCCTGCTTCGTCGACGGTGACGACGTCGCCGGTGTCATGCCAGCCGTCTTCCAGCGGCTCGAGCACGCCGGGCTTTTCGGTGCGCAGATAGCCCGACATGACATTGGGGCCGCGCACATAGAGCCGTCCGCCATCATCGACGCCTGGCACCGGATCCAGGCGATACTCCATGCCGGGCATGATTTTGCCGACGCTGCCGGACCTGTTGTACATCGGCGTGTTGATGGAGATCACCGGTGCTGCTTCTGTCACGCCGTAGCCCTCCAGGATGCGCAGGCCGAACTTCTCCATGTAGGTCATGCGCGTCGCGGCCTTCACCGGCTCGGCGCCGGCAAAACAGTAGCGCACCGAACGGAAGTCGTAGGGGTGTGCCGTGCGCGCATAGCCTGAGAGGAACGTGTCGGTGCCGAAGATGATCGTCGCGTTCGACGCGTAGATCAGTTCCGGCACGATGCGGTAGTGCAGCGGCGAGGGGTAGAAGTAGACCGGCACGCCGGAGATCAGCGGCAGCACCGTGCCCGCCGTCATGCCGAAGGAATGGAAGATCGGCAGGATGTTGAAGACCTTGTCACCCGAATGGAAGTCGATGCGCGAGGCGGCCTGGGCGGCATTGGCCAGGATGTTGCGGTGGGTGAGCACCACGCCCTTGGGCGTGCCTTCGGAACCGGAGGTGAACAGGATCACCGCCGCATCGTCGGGCTTGCAGGCAACGCGCGGCGTGCTTTTGCGCAACAGGCCGAGCAGCTTGTCCTTGAGGCCGATGCTGGCCCGCAAATCGTCTAGCCAGACGATGTCCACTGCGCGGCCGAGTTCCTCGACCACCGCACCGAGCTTTGCCTGTTCGACAAAGGCGCGCGAGGTGAGCACGGTCCGCACGTCCGCGGCCTTGCAGGCCGAGAGGATGTTCGCGGCACCAGCGGTGAAGTTGATCATCGCCGGAACCTTGCCCGCCGACATGACGCCGAGCAACGTCGCGCAGGCGCCGTTGGCGTTGGGTAGCATGATGCCCAGCGTCTGCTGGTCGGCATAGAGGTGTTCGAACTTCTCGCCGAGCACCGCGGCACCCGTCAGCAGCTTGCCGTAGCTCAGCGAACCGGTGACCGGATCCTCCACGGCGAGCTTTTTCATGCCGCGTTCGTTCGCCGTCTGGATAATCTTTTCCAGCACGGTCTTGTCGATATCCTGGGTGCGGAAGACGAGGTCCGACATGACCTGGTAGAGTGCGGCACCCGCCGCGGCACGGCGCTTGCGGCCCTTCAACTCCTGCGCAACTTCGAGCTTCACCGGCTCCAGAATGGTCACCTTGACCTTCGGGAACAGGCGTCGGCGCACATGCTGTGACGTCAGGCGCGAAAAGTAGCTCTTCTCCAGCCCTTCGATGCGGACGGGTACCACCATCGAGCCGGTCTTGTCGGCGACCATGGCGGCGCCGTCATAGACCTTCATCAGGCCGCCGGTGACGGTGATGCGGCCTTCGGGGAAGATGACCAGCGGATCGCCGCCTTGCACGATCTTGATCAGCGTGCGGGTCGACATCGGCTTGGCCGGATTGAGCGGCAGAGCGCGCGCGAGTTTCATGAACGGCTTCATCCACCAGGCCTGGGCGATCGTGTAGTCGATGGCAAAAACCGGCTCCTCATCGGTCAGCGTCAGGGCCAGCGGACCGTCGAGGAAGCTGACATGGTTGAGCGCCAGGATGGGTGCCGGACCAGCAGCCTTGAGGTTTTCCAGCCCCTCGACCTCCAAATGATGGAAGGCGCGGAACAGGATGGAGACGAAATCGCGGAAAGGATTCGTCGGCAAATACTTCAGCATCAGCCATGCGGCGACGGCATTGATCACGGCGAGGCCGAACAGCACGCCTGCAATGGAGACACCGGCTGCCTGGATGGCGGCGACAAGACCGCCACCGATGGTCATGAAGCCGGCGCTGACGACATTGACCGCGGCGACGACACGGGCTCGGCGATCCTCCGGCGCCCACGCCTGCACCGCCGCAAAGGTCGGCACGACGAGGAAGGCACCGGCAATCGCGAGGCCGGCCAGGTCGATGGCGACACGGATGGTGTTGTGGCCGGCAAAGAAGGCGCTGAGCGTCTGCGCCTGGGCAGAGGCCTGCGGGCCCCAGACGCTCCAGCCGAGATCAAGTCCGAACAGGGCCATCAGGGCCGTGCCGACCGGGGCGGGCAACAGCACCATGCGCCCCTGCGACATCCACGCGGCAATGGCCGAGCCGATGGCGACGGCGACCGCGAACACGGCGAGATAGGCGGTTACGGCGATTTCGGTGCCGCCCAGCGAATCCTTGACCATTGGGGGCAGGATGGAAAGGATGATGGCCCCGACCAGCCAGAACCATGACGCCATCAGCGCCGCCCGCCAGATGCGCTGGTTGGTGCGCAACTCGCTGACCAGTCGCCAGGTGGAGCGCAGGATGTTCTTGTCGATCACCAGGTTCGGTGCGGCCGATCCGGTCGCGGGGATGTAGCGGCTGACGAGCCAGCAACCGACGGCGAGGATCATCATCATCGGACCGAAGACCGCGACGCCGATGCCGTCGGCCGAGACAATGCCGCCGACGATCGTGCCGCCGAGGATGGCGGCGAAGGTGGCCGACTCGATCCAGGCATTGGCGCGCGGCAGTTCCTTGCGCTCGAGGTGATCCGGCAGGATGCCGTATTTGATCGGCCCAAACAGCGCCGAAATCACGCCGAACAGGAACAGTGCCGTCAACATGACCGGGATCGACGAGAGCGCAATGCCGATGACCGCCAGCGCGGCGGCGCCGATCTCGACGAGCTTCAGCTTGCGAGCCACGGCAGCCTTGTCGAAGCGGTCGGCGATCTCGCCGCCAAGTGCGGACAAGAGCAGGAAGGGAGCCATGAAAACAGCTCCCGCGAGCGTTACCAATGATGCCGCCTTGTCCGCAGCCAGCGTGAACAGGATGAGGAACACCAGCGTGTTCTTCAGGAAATTGTCATTGAAGGCCGAGAGGAATTGCGTCCAGAAGAGAGGTGCGAAGCGCCGTGACGTCATCAGGTTGTTGTTCATGGCAATTTCCATTGGGCAAGGCCATCGAGCAATCCGAATGGATCGAGCGGTTGCTTGCGCGGTTTGAGCTTCGTTGTTAGCGGGAACCGGATTAAACTTCGTTACTTCGGTTGATATCCATCAGCAGCTTTTCGGTCTTGGCGTCTTTCAATCTGTTGATGAACCGGCCCGCTTCCTCCGCATCACGCAACGCCTTGGTGATGGTGACGGACGTTCTCCAAATGCTTGAATGGTGGGAGCATAGCTTGGCATCGATATGATCCTTTCGTTTCAGGGCTAAGTTGGGTCGGCGCTGGCCTGTTTCAGGCCGGAAACAATCAGGCCTGCTTCGTCCGTGTCGCTGTTCGAGCGCAGTGTAGGCATTGCTCCCGAGCGGTGCGCCATATCAGGCGGTGCCTTCTTTCATGAACGCTGTTCACAAGCACAACATAACACGTCGTGAACGGTGTTCAAGAGAAAAATGAACACCGTTCAAAAATTTCAGATGGAGAAGGGCAAAGACGTTCGAAGCAACCGGCTCTTCACTGGTCGGTCGACGGGCTCAGGTTGGCTAAAGGCTTGTGGCGTGGCCTCCTGCCTGAGGCAGGTCGATGTAAGGCGCTGTTTCAGCGCCAGATATTCGCGGCCAGCCTCAAAAAGTTTCCGCCAAAGATTGCCTTGAGGTCGCGATCGGACATTCCGCGTCCGATCAAGATGGCCGCGACCTTTTTTAGATCGGAGAGATGCATCTGCGAACGATTGGGCTTCAGATATCCCTGCGACGCAGGCCAATATTGCGGAAATCTCTGGTACATCTCGTCGGCTTCCGGCACATCGACCGGGAACGAGTGATCCAGCGATATCCCGACATGTTCTGGCCCGATCAGGTCTGCGAGGTAGCAGACATGATCGCTGAAGGTTTCCGGTGAGGCGTCGCCAAGGAAATTCTCGAGCCCGACGACCCCGACCAAGCCACCGGTCGCAGCACAGGCCCGGATCTGTTCATCGGTGATGTTGCGCTGATGGTCAACGAGCGTGCGCGGATTCGAGTGGGAGAAGATGACTGGCTGGGATGACCGATGCATCACATCCATCGACGTTCGATAGGAGCAATGACTGACATCAACGAACATGCCGATCCGGTTCATCTCGTCGACGACCGCGGCTCCGAATGACGTGAGGCCGATATCGTCGTCGTGGCATCCGCCCCCGGCAAGGTTGTTGCGGTTATAGGCGAACAACATCTGGCGAACGCCGAGGCGATGATAGACGCTGACCATCTCAACGCGGCCATCGAGAGCATTGCTGCCTTCGAGGTCGAATGCGATGGCCAGTCTGCCTTGCGATTTCGCACGGTGGATCTGGTGAACGGATTCGACCAGTACGAATTGATCGGAGTGCTGTTCGATCCAACTGCGGGAGGCGGCGATGTTGCGAACGGCGTCGTGCCAGTCGAGGACGTCGAAACCGACATCGACCGACAGGAAGTTCACGCTTGCGTCCCGCCATCTGTGCAATTGGGACAGGTCGGCTTTGGGATGCGGAAAGAAGCCCGAGTGACCATCCCAGATAACGCATGTGGAGAAGAGGTAGTCGACGATATCGGCGACCGGACGATCATTGGTTTTTGTCACGGTGGCACTCCACTCAACCTTCCATGAGCAGCGATGTAACCGTTGCCGAGGTCGCTGGCGATACCGGGAGCGCAACGCTCCGAGATGGCGTTCGATCGTGTAAGCCCGTTCGATGATGCGGCTGATCGCGGACTGGCTGAGCAAGCGCGGTGCCGGTCCCGCGCAGCCGTCTCAGCCCACAGCGCGACTCGGCAACCGCCTGCGACAGGCTCACCCCTCCGCCGGCCCGTAGAGGCCGAACTGGTCGAGCAGCGCCCGTTGCCGGCCGGCGCTCTCGACAAGCAGCCCGGTGTAGCGATCGATGATCCGGTAGCGATGATCCGGATCGGAAACGGAGGAAAGTGCCCCTAGGATCGCCGCGACCTTTTCCGAGGCCTGCCGCAGTTCGTCCAGAAGTTCCGCCTTGCCGCCGACTTCAGCAACCACCTGCTTCGTCACCTTGCCGATGCCGGCGGGCGTGCGGCTGCCGGCTGACACATAGTCCTCTGGCAGATCGCCTTTGAGATTGGTGACCGACTTGAAACGGATGGCGTCGAAGACCTGGTCGACTGCCTGCTTCGCACCGGTCACCCGGGAGGGATGGTCGGTGTCGGCGGCGGCGTGCGGCAGCAGCTCCAGCCTGCCCTTATGGCGCTCTTCGAGCGGCAGGTAAGGAAGCATCGGTCCGCTGAGTCTGCCGGTCGCGGCGTCTTTGAAGAGATCGGCGTCGATCGCCGCATGCGCGATCTTGCCGGACGACAGCGCCTCGTCGAGCGCGGCGGCATCGACGACCTCGCCCCGGTCGTAATTGACCAGCACCGCGCCGTCGTTCATCACGTCGAGCACCTTCGCATCGACGGTTCCGGCGTTGGAATAGACGCCTCTCGCCGCATCCAGGCGGCCGAGACCGATATGAACAGAGAGCACGTCGGCTCCGGTTGCCGCGGCAATCGGATTTGCGGCATGTTCGAAGCCTTCCGCTTCGATCCAGCGCTTGTGATGCTCGCGTGCGTAGATCGTCACCTTCATGCCGAAGGCCTTGGCGAGCTTGGCGACTTCGCGGCCGATGTTGCCGTAGCCGAGAATGGCGATCTTGCGGCCCTCGAGCTTGGCGGTCGGAAAATCCTTGAGCTGTCGGCCGGTGTCGAAGTCGCCGCCGGCGACCATCCGGTGCAGCCTGTCGACCGGCAGATCCGGAACGACTCTCAGGATCGCCTTCATCGCCATCTGGGCGGTCGCCCGGCTGTTGATGCCCGGCGTGTTCATCAGCGGCGCTTTGCCGCCCTCGCCATTGCCGCCGCCCCAGGAGGCCGAGCCCATGTTGCCGGTGCCGGCGCCAATGCGCACGCCGCCGAGCGGGAATACGGAGGCCTTCGGGATGAAGGTCGCCGCCGCGATCAGCGCGTCGTACTGGCCCTTGTCGGTCTGCGGGAGAATCTCCGCCTCGGTACTCAGGTCGGGCTGGTAGAAGAAATGGATGCGGCCCTTCTCAAGCGCCGACCGCTCGCCGAGCGGTCCGAGATGGAAGACGCCCCGCTTTTCTTCGATGTAGGCCTTTATCTCGCTGTGATCCGGCTGGCCGTCGGCGCCGAAGCGCAGGCCGACCAGATCGGCGATCAGCACCGCATAGGCGCGCGCGGGGTCGTCCTTGCGGACGCCGCCGCCTGTCTTGGCCTGGGCCTCGAAGGTGACGCCGTTCTTCGCCAGTTCCTCTTCGAGAACGACGATCTTGGCGCGCAGATAGGCGTATTGCAGGTTCTCCAGCAGCGCGACGATATCTTCGGGCTCGCGGATGCCACCGACCCAGGCGCGATAGTCGCCTGGCGTTCCCGGGAAGGCATTGACGTAGCGGGCCGCGTCGAGGCCGGGCTCATATTCGCCATTCGGATGGGTGATGCCCTCATAGCCGAGCAGCTGTTTCGACCGGGCGATGATACGGGCGTGGATGCCGGGGTCGGTGATGCCGTCGTCCTCGACCTTAAGGAGCGTTACCGCCGCGCCGCGCCGTTCGGCATCGGTCACTGTCAGCGATAGCATTGGGTGCGACTTGACCCACTCGTCAATCACCTTGCGATTGGTGGCGGAACGGCGGTTGAGTTCGACGACAGAGCCGACCCGAGCCTCCGACTGCAAAAGGCCGAAGGTGGTCTCGGCAAAGGCAAGTGCGCTGTAGGTGTTGATGACGCCGCCGAGCATGCGGTCTTCTGCGGCGTCGTAGAATGGCCCGGCATCTACGGAGCGCCTGGCCGAAAGCGGTAGCTTGGGGTCGATCGGCGGCGCGATCTTCAGCTGGCGCGGGATCGCCCAGGCGGGATTTTGCTGGTTCTTCTCGATCAGTGCCAGGGCGTGCGGTGTGAAGGAGGCGACAAAATAACCCGAAACCCCGCCGATCGCCTTCTGGAATGGCATGAACAGGCAGCACTTCGCCATCACGGCGTCGACGAGTTCGGGCTCCCACGGCATGGCACCGAGCATCGAGGTGGCATCGAACACCGCATGACGGTTGGCCGGATCGCCGTCTATCCAGCTCAGCAGTTCGTGGATCTCGGCACTGGTATAGGCATTTGCCCCCGTCGTCTCGTGGCCGACGCCGACGAAGATCGAGACGCCGAGGGCGGAGAGCTCGGCCGCCGTCGGGATCACGCCTTCGGAGACGGCGAAATGAATGCGGCTCTCGCAGCCTTTTTCGGCGAAACGCTGCATCTCGATCAACTGGGTGGCCCAGGACTGGCGGAAGAAGCCGGCGGACTTGGACGGATCGCTCTCTGGCCGCGGCGTATCGACATAGACGCGTTGGGAGGCGTCGTTGGCGTTCATCAGGTGCTGGACGCAGACAGTGAAGCCGCTATGGCCACCGCCGAGTCCCACTGCCATGCGGTTCGCCTTCGGGAAATGGAAATAGCGATGGACCGCCCGCATCATGTCGGTCAGGATTTTGTCTGCCGGGTAGCCGCGGTGCATGCTGCGGGAAATCTCGGCGGTGGTGAAGCCACCGATGTCGTTGCCCCGGTCGTCGAACTTCCGATAGGTCTTCTCAATCCAGGCGTCGAAGGCGATGCGCCGCAGGCGGCTGTCCACTTCATCGGTAGTCGCATCGGTGATCGGGCCGACACCGAAGAACGGGTTCGACGGCAGCCTTGGCGCGCCCGATCCGGTCAGTTGGAGTGCCTTCAGTCGCTGTTCCTGCATCTGCGCGATGTTCATGATGATCTGCCTATCTGTTTTCCAGGGCGGGGGGGCGGATAGTGGATCGAACGCGAAAGAAAAAAGACGCTAACTGCGCCGAAGCGCACGCTGAATGCGTCATGGTCGTCCTGTAATGAGGGATTGCTGGCAGCGCATGGCTGCGAGCGACGGTCTTTTTGAGCTTCGCATGCGATGGGTACACGAGCCGCTGCGCAGAAGAGAGTCAGCTCTGAGGCGCGCATTGGGGCTTCTGAACAATGGCGCGCCAGCCACTGTGTTGAAATATATTTCATATAGTGAATTTTATTGACAGCGTTGGAAAAGCCGGTAATTGTCGGAGCGTCGGGTTTCTGGAGGATGTCCGGCGTCAATCAATCCAGACAGCGAGACGCTGCGGCGTTCGCGATTGTCATTGAGCATGGCTTCGGCCAAGGAGGAATCTTGCGCAAATTTCTGAGCACGCTCGCCATGGCGGCGGCCGCGTCGACCATCTTGGTCTCGACCCAGGCCTACGCCGATACCGCCAACCCGTTCAAATGCGAGCCGGGTGAAAAATATGTCATGAACGTCATGGTCTCGGGCGTCGAATACTGGTTCCCCGTCTATGAAATGTTCAAGCAGGCCGGGCAGCAGTTCGGCTGTGAGACCGAATATACCGGCACGCCGGAATATGACGTGAACAAGCAGATCGCCACTTTCGACCAGGCACTGGCGCAGAAGCCGGCCGGCATCCTGGTGCATCCGATGAATTCCGATCCGTTTATCGAGCCGATCAACCGCGCCACCGACGGCGGCACCGCGGTGGTGACTTTCGCCGCCGACTCGCCCAATTCCAAGCGTGTCTCCTACATCACCTCCGACAATGTCGCCGAAGGCACCTATGCCGCCGACGCCGTCGCCGAGGCGATGGGCGGCAAGGGCGAATATGCGGTCCTCGAGAACCCCGGCCAGGACAATCACGACAAGCGCATCTCGGCCTTTGTCACCCGCATGGAAGCCAAATGGCCTGATATGAAGCTGGTCGGCCGCGCCGCGTCCAACCAGGACCCGACCAAGGCCTATCAGGCGGTGCTCAGCCTCGCCCAGGCCCATCCCGATCTCGGTGCCGTCTTCATGCCGGAAGCCAATTCGGCGATCGGCGCGGCTCAAGCGGCCAAGGAAGGTGGCGGCAAGATCAGGGTCATGCTGGCCGACGTCAACGCCAAGATCCTCGACATGATCAAGGCCGGCGAGATCTTCGGCTCGGTCAACCCCAACCAGGGCATGCAAGGCTATATGGGCTTCATGCTTCTGTGGCTGGCCAAGCATCCCGAACTGATCGACCCGATGAACGACGCCAAGCGCGCCGGCGCCAACGCGATGAAGGTGCCGTTCGTCGACAATGGCTTCTCGATCGTGACCAAGGACAACGCCGACGATTTCTATTGGGACAAGTATCTCAAGCGGCGTGGCACCAAGGGCATCGAAGAGTAGTCTCGAGCCGAGCCGACATGAGAGCCGGAAGGGGTCTTCCCTTCCGGCCGGCTTTCGAACTCTTTTCGCAGGAGCATGGCGTGAGCGACGCGCCCGTCCTTCAGATCCGGAGCCTTTCCAAGGCGTTCGGGCCGATCCAGGCGCTGAGTGGCGTGCAGTTCGAGCTGCGCCACGGCGAGGTCCATGCGCTGTGCGGAGAGAACGGCGCCGGCAAGTCGACGCTGATGAATATGATCGGCGGCATCCTGCAGCCAGACGAGGGCGACATCCTGATCTACGGCAAGCCGGTGACGATCGCATCGCCCGCGGCGGCGCAGAAGATGGGCATCGCGCTGGTGCATCAGGAAATCGCGCTCTGCCAGGATGCGACGGTCGCCGAGAACATCTGCATGGCGGCGATCAACGCCCGGCGCGCGCCGCTGATGAATTTCCAACAGGTCCATGCAGACGCCGAGAAGGCGATGAACCGGCTCGCACCTATTACGGTGCGCACCAAGGTCGCGGACCTTTCCATTTCCAGCCAGCAACTGGTCGAGATCGCCAAGGCGCTGACGCTCGACTGCAAGGTGCTGATCCTCGACGAGCCGACCGCGGCACTGACCGAAACCGAGGCGCAGCGCCTGTTCGCAATCGTGCGCGGGCTGAAGCAGCGCGGCATTTCCGTCATCTACATCAGCCATCGCATGGCCGAGATCTTTTCGCTGTGCGACCGCGTCACCGTCTTCCGCGACGGGCGCTATGTCGCGACCGAGGCCATCGAGGCGACGTCGCCCAACGACGTGGTCCGCAAGATGGTCGGCCGCGAGATCACTCAGCTCTATCCCGACAAGCTTCCTGCCGATGCAAAGCCTGGCCGCGCACTGCTCTCGGTGAGTGGCCTGTCGGATGGTACCCGTTTCACCAATGTCGATCTCGACTTGCGAACTGGTGAAATTCTCGGCATCGGCGGTCTCATCGGCGCTGGCCGCAGCGAGATCGCGCAGACGATCTGCGGGCTGAGGCCTGCGACCGCCGGCAGCGTCGTACTCGACGGAAAAAACCTTGCGATCCGCAGCTATGCCGATGCCGTGCGCGCTGGTCTCGTCTATCTCTCCGAAGATCGCAAGGGTTCCGGCGTCTTCCTCGATCTGTCGATCGCGGCCAATGTTTCGGCACTCGACCTCGGCAAGCTTACCGGCCGTTTCGGCCTGCTCGACCGCCGCGCCGAAGCAGATCAGGCGACCAGCCTTGCCAGGCAACTCGGCGTGCGCATGTCCGGCATCGATGCGGCTGTATCGACGCTTTCTGGCGGCAACCAGCAGAAGGTGGCGATTGCCAAGCAGCTTTCGGTCGCACCGAAGGTCATCATCATGGACGAGCCGACGCGCGGCATCGATGTCGGCGCCAAGGTCGAGATTCATCGCCTCCTGCGAGACCTCGCCAACCAGGGCGTCGGCATCATCGTCATCTCCTCGGAACTGCCCGAACTCATCGGTCTGTGCGACCGGGTGGCTGTGGTACGCGAAGGCCGCATCGCCGGCGAGCTCGGAACGGGTCAACTCAACGAGGAAACGATCATCATGCTGGCTTCCGGCGTGCAACCGAACGCAGTGTATGAGGGGCAGGCCCAGAATGTCGCCTAGCGCGGGAGAAACCACGATGCATGCCGAGATCAAGGTGGCGGATGCCAGCGGCCGTGCCAGCTTCGCTCGGTTCGCCTCGATGCGCGAAGCCGGCCTGATCGTCATCATCCTGGCGCTCTGCATCGCCATGAGCCTCGCCTCGCCGCATTTCCTCACCTGGGGTAACTTCCGCGCCATGCTGATGAGCTTCTCGATCGAGGGCATTGTCGTCGTCGGCATGACCATCCTGCTGATCGTCGGCGGCATCGACCTGTCGGTAGGCTCGGTCGTCTGCTTCTCGATGGTGGTTTCGGGGGCGCTGTTCCTGGCCGGGCTGGATCCCTGGACTGCGAGCCTGATCGGCATCGCAGTAAGTGCGCTGATCGGCGCGGTCATGGGTTTCTTCGTGACGGTCGTGGGGCTGAACCATTTCATCACCTCGCTGGCGGCGATGGTGATCGTGCGTGGCCTGTGCCTGGTCATCACCAAGGGTACGCCACTGTCGTTGTTCAAGCTGCCGCCGGAATTCAAGGCGATCGGCCAGGGCAACCTCCAGG
Organism: Mesorhizobium sp. CNPSo 4689; assembly: GCF_057784325.1. Taxonomy (NCBI): domain Bacteria; kingdom Pseudomonadati; phylum Pseudomonadota; class Alphaproteobacteria; order Hyphomicrobiales; family Phyllobacteriaceae; genus Mesorhizobium; species Mesorhizobium sp. CNPSo 4689. Next base: position 43,094 of record NZ_JBWLUZ010000009.1, read on the forward strand.
GCGTGCCTTATGTCATCATCATCTTCGTGGTCGTGGTGGCGATCTTCGATTTCCTGCTCCGGCGCGCCACCGCCTTCCGCAAGGTGTTCTACACCGGCTCGAACGAGAAGGCGGCGCAGTTCTCCGGCATCAAGACCAACCAGGTGAAGTTCTGGGTGACGGTGCTGTGCGCGACGCTCTCCGGTTTTGCGGGTGTGATCTACATGGCGCGCTTCGGCGCCGCCACGCCGACCTTCGGCGCCGGCATGGAGCTCAACGTGATCGCGGCGGCCGTCATCGGCGGCGCCTCGCTCAAGGGCGGCTCGGGCACGATCTTCGGCGCCATACTCGGCATGGCGCTGTTGTCGGTGGTCACCAGTTCGCTGATCCTGCTCGACATCTCCGTCTACTGGCAGGACATGATCAAAGGCTGCATCCTCCTGGCTGCGGTGTCGGCCGACCACTTCCTGCACCGCAAGAAGTCCTGAGTTCGAGACGATAGAGCGATCATGGCACCCCCAAACACACGCGACGACATCTCGACCGTCCGCCAGATGCATCAGGCGCTTGTCCTCCACTACATGGAGGGCAAGACGCAGGCCGAGATCGCTAGGGAACTCGGCATCTCGCACGCCACCGTCAACCGTTTGATCAAGCGCGGCCACCAGCTCGGCCTGGTCGAGATCAAGATCAAGTCGCCGATCGACCATCTGGTCGATCTCGAAGCGCGGCTGGTGAGGCTCGGCGGCATCGAGCGTGCGGTCGTGGTGCCGACGGTCTCGGAAAACCCGCAGACGGCCTTGCTGCGAGTCGGCGAGGCGGCGGCCAACCTCCTGCTCGAAACGATCAAGGACGGCGACACCATCTCGATTACCGGCGGCAAAGGCGTCAGCGCGCTGGTCGCCGGGTTGAAGCCGGGCCGCGGCTATGATGTCGAAGTCATTCCGGCGACCGGGCTCGTGCAGGGCAAACACTACACCGACGTCAATCACGTCGCCTCGCTGATGGCCGACAGACTGGGCGGCCGCGCCTACCAGATCCATGCGCCGCTGTTTGCCGACACGCCGGAACAGCGCGAGATGCTGATGGGCGTGCGCGCGGTGGCGGACGTGTTTCGCCGGGCGCGCGAGGCCGATGTCGCCGTGGTCGGCGTCGGTTCTATCCTGACCGACGATTCTAGCTATTACGACCTGCATCCCTCCTCCAGCGCCGACCGCCAGGCTATCGAACGTTCGGGCGCATCCGGCGAATTGCTGGCACACCTGATCGACCGAAACGGAAAGCTCAGCGACTATTCGCTCAACCGCTCGCTGGTGTCGCTCACCCTTGACGAATTCGCCACCATTCCGCGCTCCATCGGCGTCGCCAGCGGGCCGAGCAAGATCGCGCCGATCCTCAGCGCCATGCGCGGCAATCATCTCGACATCATCGTAACCGACGAGGCCACCGGCCTTGGCATTCTCGACCTTGCCGAAAGAGAGGCAGCATGAGTTCAGAACAAATCCTGCGTGCGATCGGCGCGTCCGGCATCCAGGCATCCGCCGTAGGTCTCGGCACCTGGGCGATCGGCGGCTGGATGTGGGGCGGCACTGACGAGCAAGCCTCGATCCGCACCATCGAAGCCTCCATCGACGCCGGCGTCAGCCTGATCGACACCGCGCCTGCCTATGGCCTCGGTCGCAGCGAGGAAATCGTTGGCAAGGCGATCAAGGGCAAGCGCGACAAGGTGGTGATCGCCACCAAATGCGGGCTGAACTGGCATTCCGGCAAGGGCAACCATTTCTTCGACCAGGACGACAAGCCGGTGCACCGCTATCTCGGCGCCGACGGCATCGCCTATGAGGTGGAACAGAGCCTGAGGCGGCTCGGCACCGACTACATCGACCTCTACATCACCCACTGGCAGGACCCGACCACGCCGATCGCCGAGACGGTTGCGGCATTGGAGAAGCTGAAGGCGTCCGGCAAGATCAGGGCGATCGGCGCAAGCAATGTCAGCACCAGGGACCTTGAGCACTATGTCGCCGCCGGGCAGCTTGACGCCATCCAGGAACGCTATTCGATGATCGACCGCGAGATCGAAGGCACGATGTTGCCGATCACGCGCAGGCACGATGTGGCGACACTGAGCTACTCCTCTCTGGCGCTCGGCCTGCTCACCGGGTCGGTCGATCCGGGGCGCAGCTTCACCGGCGACGACCAGCGCAAGGACAATCCGCGCTTCTCGGCCGGGAACCGGCAGAAGGTGGCGGCGCTCAAGCAGGCCATCCGCCCGATCGCCGAACGGGACGAAGCCTCGATGGCCCAGATCGTGATTGCCTGGACGCTGGCGCAGCCAGGCATCACCTTTGCGCTATGCGGCGCCCGCAACGCCGATCAGGCGCTCGACAATGCGCGCGCCGGCGAGATCAGGCTCAGCCGCGATGAACTGGCCGCCATCGACACAGCGATAGCCATGCATCTCTCCCAGATGGCTGCCTGAGCAAACGAGGCATTTCCGCAATGAAGCGCACCGAAACACTCGCCGCGCTGCGAGAGCGGCCCGACATTGCCGTGCTGATTATCGGCGGCGGCATCAACGGCATCAGCGTCTTTCGCGAGCTTGCCCTGCAGGGCGTCGACGTGCTGCTCGCCGAGAAGGGCGATTATTGCAGCGGAGCCAGCGCAGCGCTTTCGCGCATGGTGCATGGCGGCCTGCGCTATCTGGAGAATGGCGAGTTCAAGCTGGTCAAGGAATCGCTGCGGGAACGCGACCGGCTCTTGCGGAATGCGCCGCACTACGTCGCGCCGCTGCCGACGACGGTGCCGATCTTCGACATCTTCTCCGGCATCGCCAATGGCGCCGTCCGCTTCCTCGGCCTCACCCGGCGGCCGAGCCGGCGCGGCGCACTCGTCATCAAGGCCGGGCTGACGCTCTATGACGTCTTCACGGCATCGCGCCGGCTGATGCCGACCCATCGCTTCCGAGGGCGCAAGGAAACGCTGAAGACGTGGCCGGCCATCAATCCGGCGACCCGTAGTTCGGCGACCTATTACGACGCCTGGGTGAGTCGACCCGAGCGGCTTGGCCTTGAAATGCTGAACGACGCGATGGCGGCTTCACGCGCCGCGCGTGCGCTCAACTATGCGCGCATCGGCTCCGACGAAGACGGCCTCGCGCTGACCGATACCGTTTCGGGGGAGACCCTGTCGCTGCGCCCGCGCCTCGTCATCAACGCCACCGGCGGCTGGATCGACCTGACGAACAAGGCGATCGGCGCGCCAGCACCGCGCATGATGGGCGGCACCAAAGGCTCGCACCTGATCGTCGACAACCAGGAGCTCCATGACGCGCTTGGTGCGAACATGGTCTATTACGAGAACGAGGATGGACGCATCTGCATCCTGTTTCCCTATCTCGGCAAGGTTCTGATCGGCTCGACCGAAATCCGCGTCGACGATCCTGACACCGTGCGCTGCGAGGACGACGAACTCCAGTACATCCTGCAGTCGCTGGCCTTTGTCTTCCCATCGATCAAAATCGCCAAGCATGAGATCGTCTTCCGCTTCTCGGGCGTCAGGCCGTTGCCAGCCAGCAAGGACAGTTTCACGGGCCGCATCCCGCGCGACCATTTCTGCGAATTCGTCGAGCCGGTTGGCAATTTGCCGGCGACGCTGTGCATGATCGGCGGCAAGTGGACGACGTTTCGCTCGTTTGGCGCGCTGGCAGCCGACATGGCGCTGGAGCGGTCGGGGCTGGTACGCACGGTCGGTACCGAGGATCTCGCCATCGGCGGTGGCCGTGATTTTCCTTCCGATCCCGCCGAATGGTGTGCCAGGCTGGCGGCGGAACACGGATTGACGATGCCGCGCGCGCAAACTCTTCTGGAACGCTACGGCACGTCGGCGGGCGGAATCGCGGCGGCAATTTCGGTCGTGCCGGACCCGATGTTGCCTGGCACGGATTATTCCACCGGCGAGATCCGGCTGATCATCGAGCGTGAGCACGTCGAGTCGCTGGCTGACATTTTCCTGCGTCGTACCACCATAGCCATAGCAGGCGACCTGACATGCCAACTGGTTGATGCCGTGCTTTCAATCCTGGCTATCTGCAAGGGCTGGAGCACGGCTCAGGCCGATACCGAACGTGCCGCCCTTCTGTCGCTGCTGGAGCATCAGCACGGCGTCCTTCTGCCGAACCTTCCCGGCGAAAACAACAAAAGGAGCGCAATATGCGCGTGAACAAGAAAGTCCGCATGAACCGGCTGTTCGGCAACGGTCGCTGCCTCGACGTTGCCATCGATCATGGGGTCTGCAACGAGCCGAGCTTCCTTGTTGGGTTGGAAGACATGGCCGGCGTTGTCGAAAAACTGGCGAAGGCCGGGCCGGACGCTATCCAGATGAACTACGGCCAGGCCGACCTGCTGCAGAACCTGCCCGGCAAGGACAAGCCGGCACTGGTGATGCGCATCGACATGGGCAACCCGTACAACAAGGTGCGCCACCGGGCGATGTGGGCGGTGCTGCAAAACGAGGTCGAACCGCTGATCGGCGCCATCGAGATGGATGCCGCCTGCGTGGTCGTGAACCTGTTCATGCTGCCCGACGAACCGGACCTCTTCCGCCAATGCGTTCAGAACATCGCCCGCGTACGCGCCGACTGCGAAAAGTACGGCATGCCGCTGATGATCGAACCCCTGGCCATGCTGCCGGTCGCCGAGCATGGCGGCTACATGGTCGACGGCGATGCCGGGAAGATCGTCACGCTGACGCGGCTGGCGCGCGAGATAGGCGCCGATGTCATCAAGGCAGACCCGACGACCGACGCCAACGACTTCCACCGCGTGGTCGAGGCGGCGCGCTGCCCGGTGCTGGTACGCGGCGGCGGCAAGGAGGATCTGCACGCCGTGTTCGACAAATCGGCGGCGCTGATGGCGCAAGGCGCACTGGGTATGGTCTATGGCCGCAACATCTATCAGCACGCCAATCCGAGCGCCGTCGTGCGGGGCCTGATGGCGATCATTCACGACGGCGCTGATGGCGCCACCGCCTGGGATCTGTACAACCAGGCGTAAGGCCGACTGCGGGAGAAGCCGATGAGCGGTTACATTCTGGGCCTTGATGCGGGCAATACAGTCATCAAGGCCATCATCTTCGACATGACGGGACGCGAACTGGCGCTTGCGGCGCTCGACGCGCATTCGTCGATGCCGAAGCCCGGCCATGTCGAGCGCGATCTTGGTGAACTGTGGCGCAACGCCGTCACAGTGATCGGCCGCTGCATCGCTGAAGCCGGCATCGACGCCGGCGACATCGTCGCAATCGGCTGCGCCGGGCACGGCAACGGCCTTTATGCACTCGACCGGGCGGGCGCGCCGCTGATCGGCATCCAGTCGCTCGACACCCGCGCCGTCGGCCTAGTCGGCGAATGGGCGAAGAGTAATGTCGGCGACCGTACCTACAAGTATTGCCTGCAAAAACCCTGGGCCGCGCAGACGCCGACCTTGCTCGCCTGGCTGAAGCGGTTCGAACCGGAACTGTTCGGCCGCATCGGCACGGCATTCTTGTGCAAGGATCTTATCGTCAACCGACTGACCGGCGCGCGCTCCACGGATGCCACCGATATGTCCGGTTGCGGTTTGCTGTCGATGCCGGGACGGCGCTACGAGCAGGACTTGCTCGAGGCCTATGGCCTTGGTGACTGCGCCGACCTGCTGCCGCCGGTCCTGGAATCGGCCGAGATTGCCGGCCATGTCACGCGCGATGTCGCGTCGCTCACCGGCCTGCGCGCCGGCACTCCCGTCGTGGCCGGCCTGTTCGACGTCGTCGCCAGCGCCATCGGGTCCGGCGTCACCCGCACGGGTGCCGCTTCGATCATTGCCGGCACCTGGAGCATCAACCAGGTCATCACCGACGAGCCGATCCGCGAGCCGTCGATCTTCATGCTGTCGACCTTCGATCCGCAGCGCTATCTGGCGATTGAATCCAGTGCTACTTCGGCCGCCAATCTGGAATGGATCGTCCGCGAGTTCCTCGACCATGTACCGGAAGGAAAGTCGCCGTTCGAACTGTGCAGCGACCTTGTCGCTTCCATAGATCCGACCGGCGATATCCCGATCTACCACCCCTTCCTCTACGGTTCACAGAAGAACGGCCAGGCTCGCGCCGGCTTTTATGGCATGGCTGGCTGGCATACTCGGGCGCATATTCTGCGTGCCCTGTTCGAGGGCGTTGTCTTCGAACACAAGCGTCATGTCGAAACGCTGCATGCGGCGGGCGCGCGGTTCGATGAAGCAGTGTTATCCGGCGGCGGTTCACGCAGCGGCGTCTGGGCGCAAATTTTTGCTGACGTGCTTGGCGTGCCGGTCACCGTCGCGAATAGCCGCGAAACCGGCGCGCTGGGAGCGGCGATTGCAGCAGGTACCGGCGTCGGCGTCTTCGCGGATTTCGCTGCCGGTGCCATGGCGATGACCTCGGCCGCGCGCCGCTATGCGCCGAACGATGCGCTTGCCCCAACCTATGCCGCGCGCTACCAGCTCTATGGCGAGATCAACGAGGCAATGGCCCCGATGTGGGAACGCATCGCCAGCCGACAGGCTCTCCAGTGACCGTCGTTCGTCCATCTGATTTCGGTGAGTTCGACTATGTCGTCGTCGGCGCCGGTTCGGCGGGCTGCGTGCTCGCCAACCGGCTCTCCGCCGATCCGCGAAACAAAGTCCTGCTCCTCGAAGCCGGCGGCAGCGACCGCTATCATTGGATCGATATCCCGATCGGCTATCTTTATTGCATGGGCAACCCCCGCACCGACTGGCTGATGAAGACCGAGCCGGACCTGGGGTTGAACGGACGCAGTCTCAACTATCCACGCGGCAAGGTGCTTGGCGGCTGCTCCTCGATCAACGGCATGATCTATATGCGCGGCCAGGCTGCCGACTATGATGGCTGGCGGCAGGCCGGCAATGCCGGATGGGGCTGGGACGACGTGTTGCCCTATTTCCGCAAGTCGGAGGATTATCACGGTGGCGCCAGCGCGATGCATGGCGCCGGCGGCGAGTGGCGTGTCGAGCGGCAACGGCTGTCCTGGCCGATCCTCGACGCCTTTCGCGACGCTGCCGAAGAGCTCGCAATTCCGCGCACGGAAGACTTTAACCAGGGCACAAACGAAGGCTCGGGCTATTTCGAGGTCAACCAGAGGAGGGGAGTACGCTGGAACGCTTCCAAGGCCTTCCTGCGTGGCATAAAGGGCCGCACCAATCTTCGTATCCTGACCGGCGCCGAAACCGAACGGCTGGAGGTCGACGGTCGCCGCGTCACCGGCGTCGTCTTCCGTCAAGGCGGCTCGCTGCATTTCGCCAGCGCCCGCGAAACCATTCTGGCCGCCGGCGCCATCAATTCGCCGAAGCTCTTGGAACTCTCCGGCGTCGGACAGGCTGAACTCCTGTCGCAGCTTGGCATCCAGGTCCGGCACGCCATGCCGGGTGTCGGCGAAAATCTGCAGGACCATCTGCAGCTACGCATGGTCTTCAAGGTCAAGAACGCCGTTACCCTCAACCAGCGCTACCACAATCTCTTCAGCCGCGCGGCGATGGGGGCCGAATATGCCCTGTGGCGCAGCGGGCCGCTGTCCATGGCGCCAAGCCAACTCGGCATCTTCGCCCGTTCCGACCCACGCCTCTCAACACCCGACCTCGAATATCATGTGCAGCCACTCAGCACCGACCGACTGGGCGAGCCGTTGCATCGTTTCCCGGCCGTGACCGTCTCGGTCTGCAATCTGCGCCCCGAGAGCAGGGGCACCGTGCACATGGCAATTGACGACCCGCGACAGCCCGCGATGATCCGGCCGAATTATCTATCGACGAAGGGCGACCGCAGCATCGCAGTGGCCTCGATCGAGCATGCGCGGCGGCTGATGGAGGCGAAGGCCATTGCACGTTTCTCGCCGGAAGAGATGTTGCCAGGACCGCAATTCTCCAGTCACGATGATCTGGTGCGCAAGGCGGGCGACATCGCCACGACTATCTTTCACCCGGTCGGAACCTGCAAGATGGGGGCGGGCAGGATGGCCGTGGTCGACGACCGCTTACGTGTCCATGGCCTTGCGGGCTTGCGCATCGCCGACGCCTCGATCATGCCTACCATCGTCTCCGGCAACACCAATTCGCCGGTCATCATGATAGCCGAGAAGGCAGCGGAGATGATCTTGCAAGACGCGTTGCGGTAGCCTGGGTTTCCGCCACGACAAGTCAGTTTGAAATCTCTGACCTGAACTTGCTTGGCGGTTGCCCGAACGTCCTGTGGAAGACCTTCGAGAAGTGCGAGGCGTTTTCGAACCCGACCTCGATGGCAATCTCGATCATCGGAGCCTTGGTCTGCATCAGGAGGCGCTTCGCCCGCTCAAGACGCACCCTAAGGTAAACCAGTGCCGGAGAGTTCTTTGTTTCTTCCCTGAAGAGGCGCTCGAGCTGCCTCCGGGACAATCCGACGGATGCCGCCAACTTGGGTATGGAGAGTTTGTTGTCGACATGGTTCTCCATGATGATGAGCGCCGCCTTGAGCCGGGGGTTTTTGCACTCGATGAACGGGGGCCGGCGCGGCTGGATGTCCGAGGGCGCGCGCGCCTTCTCGATCTGCAACACTTCGAGGGCGTTTCTCTCAGCCTCATTGCTGATGTGGCGCCTGACGATCGACGCGGCCATGTCGGCCGCGCTGCTGCCCCCGGCACAAGAACCTCTGGCTTGGTCGAGATTAAACAAGCGGTCCGCCCTGACGTCATGATCCGGGAAGCGCTGGCGGAAAGCCTCATAGTGGAGCCAGCTTACGCAAGTCCGATGGTATTTCATCAGGCCCGCCTCAGCGAGGATGAACGTGCCCGTGCAAACCCCGATCAGGGGAACCTTGCTGGCCGCCGCTCTCTTCAGGTAGCTGACTGTCTCGCTGTCGACCGGGAACTCGTTGTTGAGCAGACCGCCGACGACAACGATGTAGTGCAATTCCCTGGGGTCCACGAAATCCGATGTTGGAGCGACTTGCACGCCACAACTCGAGGTGATCAGGTGCCTGGTGCTCGCCAGCACCTGCCAATCAGCCAAAACCCTGCCGGATTTGTCGGTCTCGTCACTCGCCAATCTGAGCGTGTCGACGAACAGGGCGAATGCGGAAAGGGTGAAGGAACGAGCGAGGATAAAGCCGATCTTCAATCGGCCGGCCCCCGGAGCTTCATTGGCTGATTTCATGTCCGCTCGAACCTCTGGCTATTGGTGAGTTCCGAAATTCAGGCCCTGATGTCCCCCACTGAAGGGATCACTCCCCTATGGAGTTGCGCCTTCGAACTCGATCAGCGGCTCCAATGCTTTGCGGAGGGCGACACGCTTGTCTGCGTTCAACGCCGACAGGGGGCGGCGGGGAGCGCCGGCACCATAGCCAACCAAGTCCGCGGCTGCGTATACTGATTGGACGTAGTCGCCCTTCCAGATCAGCGACATCGCAGGCTCGAGGCGCCGCCAGATCTGACGGACTTCGTCCCAAAGACCGAGCTTCGCCGCTTCCACAAGGGCGAGACAGCTTTTGGGGGCAAAGTTAGCGCCACCCCAAATCAAGCCTTTTACGCCGGCATAGAGAGCATATGGCACAAGTGGGTCGGCGCCGTTCATGACGGGGAAACCGGTTCGAATGAGGTTTCCTTGGCCGATGAGGTCGCCACTGCTATCCTTGACGGTGACAAAGTTTGGGATACTGGCCAGTTGCTCAAACAAGGCCGGCGTGATCTCGACACCGACGGCATTTGGCACGTTGTATCCAATAATCGGGACATTCGCCTTCGCGACTTCCGCATAGAAATCGATGATCCCAGCGTCGTCGGTCGGCCCTTCGAAGAAGGGCGGCAAAACCATAACGCCGTTTACGCCATGATCGGCCGCATGTTTTGTGCGCGAGACGATATCATCCAGCATAAGAGCTGAAACTTGGGCAACAATGGTCGCGCGACCATTGATGGCCTTGCAGCCGCGGGCAATCAGTTCTTTGGATTCTGGCTCCGACAGATAGACATGCATTCCGGTGCCGGAACTGAGGACAAATCCGCGCACACCTGTCAGAATGTAGCGCTCAATCAGGGACTCGAAGGCTGCGAAATCGACCGCCCCTGTCGAGTCAAATGGCGTGGTAAGCGCTAGGTTTAGGCCCTCAAAGGGAAACTGTTCCATCTCGATATCCTCGTTGTGGTCTGAACTGGGCAGGTCAAGTCACGTTGATTTCTGCTGGGTGTAGTCGGTCCGGGTTCAGGCCCAATATCCCGGACGACGCGCGTTGGAGTGCCCCCGTGCGTATCGATAGCCTGGACTGTTCTCCTGAACGCTATAATTCAGTTCCCTGTTAGTTGCCTTGAGGTCGGTGCGGTGACCGAGAAATTCTCTGGCTTCCTGCTGTTATAGGAACAGGTAAGCTGTAGTAGGACGCGTCGTCAGTGCCTAGACCCACAAAAGCCTCCGTACCGCCGTTGACGTTCATCCAACTCTGTTGACTATCCCCACGCGCCCAATACCGCCTACTTGATCTGGAATCCGTGGGCCAATGGATCGCGATCGTCGACGAATATCGTGTTGTGGCCGATGATCCGCGCCCAGCCGCCGACACTGGGCTTGATGCCTTTGAAGGGGCCGATGTCGGCCTCCGCCTCGACGCGGCCCTCGAACACCGTGCCGATCAGGCTTTCCTGGCGAAGCGTGTCGCCGACCTTCAGTCGTCCCTTGCCACAGAGTTGCGCCATGCGAGCCGAAGTTCCAGTGCCGCCCGGCGAGCGGTCGATGGCCTTGTCGCCGTAGAACACCGCGCCACGGCCGTCGGCGTTGCTGCTTGAGGGCGTGTCGCACCATATGGCGTGGTCCACGCCGCGTATCCTGTCATCTTCGGGATGAACGGGATTGCAGACGGGCTCGAGCGCTTCGCGAAGGCTACGGCTGAGATCCACGATGGCACTCGCCGACATGCCGTCCAGGCCTTGCCACGCCTCCTGCGGCTCGACGACAGCGTAATAATTTCCGCCATAGGCGATGTCGACGACCAGCCGACCGAGACCGGGGACATCGACGGCGACGTCCGCGGCATGCAGATAGCTGGCAACGTTGAACATCCGGACGGAGTCTACGAACTCGCCCGGCTTCTCGTATTGGATATCGACCCTGCCGGCTGGAGTTTCGATTGACAGTTTGCCGGGCACCCGGGGCGTTACCAGCCCTTCTTCGATTGCCGCAGTCACGAGGCCGATCGTGCCGGCGCCGCACATCGGCAGGCATCCGCTGACTTCGATGAAGATCACGGCGAAATCGCAGTCCGGACGGTAGGCGGGATAGATGATCGCGCCCGACATGATGTCGTGTCCGCGCGGCTCGAACATCAGTGCCTGCCGGATCCAGTCATGATCGCGCACGAACAGCTCACGTCGCTCGGCGATGGGGATGTGGGGCAGCAAGGGGCCGCCTCCCGCGACCAGGCGCACGGGATTTCCGCAGGTGTGGGAATCAATGCAGAAGAAGCTGCGGCGCATGCGTTTTCCTTTCGCCTACGCCATTCCTGGTCGGCGGCGCCGATCCAATGCGCCTCTGGAAAGCCTGTCGAGGAAGATGGCAAGCGCGACGATCGACAGTCCGGCCCGCAGGCCCAGACCCATTTCCATCCGCGTCAATCCCCTCGTCACCTCGGCGCCGAGGCCGCCTGCTCCGACCAGCCCCGCCAGGACAACCATCGCCAGCGACAGCAGGATGCACTGGTTGAGGCCGACCAGCAGTGTCGGGGTAGCTGACGGGATTTCGATCTTGAACAGAATCGACCGCGGCGAAGTACCGGTCGCATGACCGAGTTCCAGGAGGTCTTTCGGCACCTGGTTGAAGGCCAGAGTTGTCAGGCGCAGCATCGGCGGAATGCCGTAGACAATCGTGGCGATGATCGCCGGAACGCGGCCGAGGCTGAAGATCATGACGGCGGGGATGAGATAGACCCACGGCGGGACGGTCTGCATGATATCCAGAACGGGGCGGATGGCAGCCTCGAACTTCCTGTAGCGTGATGCCAGGATGCCTAGCGGGAAAGCGATCGACACGGAAATGATCACCGCTACCGCTACCAACGCCAGCGTCTGCATCGAGGCGGTCCAAAAACCCGCCAGCAAGCAGAACGTAAGCGCGACGGCCGTCACCACCGAGACCCGGACGCTGATGAAGAATGCGGCGAGAAGGACAGCCACGACGATCGTCGCGTATGGCGGCGGGTAGAGAAGAACTGCTTCGATGCCGCTCAGCACCGCCTCGATCAGCTTGGTCACGGCATCGAAGAACGGGTGGTAATTGGCATTCAGCCAATCCACGGCTGGGGCCAGGTAAGCCCCTGGCGAAAACTGGACCAGATCAACGTTCATCTTGCGCCTCCGCTGGCGCGGCGGGCCGCGCTCTGGGTGAGTCTGTCGAGCACCATGGTCAGGATGACGATCGCGATGGCGGCGTTTATCGACGTGGCGATGTCGAGCGTGCGCACGGCTGAATAGATTGTCTCTCCGAGCCCTCCTGAACCGACGATGCCGGCTATGACGACCATGCCGAAGGCCATCATCAGGCTCTGGTTGATCCCGGCCATTACGCTTGGGATGGCGAAAGGAAGCCTGACCTTGATGAACATCTGCCAGGGCGTCAGACCACATGCTTGGCCAAGCTCGATGAATTCGTGCGGCGTCATCCGGATGCCCAGGGACGTAAGTCGGATGGCCGGAGGCATTGCTACGATAATCGTGGCGACAAGTGCGGTTGCGGGTCCATAGCCAAGGAGCGCAATTGCAGGAAGCAGATAGATGTAAGGTGGCAGGGTCTGGATCAGGTCGAGCACTGGCTCGAGCAATCGATCGAAGGACCTGACGAAGCCTGCCACAATGCCAATGGGAATGCCGACGACAAGGGCGAGGATCGTGGCGGTCATCACCAGGGCCAATGTGCTCATGGTTTCGGTCCAGAGCCCCATGACCGCGCAGAAGACCAAGGCAAGCCCCGCAAGGACGCCAGCCAAGGCATTGATCAATCGCCATGCGAGCAGCGCTGCGATGATCGCGATCATGTAAAACGGTGCGAGCTGCAACAACCACAGCACGCTGTCGTAGGTCCCTTCAAGCACGGTCCTGAAAAATTCAAACAACCATTCGCCGTTGTCGTTGATCCAACCGAGCGCAGAATCCGTCCAGGTATCGAACGTGTCGGTAATGACTGAAATGTCCATCTCACCCTCCCGAGCTATCCTGCAGGCTTCCCGGCAACACCACGCAGCAAACCACGGATGGTGACGACACCGACCACAGTGCCGTTCTCGACGACCGCGACCGCATCGCGATCGGATTGCATGGTGAGGTCGATGAGTTCGCCAATATCGGCCTCCGGAGAAGTCCGAAGCAGCGCGTTCACATCGCAATTCGGCTGCGAATTCTTGAACTGGGCGACGGGTCGCATCACGGAGTGCGCCTTGACCAGATGAATCCTGGATATGCCGGCCACGAACGCCGAGACGTAGTCGTCGGTAGGTTTGGTCACAATTTCCTCCGCCGTTCCGACCTGGACGATGACACCGTCCTTCATGATGGCGATGCGGTCACCAAGGCGGATGGCTTCTTCGAGGTCGTGGGTGATGAAGACGGCGGACTTGCCGAGCGACTTCGTCAGCTGTCGGAACTCGTCTTGAAGTTGGCGCCGGATCAGCGGGTCGAGCGCACTGAAGGGTTCGTCCATGAGGATAATTTCGGGATCCGCGGCCAGCGCCCGTGCGAGGCCAACGCGCTGCTGCATGCCGCCGGAGAGTTCGTCGGGATAGCGCGATGTCCAGTCGGCAAGGCCAACCTTTTCGAGGGCCGCACGGGCGGTTCTGTTGCGCTGTTCTTTTGCAACGCCTTGAGCCTCGAGACCAAAAGCGGCATTCTCGAGGACTGTTCGGTGAGGGAGAAGTGCCACGCTCTGAAACACCATGCCGATGTTGCGGGCGCGCATCTCGCGAAGCTCGGCCGCATTCAGCTTGGCGATCTCCTTGCCTTTCACCGTGATCTTGCCAAGGCTTGGTTCGATCAGACGGTTAAGCAGGCGGATCAGCGTCGACTTGCCGCTCCCCGACAGCCCCATGATGCAGAAGATCTCGCCGCGACGGACCTGGAGGCTAGCGTCGGAGACACCCACCACGCAGTCGAAGTCCTGCAGCACCTGTTTCTTGGAGAGCCCACGTTCGGAGATGGCTTTCACGGCGGCCTGAGCGCGACCACCGAAAATCTTCCATACGGACTGGCAGTCGACCAGCACTTGGCTGGAGTCATTCATCGCAATGTTCATAGCGTTCCCCATGGGCCGGGCTGATGCCGGCCTTCATGTTTTCGCAGTTCCGGGGCGGGCCACCAAAGTCGGCGGCCCGCCGTTTCGAATTACTCGGACTTGATATTTTCCCAGCGCTTCAGGAGGTCGGCATGGCTATCGACCCAGGCAGCAACTGCCTCATCCATGGTCTTTCCATCGGCGACTGCGCCGTTGATCGCGGTGATATCCGCAAGTGGGAGATAGACGCTGGCGATGACTTCGCGTGCGTGCGGGTTCTCGACGGAGAAGCCGCTCTTGGCGATCCAGTTGTAGGTCTGCGCCAGCGGGAAGATACCTTTGGGGTCCTTGAGGAACTTGACCGGGTACTTTTGCATCATCCACGACGGCTCCCAGAGCGTCACGGCAATCCATTCCTTGCGGTCAATCGCCGACTTCAATTCCGCCGTCATGGCAGCGGTGCTGCCTTCGACCAGCTGAAGCTTGAGATCATATGTCTTCACGGAATTCACCGCATCGCGCATGAGACCTGAGCCGGGCTCGATGCCGACGATCTTGCCCCCGAACTTGTCGGCGTTGTCATTCAGTTGGTCCATGGAGTCGATCGTCACGTAATTTGGCACGGCAATAGCCTGGTACAGGCCGAACGAAACCGGCGAGATCTTCTCCAGCTTCTTCTTGTTCTTGTCCCAATAGTCCTGTGCGACGTAGTCGGTCAGCGAGGCCAGGATCTGGACGTCGCCTTTCGTCAGCGCGGCATAGGCGATACCCCATTCAGAAAAAGGCACCACCTTTACGGTATAGCCGGAATCTTCCAGTACTCTCTTGGTGACGCCGGTGATCGACCCCAGGTCTTCCCACTGCATCGTGCCAATGGTGATGGTCTTTTCCTCCGCCTGAGCGGACAGCATGGTCATGCCGACCATCGCCGCAGCGCAAAGCGCTTTCCACAACGTCTTCATTTTTTCTCACTCCTTTGTTTTTCGTTCCCATTCTCATTTGAAGACTTTTGCCGTCGGCTCAGTCCTCACATTGCGCGGCGAGATTCATCCCTCGCGGCCTGCACGCAATTCCTGCCATCGGATCACGGTGTTCACGCCGAGCCATGCGAGCGGCTCGGGAGGGAGCCTCGCGGGCTCCGGCTGATCCGAGAATTTGTCGAGCATGTCCGAGCGGGTATCGGTCGCCAGATCGGCGGCCATGACGCCCGCGAGCGTGCTTTTCACGGTCCCGAGACCGTTCTCGCAGCACGCCGAGTAGAGGCCCGCGTCGATCTCGCCGAAGGCGGGCACATGGTTGCGGCTGAGGCAAAGCCGCCCGGCCCAGACGTGCTCGAACGGCACGTCCTTGAGTTCCGGAAACCGGGCGTCAACAGAAGCCCGCTGCTCAGCGGCGATCCCGGCCAGGCGTTTTTCACTGACCTGAACGGTCCAGTCGTAGGTGAACCGGGTCCGGATCAGGATACGCGAGGTTCCATCGGTGGTGATCTTCCTGACTGTCGCGCCCATCGGATCAGCCGGAAGCAAGGCCCACCGGTCCTTGCCCGTGGACTTCGAGGTGAAGGGGGCAGTCATCGACGCATAGGTGAAGATGTGCATCAGACGGCCGCGGAAATGGCCGAAATCCTCGATGTGGCCGTTGATGCCGAGGATGACTTTCGGCGCGCTGACGCTTCCGTTGCGCGATACGGCCTTCCACATTCCACGCTGGCACTCGAGTTTGAGCACCGGCGAGTGCTCGAACATGTCGGCCTTCGATGCCAGCCCGGCGGCGAAGCCGCGTATATAGTCGGCGGGCTGGATCATCACGGCGCCTGGCGTGTAGAGACCTCCGAGATAGTAGGACGATCCGGTGATCTGCCGCATCTCGCCCGCATCCAGGAAGCGGTGCTCCTCGCCGATGCCCTTGAGCGAGCGGCCATAATTCGCGTTGAGCTTCATTCCGCGCTCTGTCGCCGCGGCATTGATCTTGCCTGACGGATCGAAGGTGCGCTCGGACATGCCGTATTCCGCTGCTACGTCGGCGGCGAAAGAGATGGCAAAACGGTTCTGAGCGATCTCTGCAATTGTCTCGGTCTCGCTCGCGGCGGAATATTCGCCCGACGAGATATTGTGCGGGACGTCGATCATGTAGCCGGAGTTGCGGCCCGAAGTACCTTTGGCGATCTCTCCCGCCTCCAACAGGACGATCCTGTCGCTCGGCCGCAGTTGACGCAGCCGCTGCGCGGCCGAGAGGCCCGCAAAACCGGCGCCGATGATCAGCCAGTCGGCCGACACGTCGCCGTCGAGCGTCCGGACGGGGAAGCTGCGTCTGCTGATCGCCTCCCAGCCCGAGGTTCCGGATTCCGCCGGAAGACGCTTGACGACGATTTGGTTCATCGGATGGTCTCGTCGACCGAACGGTCCGAGACGTCGATCCAGACCGTCTTCAATTCGCAATAGTTGTCATGCGCGAAGACCGACTTGTCGCGTCCGCCGAAACCGGATTCCTTGTAGCCGCCGAACGGCGTCGTCGCGTCGCCTTCGCCGAAGCAGTTGACGGTCACGACACCCGCCCGGATTTCGCGCGAAAGCTTGATCGCTTTGCGCAGGCTTCCGGTGTAGACGGACGCGGTGAGGCCGTAGTTGGTGTCGTTGGCGAGAGCCACGGCCTCGGCAAGCGAATTGAACGTCGTGACCGAAAGGATCGGTCCGAAGATCTCCTCCTGAAAGAGACGGCTCGAAGGCGTAACGCCATCGACGACGGTCGGTTCGATGTAGATGCCCTTGTGCGTGCCGCCGCCATGGACGACGGAGAGCTTTTCGGTCTTCACGTCGCCGAGGAAGGATTTCACCTTCTCGAAATGGTTCTTGCTGACGAGCGCGCCGATGCGGTTTTCCGGGTCGAGCGGGTCGCCCGTCTTCCACTCGCGCATATAGGCGCCGATCCGCTCAAGCAATTCGTCCTTGATCTTGGCGTGGACGATGAGCCGCGACGTGGCCGAGCAGTTCTCGCCCATGTTCCAGAACGCCCCGTTGACCACCTGTTCGGCGACGAGATCGAGGTCTTCGGCATCCTCCAGAACCACAGCCGGGTTCTTGCCGCCGCATTCGAGAACGACGCGCTTGAGGTTGGAGTCCGCTGCGTAGTGCAGGAAGCGCCGACCCGTCGGCGTCGATCCGGTGAACGCCACCATGTCGACGCCCATATGCATGCCGATCGGTTCGCCGACATCCTTGCCGCCGCCCGGGACAACATTGAAGACGCCCGCCGGGATACCGGCCTCATGCGCCAGTTCGGCGACGCGAAGCGTGGTCAGGGTCGTCTCCTGGGCGGGCTTCACGATCACCGAGCATCCCGCGGCAAGTGCCGGACCGATCTTCCAGGCCAGCATCAGCAGCGGGAAATTCCACGGCAGGACGCAGCCGACGACGCCGACCGGCTCGCGCACGACCATGGTCAGCGCGTTCGAGCCTACGGGAGCCGTGTTATCGTAGAGCTTGTCGATCAGTTCGGCATGCCAACGGATGGTGTGGATCGTATCCGGAACATCGACGGTCTGGCATTCGCGGACCGGCTTGCCGCTGTCGAGGCTCTCCATGACCGCAAGTTCGTGACGGTTGCGCTCCAGGAGCTTGGCGAATTTGAGCAGCACGGCCTTGCGCTCGCCAGGCGAGCGGAGATGCCAGCGGCCGTCATCGAAGGCTTGCCTGGCCTTGGCCACGGCGAGATCGACGTCCGTCGAGTCGCATGCCGCGATCTCGGCAAGTGTGTCGCCCGTCGCCGGATTGGTCGTCTTGAATGTCTTGCCGGAATTCGCAGGACGGAACGCCCCGTCGATGAAGGCATTGGTCGGAAACTGGATGTTCGCGGCGATCGCCTTGTATTCGGCAGCGGTCAAAGGTTCATGCATTGTTTGCTCCCGACGTGATCTGGGCGACCGTGCGCTTCAATGTGGCGACGACAGTCTGGAGTGTTCGCTTTTCTTCCGAATTGAGCGGGCGCAGCGGCGCCCGCACCGGGCCCGCGTTCAGCCCGATCAGCTCACAGCCGTGCTTGATCGACTGGACGAACTTCCCGCATTCGAGGATATCCATGAGCGGCAGCATCGCGGTCATGATGGCGCGGCCCTTGTCGAAGTTCCTTTCGAGCACGCAGGCTTCGTAGAGCGCGACATGCTCGCGCGGGAGAAAATTGGAGCCGGCGCAGACCCAACTCCTGGCGCCCCATGCAAAGAATTCGAGCGCCTGGTCGTCCCAGCCGCAAGAGAGCGAGATATGGGGGAATTTCCGCGCCAGCAAATGGAGGTTGCCCATCTCGCCGGAGCTCTCCTTGATGGCCACGACGTTCCTGGATTTGCCGACACGGGAGAAATAGTCCTCCCTCATCGTCACCCCCATGCGGGCCGGGTAGTTGTAGAGCATGATCGGAAGGTTCGCCGCGCGGTCGACCGTAAGCGCGTGAACCGCATTCTCACGCTCCGTCGGCAAGGCGTATGGGGGCGACGACACGAGAATGGCGTCGGCGCCGATCTCCTTCGCCGCCTTGGCGTATTCGACCGAGTCCTCGGTCCTGGTGGCGCCCGTTCCAATGATGAGCGGAAGCCGGGTGCCAATCACCTCCTTGGCGTAGGCGGCGAGATCGAAGCGCTCCTGGGCGCTCTGGGCGTAGTATTCACCCGTCGATCCGCCAACGATGATGCCGTGCACGCCGGCTTCGATGAGCGACTCGAGCACCGCCGCGAAGCCGTCACGATCGATCTGCCCGTCGGGGCCGAGTGGCGTGATGGCCGGTGTGTAGATACCTTCGAACTTCAAGACGATCTCTCCATCGAGCCGGCAGGCGTTTCGACAAGCGCGTCTGCCTTCATTCCTTGCGGTGCGATGAACATTTCCATGTTCTCGCGCGACAGTTCCCAGTGTTCGAAAACAAGGTCGACCACCGTGTCCTCGTCGTGCGAGCCGATGGCAGCGATGAAGCCATCATGGTGTTCCACGGCGAGCACCAGACGCCGGCGCATGTCATCGTTGCGGGGCCGGAAGAAGGTGTGGCCGATCCGGGCATGGTCGATCAGGAGACGTCCGAGGCTCGGCTGCAGGTAGGCGTTGCCCGACATCTCGCCGATGATTTCGTGGAAGCGATTGTTCTCGAGGACCATGGAGAGCACGTCGCCGGTGACGCTTGCCGTGCGGAACCGTTCCTGCGTGTCCTTGAGGTCCGCAAGCTGCTTCTGCTTGAAGTTTTGCACCGCAAGACGGCCGATCGCGGCATAGATCATCGGCGCGACCAGGAAGAAGTGCCTGAGCGTCTGATGGTTCATGGGGATGACGCGCGCGCCGCGGTTGGCCCGGATATCGATGTAGCCCTCACCCTCGAGGCGACGAAAAATTTCCCGAACAGGCGTTCTGGAGAGGCCGTAGCGCTCGCTCAGGCTCACTTCGTCCAGATCCTGATCGGGGTCGAGTTCCATCGTCAGAATCTGACGCTTCAGATCGTCGTAAAGACCGTTCTTTCCGCTCTTCACCGAGGGCCTCCTGCTGTCTGAATTCTCGCGACAACGGCTTCCGTCGACCGTGTCGACGGCAGGAAATTTGCACGATCAGAGGAATGAGTCAACAATTTGTATAATCTATGTACACATTATTTATACGCAAAGAGTACAATCGATTGAGGCTGGCCATGGACCATCGAGGGCTGGCGCCAATGGCGCCATTCGACCGAAGAATTCCGTGTTCTCAAGAGGGCTGTGATTCAGGACTCGCGCAGCTATCCGCGCTACTTGCCAGGCAGATAGTCCTGACCGACAGGGAGCTGCAATGCGTACGAAAGCCAGCGCCAGAAGCGCTACCGCTAGTACCCGTAGAATTTCCCTTTCATTGTTGTTGGCGGTGCACAGACAGGCGAAAGCAGTCGTACCCCGTCCAGAGACCGTCTCCAATCCGTATGTGGGCATCAATACCCCACTCGGTGAGATTGGGGTCTTGATTGACGCTGCGAAGGTCGACGAACAGGTCCGGATGTGCGCTCCGCAGACTTGGCAAAAGTGGGATCAGCACCTCGGACGCCATCACTATCGAGGTTGCAACAACAACAGCTTTGCGCTGTGGCGTGCGTGCGATTTCATTGATCGTCTCGGAGATTGTCGCGAAACCCTCGAAGACGGAAGCGTAGAGTCGTTGACCGTGGGGTGTCAGGCTTAGCCGTCTTCCTTCGCGGGAAAACAAGGGTTGTCCCAGGGCGGCTTCGAGTTGTCGGACGCCGTGGCTGACGGCGGGTTGTGTTATCGCCAACTCCTCGGCAGCCTTGGAGAAATTGAGGTGCCGGGCAGATGCCTCGAACAGTGTCAAACTGTGAAGCGATGGAATTGAACGGCGCAAAGTCTGGTGCTGCTGATTCATGATTTCATAAACGGAATTGAGGTGTACACCTCCCCGCCCTTTGTTGAGACTGCTCCGCACCATGCATGCTGGACAGGCTTAGCCGGCAACTCTGCGTCCCCCTCTAACCGTTTGGAATTGACGCGTATGTCAAGGGATCCACTTCTCCAGCCTTTCACGCTGAAGAACCTTCATTTGCGAAACAGACTAATGTCAACTGCTCACGAGCCCGCCTACACCGAGGATGGGTTTCCAAAGGAGCGGTACCGACTCTATCACGCTGAAAAGGCCAAGGGTGGTATTGGCCTGACCATGATTGGCGGTTCGTCGGTAGTGGCTGCCGACAGTCCTCAAGCCTTCGGCAACATCATGCTGTACAAGGATGAATGCGTTCGATGGCTACGCGAGCTGGCCGACGATGTCCACGCCCATGGCGCGGCGGTAATGATTCAAATTACCCATCTCGGTAGTCGGACCAACTGGAACAAGGCGGATTGGCTTCCGATGGTTGCGCCGTCTGCGATACCCGAACCCGTGCACCGAGCCTACCCCAAGGCCTTCGAAGATTGGGACGTTGAGCGCATTACGAAAGCCTATGCCGATGCCGCTGAAAGGGTGCAGGCCGCGGGCCTTGATGGTGTCGAACTGGAATGCGCCACGCACATCATTGCACAATCCTGGTCGCCAAAGACAAACAAACGCAGCGATCAATATGGAGGTTCGGTTGAAAACCGGTTGCGCCTTGTCCTGGAGATCTTGTCCGCCATCCGCGAGCGGGTGGGGCCGGATTATGTGGTCGGCGTTCGCGCTGTTTGCGACGAGGACTGGAAAGGAGGCTTGGCTCGTACAGAAGGTCTCGAGATCGCACGCCGTCTGACCGTTTCCGGCCTGATCGATTTCATCAACGTCATTAGAGGTCACGCAGCCACCGATGAAGGATTGAGCCACGTCATACCAACTATGGGCACTCCGTCGGCGCCACACTTGGACTTTGCGGGCGAGATAAAGGAGCTCGTGAAGATACCAACGTTTCACGCTGCGAGAATTCAAGATGTCGCCACGGCGCGTCACGCCATTGCCAGCGGCAAGGTGGACTTGGTCGCGATGACGCGCGCGCACATTGCCGACCCACACATAATGAAGAAGATCCTCTCCGGAAAAGAAGACCAAATCCGACCTTGTGTTGGAATGGGTTACTGCATCGACTCCATTTATTCCGGTCAGGCCGTTTGCATTCACAATGCTGCGACGGGGCGTGAAGAAAAAATGCCCCACATTGTCCCGCGCACCAGCGATGCGCCACGCAACGTGCTGGTCGTCGGTGCGGGACCGGCAGGCCTCGAGGCAGCGCGCGTTGCGGCAGAACGCGGACATCGAGTGACGGTCTTCGAAGCGAGTACCCGCGCTGGTGGGCAAATACTCATTGCCGCGGCGTTGAAGCGTAGGAAGGAAATTCTTGGAATAGTCGACTGGCGGCTTGCTGAATGCGAACGCCTTGGAGTGACTATCCACTACAACCAATATGTCGATGCTTCTGACGTAATCGACAGAAATCCCGACTACGTCGTTGTGGCGACTGGTGGCTTGCCGAATTTGAGCTTTCTTGAAGCTGGCGAAGAGTTAGCCACAACGAGCTGGGATGTGCTCACCGGTGCCGCAACGCTGAATGGTTCGGTCTTGGTTTACGACAGCAATGGAGCACACCCAGGAATGTCGATCGCGGAATTCATCGCTCAATCTGGACGCTCCCTGGAAGTTGTTACCCCTGAACGCATTCTTGCTCCCGATCTCGGGGCCACCAGCTATCCTGCGTACATCAAGGCTTTGAATCGAGCCAACGCACAAATAACGATCAACCTGCGGCTCGAGAGAATCGAGCGGCGAGGCAATAAACTCCTCGCCATTTTCGATGACGAGTATGCGAAACGGCGCGTTGAACGTGAGGTTGATCATGTAGTGGTTGAAAACGGGACTTCGCCTCTGGATGATCTGTATTTCCAGTTGAGGAGCCATTCAATAAACAGCGGTGGGGTTGATCAAGACGAACTTCTATCGCTCAGACCCCAATCAGTTGCGAGGAATGCCAGCGGCTCCTTCAGGTTGGTAAGAATTGGCGATGCGGTCGCCAGCCGGAACATTCATGCTGCCATTTACGACGCCCATAGGCTGATGATTGCAGCATGATCTGCGTCTTCTACGGCCCCAAAAACATCCGCAAGAACTCCATCTTTGCGGGCTACATCGATAGTATGCAACACGACGAAGGTGTTGCGAGCTCCTTGCCGAAGCCGGAAGCATGCGGCGGTGGACGCAAGCGGTCTAGCCGGCAGGGCCGGTGGAAATCGGCCCTTTTGCGAGAGACAGGATCGATGCGTTGGCGCTTGCATGCGCAAACATCGGCGACTCTGCCTTCACCGGATCCCGCCTGATGTAACAGGGGTTTGCATCTTGCTTCAGTTTTTGCAGCTGCATGCGTGCCTTGGCGCGAAGCAGCGGGTCTACGGGACCTTCTGATCGATCCTGCACCGCGCTCAACACCTTCGCCGCTTCGTCAATCTGCCGAAGTTCCGCCAGGCAGCGGCCAAGGCCGTACTGTGCCCCGGGCAGCTCCGGATTGAGCTCAAGCACCTTGCGGAAGGCGTCCGCGGCCTCGCCATGGAGACTGAGCGCATGCAGTTCAACGGCAAGCCGCGACCATGCCTTGATCGATTTTGGTGCGATCTCCACCAGCGAGCCGAAGGTATCGGCGGCTGACCAGTGATCCCTCTTGGCCGCGAGCAATTGACCCAGTCCGTAGAGGGTACGAGGATGGCGCGGATCAATCTCGAGAATCTGGCGATAGGCATTTTCGGCATTGGCCAGCTTGCCCGCCTCGTGGAATTTGGTCGCCTGCTCAAGCACGCTTGCCACGGATCTGGCGTCAAGCCGGTCACCGAGATTTCGGCCCGTCCTCGTTTTGATCAGAACACAATGAATTCTGGTCTCCTCGACACCGAATGAATATTTGTAGGACTCGTTGCCGCGCAGGAAATCGTAGCTGCGGAAGCCCTGCTCGATCGCACGGCGAATGCAATAGGCATGCAGCACAAGTCCCGGCGGGATTTCGTTGGCGGTCTCATCGCGTCCGGCGAGGTGGAAGAGCATCGCCTTCTTGACCGGGTCGACCAGGAACGCCAAGCCTGCGAGCGGTTTGTCGTGATGCCAGAGAATGGGCAGGAACAGCGTCCCGCTCTCGAAGGCATCCTTGAACAGTATCCGGTTGGATCTCAAAAGGCCGGGCAGAAGGTTGCCCTTCCGCGGCGCCCATTTGATGCGCCACATTTCGAGGATGATGCCGATGTCGCGGTCGATCGTCGAGGCGTCGGCATGGGTGATGCGAAATTCGTCCGACCCGTCCAGTTTGCGCAGGAAGCGCCTGATCTTCTGGCGCGTGTTTGAACTGATCTTCTGCTCGAGATAAGCGTCCCAATCCCCCGGCAGGTTGGTGGCCGGGCAGATGCAGTTGTCGACATTGTCGGTCTTGTTGACGCGCTGCATCCTTTGGGCGGTCAGCCGCTTGTCGGCAAGGTTGTCGAGCAGCAGGCGGCGTCGCTTCTCCGACATGCGCAGATTTTCGAGATGCAGCTTGGCCCAGTTCATCTTCATGAGATGTTTGGCAAGCGCCGGGATCGCGCGGTCGGCAAAGCCTGGCGCGCAAACGATGCCCGTATAGTCGGCCGCGTAGTTTGCGCCCATGTTGATTTCGTTGTGGCAAAAGCCGGTCTTCTTGTTCAGCCTGGTGCGGAGCCGCAACGGCAGCAGGGCGACATAGGGAGACCCTTGCGGTCCCGACCGTGCCGCCAGAATGGACCAGGCGCCTTCAAACCGGCGAAGGTAGGACGACAGGAACGTCCAGGACAGAAAGAACTGGGCTTCGGGGTCCTTCTCGTAAAGATCGTCCCAGTTCTGCCTGAGCCCGTTGAGGCCCTCCCGTGTCGTGATGACATCGATATGCATGGTTCCCCCCGAATTTGTCCCTTGTTTGCGAAGCTCACTGTTCCATGAATGCCCTGGCCATGCTGTCGGCGATCGGCTTCGTCAGATAGCTGAAGAACGTCCGCGACTCGGTTTGCACCAGTATTTCGGCAGGCATGCCCGGTGTCGGCGTAAAGCCGTGCGCCTTCGCCAGTTCGCTTGCCGGCAAGCGTACGCGCGCCAGATAGACCTCCTTGGGCGTGGGGCCGCTCATCTCAGGCAGCGCGTCGGCCGAGACGTAGTAGACCTCGCCTTCCAGAACCGGCGTGGTGCGCCGGTTGAGCGCGATCAGCCTGATCGAGGCCTGCTGCCCGACCTTGACGTTGTCGATGTCGGTGCGAGGGACTTGCGCCTCGATGACCAAAGGCACGTCTGAAGGCAGGATCTCGAGGATGGCCTTGCCGCTCTCGATGACGCCACCGGCGGTGTGGTAATGCATGCGTATGATCGTGCCGGGCACCGGCGCATTGATGGTGACACGGCGAAGCACATTCTGCGCCTCGCGTGACTGCTCGCGCACCGCGTCCAGTTCGGCCTCCAGGCTCTGCAACTCCTGGAGCGCTACCTGGCGGTAGGCGTCCTTCGTCTGGGTGATCTGCTGCTCGAACCTGACGATCTGTTCGCGGTTCTCGGAAACTTCCGCCAGCATCTTGCCGATCTGGCCGTCCGCGTCCGCCATTGCCCGCTGGATCGCCTTCACCTCGGTTCCGCGGATCAAACCCTGGTCGAGAAGCTTTTTCTTGCCCTGGTATTCCTCCTTGAGGAATTGCAATTGCCGCCGGACTGACGAGATCTGCTCCTCGATCCCTTCGTTGCGGAATTCCATCGCCTTCTTGTTCTGATCGAACAGCCCTATCTCGCTGTCACGCTTGCGTTCCGCAGCCTCGAAGTTGAGTTGCTGGCTCTCCATGATCGGCGTGACTTCTGGGTCGTGCCGGTTGTCGAGGATGATCGATGGAAACTGGATCCCGGCGCTGCCTTGCACCTCGGCATTCAAGCGGGCGGCGATGGCCTCGAGCCTGGCCTTTCGCAGGAACAATTGCCGTTCGTTGGTCTGGGCGGCGGTTTCGTCAAGCCTGACCAGCGGCTGATCGAGGCTGACATGGTCGCCTTCGCTGACCAGGATTTCCTTGATGATGCCGCCTTCGAGATGCTGAATGACCTTGTTTTGCCCGGTGGCAACGAAACTGCCTTGGGCAACGATGGCGGATGCCAGCGGCGCCGTGAAAGCCCATGTGCCGAAGCCGCCGAAGGCCACCGAGATGAGCAGGACGCCTACCACGGTCTGTTTCCAGATCGAGCGTGGCACCTCGGAGTACCACTGCATGTCGTGAACTTTTGCGATCTCGGTTGTCATTTTTGATTACCCGGCTACTGGATCTGATGACCAAACGCCCCGCCTTCGATGCTCAGCCCGCGGCTCGCCAATGCCTGCAGCACATCCTGGCGCATGCCGAACAGGGCGACGGTGCCGTTGACGAGCAGGAGGATCTTGTCGACGCTCTTGAGGAGGGATGGGCGCTGGGTGATGGTGATGACCGTGATCTTGTGCTCCTTGGCGTGTTGCAGCGCGCGCTCCAGCGCCGCGTCGCCGGCCGAGTCCAGGTTCGAGTTCGGCTCGTCGAGCACGACCAGGCGAGGATTGCCGAAAAAGGCGCGCGCAAGGGCGACGCGCTGCTTCTGCCCGCCGGACAGCGGCGCCCCGTCGGCGGCCACGAAGGTCTCGTAGCCGTGCGGCAGAGTGGAGATCATTTCATGGACGTCGGCCAGCGCGGCGGCCTGGTAGATTTCGGCATCGGTCGCGTCGTCGCGCATGCGGGCGATATTGGCCTTGATCGAGGCCGGAAACAGCTGAACGTCCTGGGGCAGGTAGCCGATGTTCTCGCCGAACTGGCGCGGATCCCAGTTGCGCAGATCCATCAGGTCCAACCGGACGTTGCCTGATGTGGGCAGGATCGAGCCGACGAGCATCTTGCCCAGCGTCGTCTTGCCGGCGCCCGAATTGCCGATGATCGCCAAGGAGTCGCCCGGCGAGAGCGCGAACGAGATGCCGTTGAGCACGACGCGCTTGGTCCCCTGGGGCACGAAAAGAAGGCGTTCGACGTCGAGACGGCCTTCCGGCCGCGGCAGGTTCAGCCGTTCGAAATTGAGCGGGGACGACTGCAGGAGCGATGCGATGCGGCCGTAGGCGGCGCGCGAATGCACGACCTGGTTCCAGCCCTCGATGGCGCCTTCGATCGGACCCAAAGCCCGGCCGGCGATGATCGATGCGGCAATAACCATACCGCCGGTGAGATGGCCGTCGATCGACAGATGGGCGCCCCAGCCAAGCATGGTCACCTGGGTCAGAAGCCGCACGGCCTTCGACAGCGAAGCAAAGACGATGTTGCGATCCTGCGCGATCACCTGTGCGCGCAGGGAGTTTGCCGTGTCCTTGCCCCAGATCCGCACCGCCTCGGGAATCATGGCCAGCGCATTGATGATCTGGGAATTGCGCGACATCGAATCGAGATGGATGTTAGCCTTGCTCTGATGCGCATTCGCCTCGCCGAAGGCCGCCGCC
Organism: Mesorhizobium sp. CNPSo 4689; assembly: GCF_057784325.1. Taxonomy (NCBI): domain Bacteria; kingdom Pseudomonadati; phylum Pseudomonadota; class Alphaproteobacteria; order Hyphomicrobiales; family Phyllobacteriaceae; genus Mesorhizobium; species Mesorhizobium sp. CNPSo 4689. The sequence goes on from NZ_JBWLUZ010000009.1 coordinate 70,312, forward strand.
GTCGCGCGCTGGTTGAGGATCGTGATCAGCAGGAGCAGCAGCGCCGAGGCCATGACGATGAAGCCCTGGTGCGGGTGGATGAGAAACACCGCCAGCATCATGAAGGGAGCCATCGGCGCATCGAGGAACGACAGCAGCGTGCCGGATGTCAGGAATGTCCTCAGCTGCTGCAGGTCACCCAGGACCTGATACTCTTTGCCGTTGCTGTTTAGGGAGGCTCTGGCCGCGGCGCTGAGGATCGGTGCGCCCAGCTGGGCCGCGACCTCGACCGCCGTGCGCATCAGGATGAAGCGGCGAAGCGCATCGAATACCGCCTGCAAGACCACCGCGCCGACAATCACCACCGTCAGCATGATCAAGGTGTCGGCGGAACGGCTGGTAAGAACGCGATCCGAGATCTGGAACAGATAGATCGGGATCGCCAAGACCAGCACATTGCAGGCGACCGTGAACAGCATGACGATGAGCAGGTTCTTCTTGACCGCTCGCAACCCGGCTTTGAGAGAAGCGCCGAAATCGACCGGGCCGAGGCGTTTGTGAAAGACGCCGCCGCCGCCACTGCCTCCGCCGCCGCGCCGGCCGCTGTCGTCGTCGCTGGGAGGAGACCCGCCGCCCTGGTGCGGTTCCTTGGCCTTTATCGGACCCGTGTCGCCTTCTATGACGATCATGCCCGGTGTTTTGGGGACGTCCTTCATCTCGGATGTTTTGGGAGAAGCAGGTGTCCCAGGCGCACCAGGTGTTCTGGGAGCACCAGGTGTTCCGGGAGCACCAGGTGTCCCGGGAGCGCCAGGTGCTGCCTTGGCCAGCGGTTCAGCAGGCCGTCGCAGCACAGGCTCCGGTCTGGCCGCTGGCGCGGCCGAAGCGCCTTGGTTCTCCGCCGTCGAAGCTGCCCCTGGCTCCGGCTTTGGCGCCGGCCGCGGGAACCTGCTCTCGCGTGGCGGGACGGGCTCGGGCGAGGCCGTGGCATTGATCTCCCTGGCGCCGGCCGTGATGCTCTGGTTTGGTTGCCGGGCCGGCTCCGGGCGGGCTGGTTCCGCGCGGGCGGGCTGACCGGAGGATTCAGCGGTCGCCTTGTCGCTGGCGGGCGCCGGCTTCGGGGTTGGCACGGTGGCCGGTGCCGGCGCGCCATCGGGACGCGCCTGGGCGGACGGGTCGCTTGAACGCGCGGTCGTCTGTCCTGCGGAGATCGCTTTGTCCTCTAGCCGCTTCTCCTGCATGGCGGGCGCAGGCGCGGCAGGATCGGCCGTCGGCTTTCTCCCCGTCACGGACTGTGGGGCTGCGGCTGGGGTCGCCGCCGTGCCGGCTGGCTTGATCTCGCCGCAGCTTGGCGCAGGCGCAAGCTTCGCTGCGATGGGTGGCGCCGATGCTCCGGCGGCTGGTGCCATCCTGGCCTGGGAGGCGGCGGCAGGCGGTGTGGCCTGCTCTGGTGCGGGAGTGCGGTGGGCGGTCTCGGCTGCCTGGTTGCGGGATTGGGGCAGGGCCCGATCCTGCTCGACCTTCGTCTGCGGGCGGGCCGCTACGTCGTGCAGTTGGTCGATGACGTTGTCGATTGCCTTGATGGTCCGGTCGATGGCCCGCTCATGCTGCTGCAAGGCGTTCGAAAGTGTCTTGCGGGGCGTTGCGGAACTCGGCGGTGCCTGGTCGCCCTCCTGCAAGGCTGCTTCCAGATCCTCGGCAAACGTTTCCCAAGCCAGGTCGCGATCGTCGGTCATGATATCCCCCCGGATCTCAGATCAGGCCAAAATTGTCTGCATGCCGTCGGCCTGGACGTGGTCCGGCGTCGGCACGATCGGATGGTCTATCTGCGCATCGTCGTCGGTGGTGTCGTCGACCAGGAAGGCGACCGCTTCGTTCACCAGCGCGTCCGGATTCTGCCCGCCGAGTTCCGGATCGCACGAGATGATGTCTGCCTGGATCAGGATCTCCTGCGAATAGTGCTCGCCGCCCACATAGGTCTTGTCGGTGCCGTCGACGTCGACGATGCCGGCAAAGTTTGCCACCTGGTTGCCGCCGGTGGTGATTGTCCATTCCGCTTCGGGATGGGCGACGAACTGGTTCATCGCCAAGGCGACCTGGTCGCTGTCGCCCAGCACGTTGGTCTGGGAGACGTATTGCACATTGAGCAGGTCGCCCGAGATGTAGAGAACCCGCAAGTGACCGACACCGTGGAATGCCTCGTCCTTCAGGATGTCGCCATGGCTGGCGTCTTTGCCGGCCGCCATATCGTGGGCCGCCTGCAGATAGGAGTTCGGCAATGTCTCGAAATGGTTCTGCCCGCCGACATTGATGATCGTGGCGTCGTTCCAGAGCAGGTTCCCGGCGGTCGAGTACGAGCCCTCTCCGGACGTCTCGAAACCATCCACAGCGCCGATGAGATCATTGTCGAGCAGCACGTTGAGCTGATGGATGATGTTGGCGTCATAGATGTTGCCGCCGATGATGATCAGGTCGTAGTACTGACCCAGCTCATTGATCGACACGTCGTTTATCGCCGTGTTGTCGCCGGTGCTGACCACGGTCCTGACGCCGGACGAGGACAGGATCGAGGTGTCGTTGTCCGTCATGAAGCTGTACTGCTGGATCCAGTTCATGATGATCAGGTCGCCGGTAACTTGCGTCACCACCCAGGCGGCGGGGAAACCGTCCGCCGCGGTTGGCGCCTCGCTGCCGGCCGACGGATCGATGTGCTTGAACATCGCGATGTTGAAGCTCTCGTCGGGGGCGTTGCCCAACGTCCACCCGTTCAGGCTGGAGCTGACCACATCGGTGTCGCAGCTCGCGTTGATTTGAATGATGGCATTGATTTCATAGCTGTTTCCGACAACGGCGACGACAGATGTCGTTGTCCAGTTGTTTGTCAGCACGGCCGAATTGACCAGCGTGTTGCCGCCGGCTTCCAATTCGACGCAAGGGTTCAGCAGGCCGTTGCCCCAACCCGACATGAAGTCGGAGGAGTCCGGAGGCGTGTTGTAGTCATCCTTGTTGGCGCCTTCCTCGGTTGCGTCGGAGTCGTCGTTTTGTTCCTTGAGGATATTGAGATGGTCCTCCGCCTTTGGCGCGTCGGCTTCGTCGACCAGCTGTCCATTGACATAGGTTCCCAAGATCGGCCCCGAGGCCGCGTCCGGGTGCAACACGAAAACGTTCGCGTCGCCGTCGGAGCTTGCGGCAAAGGCCGCGATGCGGTCGCCCGCCGCGACGACGGTGGCTGCCATGTCCGCGCCGGAGCCGGGCATTGCCAGATCGTCGAGCGGCGACAGTTCCGCTGCGCGGTTCATCAGGGAAGCCAGTTGGCTGCCGTCGTCGGCTGCCGGGGTGAATACCAGGCCGTGCCCTCCGGCGCCGACATAGTCGTTGTCGGACAGGTGGATTTGTTGGTTGATGTAACTGGCGACCGCGCCTGGAGGTTCGATGTGCGGCAGGACCATGTGGCCGCCGAACCCCGGCAGTTGCGGGATATGAAACAGGTGGTGGCCCGGGTTCAGATGGCCGGGGTTCGGAATTTCGGGAGGCGTGTACCAGAAGCTCGTGCTAACGGTGTACGGCACCAGTTCAGGCTTGAGCCCCATATACGGAACGTGCGGATCGAAATCGTCCAGCGTGTAAGGCGCCTTGACGTTGATATCCGTGTTGGGAAGGTCGGGGGTCTCGTCCTTGACGGTCTCGGCAATCTTGAAATCGTCGTAGGTCTTAAGCTGCCGTGCTTCCTCGACCGAGATTTCGAGCATTCCTATGAAATGCGAAATAGCTTCGGTGATCTTGTCCAGCTGCATGGAATACACGGTAGCCTCCGTATCTTGAGATCATTCGCGCACGATCGGGCGGCATGTCTCCCGGATGGAGGACTGCGCGGAAAACTCCGCGCAGTCCGTAGCTGTCTGACTTCCTGAGAAATCAGTCGTGCAACCAATTACGCACCAGTGTTGTCGCCGGCGTCTTCGCCAGTCAGCGTGTTGGTGAAGTTGCCGCCAACCACGGTCTGATCGACCAGGTTTTCTTGCAGGTTGGCGCCCATCACGATCTGCTGGTTGAAGGCACTGACGTCGATCAGGCCGTCGGCCGAGGCATGGCTGGTGCCGGTCACGAAGCCGTCATCACCATTGCTCGAGCCCCAGGTCCCGCCGTCGCCGCCGGCGCCGCCGTCACCATTGTAGGCGTAGCCGCCAGCACCACCGGCACCGCCGTCGCCAGCGAGGGTGAACCCACCCTTGGCATCGCCGCCGTAGCCATCGGCCCAGGCGCCGCTCAGCGCATGACCGCCGTCACCGCCAAACGCCCCTGCGAAGCCGCCGAGGCTGTCGCCACCGGTCGCGTCGCCACTGGTTGCCGTGCCACCGGTTCCGTCGCCGCCCGTGCCGCCAGCACCACCGGTGCCTGCGCCCACGCCTGCGCCGTAGCCTGCGCCATAGCCTGCTCCGAGGGCATCGCCGCCATAGGATTCGGAGTCGCCGCCATCGGCATCGGCGTTGCCGCCGTCGGACTTGGCGTTGCCGCCGTCAGCATCGGCACCACCGCCGCCGCCGCCGCCACCACCGCCACCGCCGGTGGCATCACCAGCTTCGCTCTTGGCGTCGCCACCTTCACCGTAGTTCAGGAGCGACAGCTTGCCATCGACATCGAGGCCGTCGCCGCCGTCCGACTTGGCGTCGCCGCCGGTCACGTCACCGCCATTGCCGCCGTCGCCGCCATTGCCGCCATCAGCCTTGGCATCGCCGCCATCAGCCTTGGAGTCACCGGCTTCCGCCTTGGCGTCACCGCCGTCTTCCGACTTGGCATCGCCAGCTTCGGCCGCGCCGACACCGAGCCCGAGGCCGAGCCCGAGACCGAGGCCGAGGCCATCGCCGCCGTTGGCGTTGCCGCCATCGCCGGTGCCGCCCTTGGCGTCGCCGCTATCGGCGTCGCCGGCCTTGGAGTCGCCGCCGTCGGCCTTGTTGTCGCTCTTGGAGTCGCCACCGATGGCCGCACTGAGCGCCAGGCCACCCTTGCCGTCGCCGGCTTCGATGTCGCCGCTCTTGGCGTCGCCGCCATTGCCGCCTTCGCCGCCATTGGCCTTGGCGTCATCGCCGCCGTCGCCGCCACCGCCGCCAGCCGAGATGCCGTCGCCGGCCTGGGACTCGCCACCCTTGGCGTTCAGATCAAGCTTGAAATCGGCGTCGTTCTTGACGGTCGCGTTGTCGAGCTTGTCGTTGTCGTACATGTTGAGGGTCTGGTTGATGATCGACGCGGTGTTGGTTCCGGCGCCGGTCATCGAATTGTTCAGGATGTCCTTGAAAGTGACGTCGTCACCAGGATCATAAGAGACGTTGCCGTCCTTGTTGTTGATCATGGTATCGATTTTCATGTCGCCGCTGGAATAGATGTCGGCGAAATCGTCGTCCGAGTTTCCGAGCTCGCCTTCGAGCTTGACGCCAACATCGACGTCGACGTCGACCTTGGTCTCGTTGACGTTCTTGTTCTCGTTCGAGTTTTCGTTCTTGGACTCGTTTGAGTTGGAGTTCTCGTTCTCGGACTTGTTCTCGTTCTCGTTCGAGGCCTTGTTCTCGTTCGAGTTTTCGTTCTCGCTCTTGTTTTCGTTTTCGTTCGACGCCTTGTTGTCGTTCGAGTTGTCGTTCTCGTTCTTGGCGTCGTTGGTGTTTTGGTTCTTGTTTTCGTTCTCGTTTTCGCCGTCGCTGCCGCCGATATCGAATTCGCTATCGACGATCTGCAAACCGAATGCATTGATGTTGTTCTTGTCGAGGTCGAGAGACATGATCGTGTCCTCAGTTGAGGCCGCGACGGCCGGACCGCATTCTTCTCTTACGCGGTCTTGAGCTGTTCGCGGACGTTGCGTTTAATGCGGTGAATGGATTGTCGGACCGAGGGGACTGAGGTCCGAAATCCGACTTTCATCATAAGTTTGCTTGAGTACCTCCCGTTGACTGGGGAGGGGCAGCTTGATCAGGCAATGCTCGGTCATCGCGCCGGATCCTCAAAGATCCGGTCGCTCAGCTACCGCAAAGCCTGGGAGCTCCCCGCTCCTGTAGTGAACACGGGAAGTTTGTGGCCACGGGGGGTGAATTGTAAGCTGACAGTTCGGGCTAGCCCGTTCAATGGAATGGGGCGAAAGGTATTGCAGTCCTCAAATGAGCCTGAATTCCGCAATGATTTGCGGTCGCTGTCGTGCCGTTGGACGCCGCCCGCCTTCGAAGCGACGTGGCAAATCGGCAATAGCTCCTCCGAACTATATCAGGCAGGGCTAACTTAGTGTATAAGTCGTTAAGGCTAGCTGTTTTGCGGGGTAGAGGCCCGCGATATCGAAGAAGGAAAAAAACGAGACCAAACAGTGGTCTAAAGTGGTCTAGGTGGGGTGGCAACCATGTCAAACGTCAATGTGCGTAGCACCGTGGGTAGCGGTGTGGGAGAGAGTTGGGCTCGCAGAATTCTACTGACAGTTTCCTCGGCCGACAGCTTTCCAGAATGTCTTGTATACGCAATCGAGAGGGAATTTCCCTCCATAGCGGTGGAGCAGGCTACAAGCCTGGAAGGCGCATGCGCCACGTTCGAGCATCCCGTTTGCTTGATACTTGTCGACACTGAATTCCTGGACAGGATCGGCGATCATGCCGCCGATCTCATGCGGGTTCATTCGGCAGCACCTGTCGTTCTGGTGCAACACGACAGCCGCGCTCCCGTTTCCGTCCAGGAGGTCTTCGATTCGAAAATCGTGCGCAGTGTGCTGCCGATGGATCTGAAACTTGACGTCTGGCTTTCCGTCATCAGGCTCGTGCTTCGTGGCGGAGAGTATTTTCCGCTGGCCATGTTTCAGTCCCATGCGAAGGGCTCTTCCGACAAAGCTCCGGATGCCGGACGGGCTCTTCAAGCGACGAGCAGCGATGGCGGTTTCGATGAGATGGGCGAGCTGACCGAACGGGAATTTCAGATTCTCGAGATGGTCGCTCGTGGACTGCAGAACAAGATCATCGCCGCGGCGCTCCGTCTTTCCGAACATACGGTCAAGATCCATCTGCACAATATCATCACCAAACTCGGCGCCCACAACAGGACCGAGGCGGCTGCGATATTCCATGATCGAAAGGGTACGTTTCTCAACGACATGGAACGAGCAAGGCCGCCGCGCCTTTCTCAATCTTCGCTCTGAGTCGACGATGCCCCGCTTTCAGGAGGTCCTGCTCCTCGTTGGCCAGTTGAATTACACCTGGACCAACACTGAAAGCCTGCTGATCTATCTGATTGCTGGCCTGGCGAAGGTCGACAAGGAAACGGCAATCATCATTTTCCTGACGCTGAACACAACTCGGGCACGGATCGAGCTGGTCGAGCGGCTGGCGAAGATGCCGAAAACGTTGGCGCCATGCCGCCAGGCAGTCCTGACTGTTACCGACAAACTTACACGTCAAGCGAAGTTGCGAAATAAATACAGCCATTGCATTTATTCGTTCGACGAAACCGGGAATCATGCAAGTACGCAACTGATGCGCATCGTGGATGGCAAGGACGAGGTAAGGTATGGCAAGATTGAAGAGATAGACGAAAAGGAAATAAATAAAATACACGAGTCTATCGAGCGCATAAGAGATATAAACAAAGATATTTGGTCAATTGTCGAAGAGAATTCGTTTCCGAGGTGAGGCGTACGTATCTTCGCGGCCACCAAAGCCCCCAGCTTCAGAAGCTCAAGATAATCCCAGGTGGCCTCGCTGCAGGCGATCCGGGCAAGCTGTTGCGCTCTTCGTGCGGGCCGCATCTACTCCGCGGCGCGCGCGGCATGCTGAAAGGTTTTCAACACTGTGTCGCGGAGGGCGAGAGCTTGGGCGTGGCCCGGCTCCAGCCCGATACAATCATCCAGACTTGCGAGCCCTTCTTCGATGCGGTCGAGCTTCACCAGCGCGAGACCGCGATTGTAGTGCGCCGCGGGCACATCGGGCCTGATAGCTATTGCCTGGCGGAGCTGCCGTTCCGCATCCTCATATCTCCGCTGCTGAAGACAAACCACGCCAAGGAGATAGCGGACATCAAAATGCCCAGGCTCGATATCCAGTATCTCGCGATACATCTTTTCCGCCTCAGCCAGGTTTCCGGCCTGGTGCAGGCGAGCGGCGGTGCTGAGATCTTGCGGCAAACGGGACCGGCGCGCGGTATCCAGCTGCTGAAGCAGCTGAAGTGCCCCGGCATGGTCCGGATCGGCATCCAGGATTTGCCGGCAGGCGCGCGCGGCGCCTTCTAGGTCGCCGGCCTGACGGAGCGCTTTTGCTCGCGCGAGCACGACGGGCAGGCTCCGGTCCTCCAGCCTGTCGCGAAGATTGCGGCGCGTCGCGGTGCTCACGAGAAGGCATTCGACCCTGCGCTCGAGACCGCCGAAATCATACTTGTAAGAAAAGTCCCCGGTCTGCAGATCATAGACGGCAAAGCCGTTCTGAATGGCCCAGCGTATGCTGTAGAGGTGAAGCGCAAAGCCGGGCGCCGGCTTCTTGATCTCGAGATCACGCCCATTGAGCATGCCGATCAGCGTCCGGTTTTTCCGATCGATCAAGGTGGCCTGCGCGCCGATCGGGTTGTCACCCTGCCAGAGGACGGGAAGATAGAGGGCATCATCCTCGAAAGCGCACCGCAGCATGTTGCGGAAATTGGTCATCATGGCCTGCGGCAGGCCCGGGTGATACCGCGCCGCCAGCTTGGCGCCCCACTGGTTCTCCCAGAACTGAAGAAGCGTCTGCAGATCGCGTTCCAGGGTCGCGGCGGTGACATCGGTGACCCGATACTCGGCCGCATCGTCGATTGCCCTCAGCGTGCGCCTCGCGGTCTTGCGCGTCGCGGCCCCCAGCCTTTCGTTGAGGAATGCCTCCCAGTCGCCGGGCAGATTCACATAGACATAGATGTCATGATCGATGCGATCGCCGTCGTCCGGGCGCCTTACCTTGCCGGTCTGGAATTCGGGGGCCGCAAACTCCCCCAGAAAGGCGTCCAGCCGCCGCTGCGACGCAAAGATGTTCTCGAGGTGCAGCTTGGCCCAGCTCAGCTGCTTGGTGTGTTCGGCGAATGCGCGGATGACGGCATCCTGAACGTCCGGATCGCAGATGAAGCCGGCGTAACCGGCGAAGTAGCCGCCTCCGGTCCTCAGTTCGTTGTGGAATGCGCCGTCCCTGGCCCTCTCTGTTCGAAGCTGCAAGGGGAAAAAGCCGACATAGCCGGATGCATCGTCTTCTCTCGCGCCCAGAACAAGCCATTGGTAGCGAAGCCGCTTGAACCAGCCCGCCATCCATGTCCAGGACATGAAATACTGAGCTTCGGGATCCGCCTCATAGACCGCATCCCAATTGCCTCTCAGCTGAACGAGAGTATCGAAGCTATCGATGACATCCACACGCATGGTGTTGACCTGTGCTCAAAGAGCGTCGGCAAGAGGCGCTGGTCGCGGTCTGAGCTATTTCCCCCGAACCCGTGGCAAAGCCAAGGAATTGCCGCTGATGGTCCCATGGCGGGACTGGCCTTGCAAGACGATCAAAGGATTGAGCGATCGCGAGACAGCCAGGCGCGAAATCCTGCCGTCAGACCGGCAGGCAATACAGCCTATTTGGCCCGGGTAGCCGACCGGAGCGGCTCAGCTTTTGAATCGCCAAAATTGCTATAAATGTTTGTTTTTGCGCAATTCCGGACGGAACCCCTGTGCGCTTTTCCTGAAATTGACTTAGGAGTCGATCTGCGTCCACTTGCCGTTTTGCGACTGGGATTGCCGGGCAAAGTAGTGATAGGAGGTCTGCGACCAATTCCTGACGGCGCCGCTGCGATTGTCGAGGATCAGGTCGCCCTTGTCGGTGCGAACGGTAAGCACCGTGTGTCCCTGACCGCCAAGCGTCACGACCGTCAGCAGAAGGGCTGAGGCAGGCCAGCCGCGCTTCATGAGTTCGCTCTTCTTCAGGATCGCGAAATCCTCGCAATCGCCTTCTTTCGTCGGGATGCGCCAATCGTCGGCGCTGCCGGCGGAAGCGTCGCTCCGCTCTTTGATCCTGGCGTTGACAGAACTGTTCACGGCTTGCAGTTCAGCCCGGCGCGCCGGTGTGAGCTTAACCTGCTTTACCTGCCCGCCGGTGCTGCAAAGCCGTGGCTGCCGGGCGCAGAAGGGACGAAAGGCGGGCGGTGCAAAGGCATAGCCTTTGGTGACCATCATGGCCGCGCTGCCGGAGGTTTGCATGGTTTCACTGCAGCCGGCCATGGCCAAGGCTGCGGCAATGAGCGCCGCCAAACGAATCACGTTCCGTCCCCTCGAGTTCGCGGTCGGAGATCATGCTCGAGGAATATGGTAAATCAACGCTCGCCAATAGCGTTTGCACAGGTTCTAAAACAATGTATACTTAACAATATGTTTCCGATGGTCGGAAACTTTGATATAGCGCCCAGTTTGGGGACGGGAGCGCCTTTTTTCCCTTAGGAGGAAGAAATGCACCTGTACTCAACCTGCGCGAGCAGGGTTCGCACAACCTTGCTTGTTTCAACCGCCCTCGTGGCGGCGACTTTTGTACTCCCAGCAGCAGCACAGAATGGCCCCAGACCGCGGATGACGGCTGCGCAATGCCAGCCGCTGACGGAAGCCAACTACGCGCTTTGCTGCATCGCGAGCAATCGCAGCAGTATTCTGAGCCGTGCACAAATCGCAATGTGCCCACCGATCACGACGGCTCTCATCGCAGCCGCTCTCAGCGACGGTGAAGGCGGCGGGTCCGGCGGCAGTGGTGGTTCAGGCGGCTCCGGTGGCGGCGGCTCCGGTGGCGGCGGCGATGGCGGTGGCGATGGTGGCGGCGACGGCGGCGGCGATGGTGGCGGTGGCTCTGGTGGTGGTTCGGGCGGCTCCGGTGGTAGCGGCGGTTCAGGCGGCTCTGGCGGCGACGGCGGTTCTGGCGGCAGTGGTGGTTCGGGCGGCGACGGCGGTTCGGGTGGCGGCTCTGGCAGCGGCAGCGGTGGTTCGGGCGGCGACGGCGGTTCGGGTGGCAGCTCTGGTGGTAGCGGCGGTTCTGGCGGTAGCGGCGGTTCGGGCGGCTCTGGTGGTTCCGGTGGCTCAGGCGGCAGCGGCGGCTCGGGCGGTAGCGGCGGCTGAGCCCGCGAGCGCACCGCAATCCAATGGAATTCGGGGTGGGCGCCTGCATGGGCGCCCACCTTGTCGTCTGGGTCCTTCGCCGCGGCGCGTGACGGACAAGATCCTTTGGGCCCAACCGCCGGCAACCGATGGCTGTGATCCCAACTCCGCCGTTGTCGGCATTGTGGCTAGTGCCGACGCAGGCCTTTTCAGACAGCCGGCTAACCTCGGGGGAAATTTGGGGATTGCGCGGAAACGGCGCTTTTCATTTCCGATCAGTCGTGATTGATTTTGGTCGTTCGTGTTGCGCAGGATGGCCGGAGGGGCTTTGTGCGACTGATCTCGATCATGGTTGAACTGGGTGTGATTGTTGGCGGCCTCGGCCTTGAAACCGAGGCGCAGTGCCGCAATCTGGCGGTGATGGCCACTACCTCAATCCCTGACCCGGCTGAAGCCTTGCGTTTTCAGGAAGAACTGGCGACCCAGTTTTCCCTGCTTTCCTATGGCTCCGGCCTTGGAGTCGAACTTTCACCACATTGGGACGAAATGCTCGATTTGGTCGAGCTGGTCCGCTGCGCCTCCAGCTTGAACTGATCAAGCCGGGCCCGTCCTACCTGGCGTAACCGGGACCGAGAGAGCCTCGGACATTTTGCAATCTCGACAGTTGCATCGGTTCGACCAACGAGGCGAGCGGACCAGGACCAACCCTGACACTGCGCTGGCGTCTCGCCATCGCCAATCCCTTCTCCAGGGCATCTTGAAGACTTGTCGTGTAGTGCGCGGTGTCTTCGAGGCCGAAGAAGAAGTTGATGCGATGGGTTTCGCCCCTCTTGCTCATGACAATCCCCGCCGCCCGGAGCGCTTCCTGAACTGTCTTGTACGTCATAGCCACGGTGAACTCCCTGCCGAGTACATTAAGGTCGCTCTTTTCTGTAACGAAACGGTGACGCTGACTGTGAAACAGGCAACATAGTCGGCCTTTGGCCGGTTGGCCGCCTGCAAACCAGGCGTTTCCAACGAGTTGAGGCGCGGACGATACAAACCTGTTGGGCCGGTGCCGCACGCGCGGCACGCTGGCATGAAGGGGCAGGAAACCGCTACCGGTCCACGACCGACAGTCTGGGTAGGGGGCTGCCAACCTCAGCGAGCGCCGGCTCCTGCTGCGTTTCGCGGGCATTCACTGTCGCCCCACGCTGAGTGTCGCGCAGTCGGCCAAAAGCCTGCCATTGCTCAGAGACAGGTCTTCCCGTTCCACATCGCGTCCGGAACGACCACCAGCTTGCCGACGAAATCCTTGGCGATGAAGTCCGCTTGCGCCTTGTGGAAATCGGACAGCCTGTAGACGCCGCCGACCAGCGGCCGGATCTTTTTCTCCTCGATGTAGCGCACGATGCGGCGGAAATCCGCGCGCGTGCCCTGGCTCGATCCGTGGAGCTGCAGCTGCTTGAGATACATGGTGCGGAGATCGAGCTGCACCACCGGACCGGCGATCGCGCCCGCCGTCGTGTAGCGACCTTCGGGCCTGAGGATGCGCAAGAGGTCGTTGAAGATGGCGCCGCCGACCAGGTCGGCCACGACATCGATCGGTTTGCCGCCCGTCGCCTCGTTCACGGCGGCCGGCAGATCGGCGACACCGCGGGTGATGACGGCCTCGGCGCCGATATCGAGCACCGCCTGCTCCTTGCCCTTGCCGACGACGGCATAGGGGATAGCGCCGCGCGCACGCGCCAGCTGCACGATGCCCGACCCGACGCCGCCGGAGGCACCTGTCACCAGCACCCGCTCGCCGGCCCTCAGCGCGGCGCGCTCCAGCATCTGCTCGCCGGTGAGATAGGCGCAGCAGAAGGTGGCGAGTTCGATGTCGCTCATTTCGGTATCGACGACATGTGCGTTCTCGGCCGGCACCGCCTGGTACTCGGCATAGCCGCCGTCACGGCCATGGCCCATATAGTCGATGTCGGCGAGTGAATCGTCGTCGCGGTTGTAGATGGAGAAATCGACCATCACCCGCTCGCCGACGCGGTCAGGCGAGACGCCGTCGCCGACGGCGGCGATGGTGCCGACCGTATCGGTACCCTGGATGCGCGGGAAGGTCAGCGTGTTGCCCTGGCGCCGCCAAGTTGATACCGCCGCCGCATCCTCCTCGGTGCCATAGGCGCCCTGCCGCACCCAGACATCGGTGTTGTTCATGCCGCAGGCACTGACCTTGACCAGCACTTCGCCTGCAGCCGGCGAGGGCACCTTCACGTCGGTTCGGTAGACGAGCTTTTCCGGTCCGCCATGCCCGGTGAGCAGCACGGCGGCCATGGTGGCGGGGAGGTTTTTGGTCATGGCGTTCAAGGGTCGATATCAGAGATTGGCAAATACGCTCTTCACCGCATCGGCGGTCTTCGCCACCACGATGTCGGCTTCCTCGCGGGTCAGGCACAGCGGCGGTGCGAAGCCGAGGATATCGCCTTGCGGCATGGCGCGGCCGATGACGCCGCGTTCGGCGAGTGTTGTCGCGATCTGCGGACCGATCTTCTGCGATGGATCGAAGAAGGCGCGGTCGTCGCGGTCCTTGACGAACTCGACCGCCGCCAGCATGCCGTCGCCGCGAACTTCGCCGACATGTTTGTGGCCGCCGACGGCCTTGGCAAGCTCGGTGCGGAAGTAGGCGCCGGTCTCGCCGGCGTTCTTCACCAGATCCATCTCGTCGATCAGTTCGAGATTGGCGACACCCGCGGCAACGCAGATCGGATGCGCCGAATAGGTCCAGCCGTGACCGAGGGAACCCAGCTTGTCGGAACCCTGGACCAGCACCTGCCACACCTTGTCGGCGACGATGACGCCCGAAAGTGGCGCATAGGCCGAGGTCAGGCCCTTGGCGATGGTGATGAGGTCTGGCTTGATGCCGTAATGGTCGGAGCCGAACATCGTGCCCAGCCGGCCGAAGCCGGTCACCACCTCGTCGGCGACCAGCAGGACGTCGTATTTCTTCAGCACCGCCTGGATCTTGTCCCAATAGCCGGCCGGCGGCGGCACGATGCCGCCGGTGCCGAGGATCGGCTCGCCGATGAAGGCGGCGACTGTTTCCGGGCCTTCGGCCAGGATCATCTCCTCGAGCTTGTCGGCGCAGTGCTGCGAGAACTGCTCCTCACTCTGTGAACGGTCGACGCGGCGGAAATAGTAGGGCGCCTCGGTATGCAGGATCGGTGCGCGCGGCAGGTCGAAGGCGTTGTGGAACAGGTCGAGCCCGGTCAGCGACCCGGTCATCACGCCGGAGCCGTGATAGCCGCGCCAGCGCGAGATGATCTTCTTCTTCTCCGGCCGGCCAAGCACGTTGTTGTAGTACCAGATCAGCTTGATGTTGGTCTCGTTGGCATCGGAGCCGGAAAGGCCGAAATAGACGCGGCTCATGCCCTTTGGCGCGCGGTCGATGATCATCTTGGCAAGCGTGATCGAGGCCTCCGTGCCGTGGCCGACATAGGCATGATAGTAGGCGAGGTTCCTGGCCTGGGCGGCGATCGCATCCGATATCTTCTGGCGACCATAGCCGACATTGACGCAATAGAGGCCGGCAAAGGCATCGATGCTCTTCTTGCCATTGTTATCCCAGACGGTGACGCCTTCGCCGCCGGCCATGACGCGGGCCGGCGATTCACCCCGCGCGTGCATGCCCATATGGGTCGAGGGATGGAAGAAGTGGTCGCGGTCCCAGGCGGCGAGTTCGTTGGACTGTTCGAGCATTTTTTTGACTCCTGAAAGGAAGGTCGGCGCAGCCTAGGCTACATCGAGACAAAGGTATTTGAGATCGGTGAAGGCTTCGAGCCCGTGGCGAGACCCTTCGCGGCCGATGCCGGACTGCTTGACGCCGCCGAACGGGATCGGCGCGCCTGTGATCTTCACCCGGTTGATGGCGACCATGCCGTAGTCGAGCGCGCGGCCCAGGCGCAGCTGCCGGGCACCGTTCTCGGTCACGACATAGGCGACGAGACCGTACTCAGTGGCATTGGCGCGCGAGATGACCTCCTCCTCGTCGACGAACGGCGTCACCGCCGCGACCGGACCAAAGGTTTCCTCGCGCATGATCAGCGCCTCGTCGGGCACATCCACAAGCAGCGTTGGCTGGTAGAACAGCGGCCCCGCCGCATGGCGCTTGCCGCCCGCCAGGCAGCGCGCGCCGAGGGCAAGGGCGTCAACGACCTGCTCTTCGACTTTGTTGACGGCACGCTCGTGCATCAGCGGTCCGATGTCGGTTTCATCAGCCAGACCATTGCCCGTCCGCAGCGTCTCGATTCGCTTGGCGAAGGCGGCGCAGAAACGATCGTAGACCGGACGCTGCACATAGATGCGATTGGCGGCCAGGCAGTCCTGGCCGGAGGTGGCGAATTTGGCGTCGAGCGCGATCGCCACTGCCTTTTCAACATCGGCGTCGTCGAACACGATCAGCGGCGCGTGGCCGCCGAGCTCCATCACCAGCCGCTTCATCGTCGGCGCACTCTGCGCGGCGATCAGCCGGCCGATTTCGGTCGAGCCGGTGAAGCTCATGGCGCGGACGCGCGCATCGGCCCACATGGCGCCAACGATGGTCCGCGCATTGCCGGTGAGGACGTTGAAGACACCGGCGGGGAGGCCGGCGCGCTCGCCGAGTTCGGCCAACGCCAGCGCCGACAGCGGCGTTTCAGAAGAGGGATGCGCAACAATGGTGCAGCCGGCGCCAAGTGCCGCTGCAGCCTTGCGCGTCAGCATCGCCGACGGAAAATTCCACGGCGTGACGACGCCGACCACGCCGAGCGGCTCACGCCGCACCATCATCTCGGCGCCAGGCAAATGGCTGGTGACGCTCTCGGCGTTGAGGCGCTTTGCCTCTTCCGCATACCACTCGACGAAGGAGGAGGCGTAGTCGATCTCGCCGAGCGACTCCTTCAGCGGCTTGCCCTGCTCCAGCGTCATCAGCAGCGCCAGATCCTCCTTGGCGGCAAGGATCAGCTCGAACCATTTTCGCAAGATCCTCGACCGCTCCTGCGGCAGCAGCGCCCGCCAGGCCGGAAAGGCGCGCGCGGCGGCATCGATCGCTTTTGTCGTCTGTCCGGCATCGAGCGCGGCAACGAAGGCAACGGTGGCGCCGGTCGCTGGATCGGTAACTTCAAAGCTCTCCGCTGCCTCGCTTGCCGTCCAGTGGCCGTCGACATAGGCGAGGGCGCGCAGCAGCCGGCGGTCGGCGAGGCGGTCGAGCGCTTCATGGCGCAACTGGCGGGCAAAATGCGCGGACATCGATGGTCTCCCGGTGCCGAGGCGATGCGGAAAGACTATTCGCGCGGGGCAGACAGAGAGACTGTTTCACCGCCGGCGCGTAGAGAGATTGTCTCTATTCGCCCCGCGAACCAGACGATCTCTCCGTCTCACGCCTGCAGCGGCAGCAGATCGGCCACCGGCAGCACCGTCTCGTCCTTTACCGTCTTGGTGACGATATAGGTGAAGTAGCGGTCGATGCCGATCTCGCGTTCGAGCAAGGCGTCGACCAGCCGCTGATAGGCGTCGATGTCGCGCGCCATCACCTTCAGCACATAGTCGACGCCGCCGCCGACAGACCAGCAGGCGACGATCTCCGGAATGTCGCGGATGACCCGCTCGAAGCGGTCGAAGTCGGCCTGGCGGTGGCTGGCCAATGTCACCTCCATCAGCACGGTGGCGACCGGGGCGACGGCGCGCATGGCGATCGAGGCATGGTAGCCCGAAACGATGCCCGCCTTTTCCAGCTTGCGCAGCCGCATCCAGCACGGCGTCGGCGACAGGCCGACCTTGTCGGCCAGCGCCAGCTTGGTGATGCGCCCGTCGCGCTGGATGGCGTCGAGGATTTTAAGGTCGATCGGATCGAGTTTGGCTGCGGCCATGGGCGTCCACTTTTTGCTGCACGCCACCATGGGGGCGCATGATTTCGATTGTCAATTGCACTGATTTCGATCTCTAATAAGTCATGACATTGTGGCAACCCGATCCCGCGCTCATTCGCCGCCCGGCCTACCAGTCGCTCGCCGACCAGTTCGCCCGCGCCATCCATGACGGGCGGCTGGCCAACGGTGCCCGGCTGCCGACGCATCGCCGCCTGGCCGACGAGCTGAAGCTGTCGGTGCAGACCGTCAGCCGCGCCTATGAGGAATTGATCCGCCGCGGCCTGATATCAGGCGAGATCGGCCGCGGCAGCTTCGTGCAGACGCAGCGCCGCGAGCCGGAGCCGCCCTATCTGCCGGAGCGGCTCGGCGAAGTCATCGACCTCTCGATCCTGAAGCCGGTCTGCGAGCCGATGCATCTGGAACGGCTGAAGCAGGCGCTGGGCTGGCTGGCCGAGAACCTGCCGTCGAGTTCGGCGTTGTCGTTCCGCCCGAATATGGTGTTCCCGCGCCATCGGGCGGTGGCGGTGGAATGGCTGAGGCTCTGCGGCCTCGAAGCCTCGCCGCAGAACATCAGCCTGACCAATGGCGCCACCGCCGGCATGACCGTGGCGCTGATGAGCGTGGCGCCGCCCGGCTCGACGGTCGCCACCGAGGCCATCGGCCACCACACGCTGGTGCCGCTCGCCCGTTACCTCGGCTTCAACCTCGAGGGTCTGCCGATCGATGGCAACGGCCTGATCCCGGAAGCGCTCGACGAAGCCTGCAGGCTCTCCGATATCCGCGCCGTGTTCGTGCAGCCTTCGGTGATCAACCCGACGGCAACGCTGATGGACGCCGTGCGGCGGGAGCAGATCGCCGCGGTCGCGCGCAAGCACGACATCGCCATCATCGAGAACGATGTGCTCGGCCCACTGGTCGAGAACCGGCCGCCGCCGGTCGCCGCCTTCGCGCCCGAGCGCACGCTCTACGTCACCTCCTTCACCAAGATCACCGTGCCCGGCCTGCGCATCGGCTATCTCGCCGCGCCCGACCGCTATGTCGCCGCCGTCGCCAACCGCCATCTCGTTTCCAACTGGATGGCGACGCCGCTGGTAGCCGAGATCGCCACGAAATGGGTGACCGACGGCACGGCGATGGAGTTGGTGCGCTGGCAGCGTGACGCGCTCAGGCGGCGCCAGGATATCGCCGCGGAAGTGCTGGCCGGCGTCGACTATCGCGTCCACCGCGACGGGCTGCATCTGTGGCTCGAGCTTTCCGGCGACCGCGCCGAAGAGAGCTTTGTCTCGCAGGCCCGTCTGCAAGGGGTGGCGATTGCGCCGGGAACATCCTTCCGCATTGCCGACGCGCCTTGGCACCCCGCCGTGCGCATCTCGCTGGGATCGACCACCGAAGGGGAACTGCGCGCGGGCCTGAGCGTTGTCGCCAAGCTTCTGCTTGGCGATCCGGAACATCTCCTGCTTGCTATCTGATGCATACCGCCTAAAAACCGCAGCGCGCTTTTGGGCACAGATTGCCCTGAAATTGGGCGGCGCCGGAAATATTGTCATGATATTATTTTCCTAATTGACATGATTTCGCGCGTTCCGCATCGTTAAGGGCATAGGCTTCTCCAGAACGGGGAAATTGATTGCCCGCACCCATCATCAAGGTCGACGCCATTTCGAAAAGCTTCGGCGCCTTCAAGGTGCTGGACGGCCTGTCGATGCAGGTCATGCCCGGCGAGAAGCTGGCGCTGATCGGCCCGTCCGGCTCCGGCAAGACGACCATCCTGCGCATCCTGATGACCCTGGAGAAGATCGACGGCGGCCATATCCAGATCGACGGCGAACAGCTCTATCACATGGAGCGCAACGGACAGCTGCTGGCCGCCGACGAGCGCCATCTGGCGAAGATGCGGCAGAAGATCGGCATGGTCTTCCAGCTGTTCAACCTGTTTCCGCACAAATGCGTCATGGACAACGTCACGCTGGCGCCGATGCTGACCAAGGGTGTGGCGCGCGCCGCCGCCGAGAAGCGGGCGATGGAATTGCTTGAGATGGTCGGCATGGCCGACAAGGCGAAGGCGATGCCGGCGCAGCTTTCCGGCGGCCAGAAGCAGCGCGTGGCGATTGCCCGCGCACTGGCGCTGTCGCCGAAGATCATGCTGTTCGACGAAGTCACCTCGGCGCTCGACCCTGAGCTGGTCGAGGAGGTGCTGAACGTCATGCGCAAGCTCGCCGCCGAGACCGACATGACGATGCTTCTGGTCACCCACGAGATGGGCTTCGCCCACGACTTCGCCGACCGGGTGCTGTTCTTCGACCGCGGCAGGATCGTCGAGGAAGGCAAGCCCGACGAGATTTTCCGCCACCCCAAGCAGGAGCGCACGCAGGGGTTCCTGAAGAAGATCATCGCGGCCGGACACCGTGTCTGACCGCTATGCAACGGGCGGCGAACGCCGTCCCGAGGCGATGAAGTCGTCCTTAGAGGCGGCGAAGCCGTCCTCAGGGCTTAAACGCCCAAATCGAGCAAACCGAGAAGACAGAACAAGGAGTTGGGAACAGTGAAAAAACTTGGCATTCTGGCCGGCGTCGCCGGCCTTGCACTGACGGCCGTTCTTGCCGCCTCGAGCGCCGGCTCGGCCGACGACAGCAAGCTCGAGCAGTTGAAGGCACAGGGCTTTGCCCGCGTCGCCATCGCCAACGAGCCGCCCTATACGGCGGTCGCCGCCGACGGCAAGGTCTCGGGCGCGGCCCCCGACGTGGCGCGCGAGATCTTCAAGCGCCTCGGCGTCGGCGATATCGTCGCCTCGATCTCAGAATATGGCGCCATGATCCCCGGCCTGCAAGCCGGCCGCTTCGACGTCGTCACCGCCGGCCTGTTCATGAAGCCGGAGCGCTGCGCGGCGGTCGCCTATTCCGAGCCGGTGCTGTGCGATGCCGAGGCGATGCTGGTCAAGAAGGGCAACCCGAAGGGCTTCAAGAGCTATGAGGATGTCGCCAGGGACACGACCGCGACCATCGGCGCGCCGGGCGGCGGTACCGAGGAGAAGCTGGCGCTCAATGCCGGCGTGCCGCGCGAGCGCGTCATCGTCGTGCCGGACGGCCAGAGCGGGTTGAAGATGCTGCAGGACGGTCGCATCGATGCCTATTCGCTCCCCGTCCTGTCGATCAACGACCTGGTCAAGAAGGCCAACGATCCGAACCTCGAAGTCATCGCCCCGGTGCAGGGCGCGCCGGTCTATTGCGATGGTGCGGCCTTCAAGAAGGGCGACGAGGCGCTGCGCGACGCCTATGACGTCGAGCTTGCCAAGCTGAAGAAGTCGGGCGAGTTCGCCAAGATCATCGAGCCCTACGGCTTCTCGGCAGCAGCGGCGATGTCGACGACGCGCGACAAGCTCTGCGCCGCGAAGTAGGGCGCGCCTACTTCCTTCTCCCCGTTCACGGGGAGAAGTGGCTCGAAGAGCCGGATGAGGGGCGGCACCATACTTCGGTTGGTTCGCGCTGCCCCTCATCTGCCTGCCGGCATCTTCTCCCCGTGAACGGGGAGAAGGACCCAAGAACCGCCAACGTTGGAACCCAGATGACCCAGTGGTCCGGCTATCTCGGTCTGATATTGCAGGGAGCGCTTGTCACCATCGAGCTGACGCTGATGGGGTCGGTGCTCGCTCTGATCATGGCCTTTCTCGCCGGTATGGGGCGGCTGTCGCGCTTCTTCGTGCTGCGGGCGCTCGCCACCGCCTACATCGAATTCTTCCGCGGCACCTCGATCTTCGTGCAGCTGTTCTGGGTCTATTTCGTGCTGCCTCTTGCCGGCATATCGCTGACGCCGCTGCAGGCCGGCGTGCTGGCGCTGGGCTTGAATGTCGGTGCCTATGCGGCTGAAGTGGTGCGCGGCGCCATCCAGTCGGTCGGTCGCGAGCAGTATGAGGCTTGCATCGCGCTCAATCTCGGCCGCTGGCAAGGCATGCGCCATGTCATCCTGCCGCAGGCGCTGCTGGTCATGCTGCCGACCTTCGGCAACAACGCCATCGAGCTCCTCAAGGCGACCTCGGTCGTCTCTCTGATCTCGCTCGCCGACCTCACCTTCCAGGCGCAGGTGGTGCGCTCGCAGACCGGCAACACGCTGATGCCGTTCACCACCATTCTCGTCATCTATTTCGTGCTGGCGCTCATCATCTCCTGGGGCGTGCGCTCGCTGGAACGCCGCATGGCGCGCGGCCTCGACGGAGTGCGCGTGTAATGGACTGGGATTGGAACTTTGTCAGAGAGATCCTGCCGACGCTGATCCAGGGGGTGAAGATCACCATCCTGGCGACGCTGCTAGGCTCGGTGCTGGCGGCGATCGTCGGCCTGGCGATCGCGCTGGCGCGGCGCTCGCCGAACCGGGCCGTATCGCGCAGCGTCGGCTTCCTTGCCGAATTCATCCGCGGCACGCCGCTTCTGGTGCAGCTCTATTTCATCTTCTACGTGCTGCCGGATTTCGGCATCCTGTTGCCGCCGCTGGTTGCCGGCATCATCGGTCTCGGGCTGCACTACGGCACCTACACGGCGGAAGTTTATCGCGCCGGCATCGACAATGTGCCGCGCGGCCAATGGGAAGCCGCCAAGGCCTGCAATCTGAGCGCCGGCCAGACCTGGACCCACATTATCATCCCGCAGGCAATCCCTCCGATGATCCCGGCTTTGGCCAATTATTTCATCGCCATGTTCAAGGAGACGCCGCTGCTTTCGGCGATCACCGTGCTGGAGCTGATGAACCAGGCCAAGAGCGTCGCCAACACCTACTACCGCTACATCGAGCCAATGACCCTGGTCGGCGCCTTCTTCCTCGTCATCAGCCTGTTCTCGGTCGTGCTGCTGCGCTGGCTGGAACATCGCTACGGCAAGATCGAAAGGTAGCTTTTCATGAAACCGCTGCCCGAGATCAGACTGATGCCGACCAGGCCGGCGCTCGACGCGCGTCCGTTGGAGAAGCGCGTCGGCCTGATCATCCTTGCCACCGACCACACCAGCGAACCGGATTTCCGCCGCATGGTGGCGAGCGACAGGATCGGCGTCTATATCGCCCGCATCCCCTACAAGAATCCGACCACGCCGGAGAATTTGCGCAAGATGCAGCCGGAGCTGTCGGCCGGCGCGGCGCTGATCCTGCCGGACGAGCCGCTCGACGCCATCTGCTATTCCTGCACTTCGGCCTCGGTGGTGATCGGCGATGCCGAGATCGAGGTAGCGGTGCAGGTCGCCAAGCCGGGCGTACCGGTGGTGACGCCACCCATGGCTGGCGTGCGTGGGCTGAAAGCGCTGGGCGCGAAAAGGATCAGCATCCTCACCCCATACACCGTCGAGACCAGCCGGCCGATGGCGACCTATTTCGCCGAGCGCGGCTTTGACATACTGAGCTTCACTTGTCTTGGCTTCGAGGACGACCGCGAGATGGCGCGTATTGCGCCGGCCTCGCTGGTCGAACTGGCCCGGGAAGCAACGCATGCAGAGGCCGATGCGTTGTTTGTCTCCTGCACGGCACTGCGGGCAGCCCTTGCGGTGCCCGGCATGGAACAGGCGATCGGTCTCCCCGTTGTCACCAGCAACCAGGCCAGTGCCTGGAACTGCCTGCGACTTTGTGGCGACGACAAGCAGCGTCCCGAATTCGGCCGGCTGATGACGCTGCCGCTTGGTTGATAAGATGACAGAGGTCACGCTTCAGCATATTCGCGCAGCGCGCGACCGCATTGCCGGCAAGGTCGAGCAAACGGTGACCGCGCTTTCCCTGAGTCTTTCCGAGCACTTGGGTGCACCGGTTTACCTCAAGCTCGAACACCGCCAGACCACCGGCAGCTTCAAGCTGCGCGGCGCCTCGAACGCCATCGCCTCGCTAAGCCCTGAAGAGAAGTTGCGCGGTGCTGTCGCGGCCTCGACCGGCAATCATGGCCGGGCGCTCGCCCATGCGGCAAAGCTCGAAGGCCTGCGTGCGGTGATCTGCATGTCGCGGCTGGTGCCCGAAAACAAGCTCGACGCCATCCGCCGCCTCGGCGCCGACATCCGCATCGTCGGCAACAGCCAGGACGACGCGCAGCAGGAAGTCGAGAAGCTGGTCGCCGAACAAGGCCTGGTCATGCTGCCGCCTTTCGATCATCCTGACATCGTGGCCGGGCAGGGGACGCTGGGTCTGGAGATCATCGAGCAGGTTCCGGACGCGGCAACGGTGCTGGTGCCGCTGTCCGGTGGTGGGTTGGCTTCGGGCGTTGCGGCTGCCGTCAAGGGCGTCAGCCCGAGGACAAAGGTCATCGGCGTTTCGATGGCGCGGGGCGCAGCGATGAAGGCGAGCCTTGATGCCGGCCGCCCGGTCGAGGTCGAGGAACTGCCGACACTGGCGGATTCGCTTGGCGGCGGCATCGGCCGCGACAACCGGTTGACCTTTGCCATGTGCCGCGACCTGCTCGACGATGTCGTGCTGCTCAGCGAGGATGAGATCGCCGCCGGGATCCGTCACGCCTATGAGCAGGAACGAGAGATCGTCGAAGGCGCCGGTGCGGTCAGCATCGCCGCGCTGCTTGCCGGCAAAGTCAAAGCCAGCGGCCCCACGGTGCTCATCCTATCCGGCCGCAACATCGACATGACGCTGCACCGGAGGATCGTCTGCGGTGAAGTGCCATCAACCGTGGAGCGTGCCGCATGAGCCGGATGACCATCCTCACCGAGGCCGAACTGCGCACAATCGTGAAACTCGATCTCGACGCCGTCGCTTGTGTCGAAAATGCCTTTCGCGCGCTTGCCACCGTGCCGGTGGCGATGCCGCCGATCCTGCGTCTCGACATCCCCGAGCATCGCGGCGAGGTCGACGTCAAGACCGCCTACGTGCCGGGCATTGACGGCTTCGCCATCAAGATCAGTCCCGGCTTCTTCGACAACCCAAAACTCGGCCTGCCCAGCGTCAACGGCATGATGGTGCTGTTGTCGTCAAAGACCGGACTGGTCGAAGCATTGCTGCTCGACAATGGCTATCTGACCGATGTCCGTACTGCCGCCGCCGGGGCGGTGGCGGCCAAGCATTTGTCGCGGCCGGACTCCTCCGTTGCCGCGATCTTCGGTGCCGGTGTGCAGGCCGGGCTGCAACTGGAAGCGTTGCGCCTGGTGCGGCCGATCGAAGAAGCCCGCATCTGGGCGCGCGATGCCGCCAAGGCGGAAGCCACCGCGGCCGGCCTACGCAAGAAGCTGGGCATCATCGTGCGCGCCGAGCCCGATGCTGCAAAGGCGGCTGCCGGCGCCGACATCATCGTCACCACCACGCCGTCGACCGAGCCGCTGATCAAGGCCGGGTTTATTGTGGCCGGCCAGCACATCACCGCTATGGGCTCGGACGCCGAGCACAAGAACGAGATCGCGCCGGCGATCCTGCGCATGGCCGATCTCTATGTCGCCGACAGCGCCAAGCAGACCCGGCGTCTCGGCGAATTGCATCACGCCATCGCCGCCGGCGTGATGGAAGCCGACGCCGATGTCACCGAACTCGGCCAGATCATCGCCGGCGAAAAGCACGGCCGGCGCTCGGCCAGCGACATCACTGTTGCCGACCTGACCGGCACCGGTGTGCAGGACACCGCAATTGCCACACTGGCTCGCGACCGCGCACGGGCCGCCAACGCCGGAACCATTTTCGAAAGCTGATACTGGCCGCGAGGCCCAAAAAACGAGGATCAAGAACAATGCAGCCAAACCTGAAATTCTCGCGCGGCGAATATGCGGAGCGCCTCGCCAAGACCCGGAAGGCCATGGAGGCCAAAGGCGTCGATCTCCTGATCGTCAGCGATCCCTCCAACATGGCATGGCTGACCGGCTATGATGGCTGGTCGTTCTATGTGCATCAAGCTGTCATCGTACCGCCGTCGGGCGAGCCGGTCTGGTATGGCCGCGGCCAGGACGCTAATGGCGCCAAACGCACCGCCTACCTCGCCCACGACAACATCGTCGGTTACGCCGACCACTATGTGCAGTCGACCGAGCGCCATCCGATGGATTTTTTGGCCAGCGTGCTTGCCGATCGCGGCTGGGGCAAGCTGACCGTCGGCGTCGAGATGGACAATTACTGGTTCTCGGCGGCTGCCTTCGCCTCGCTGCAAAAGCACCTGCCCAATGCCCGTTTCGTCGACGCTACCGCGCTGGTCAACTGGCAGCGCGCGGTCAAAAGCCCGACCGAGATCGACTATATGCGCAAGGCCGCCCGCATCGTCGAAGCCATGCACCAGCGCATCGTCGACACAATCGAGGTCGGCATGCGCAAATGCGATCTCGTCGCCGAAATCTATGACGCCGGCACGCGCGGCGTCGACGGTATTGGTGGCGACTATCCGGCGATCGTGCCGCTGCTGCCATCGGGCGCCGATGCCTCGGCGCCGCATCTGACCTGGGACGACAAGCCGATGAAGTCGGGCGAGGGCACCTTCTTCGAGATTGCCGGCTGCTACAATCGCTACCATTGCCCGCTGTCGCGCACGGTTTTTCTCGGCAAGCCGACGCAGGAATTCCTCGATGCCGAGAAGGCGACGCTGGAAGGCATGGAGGCCGGCCTTGCCGCGGCCAAGCCCGGCAACACCTGCGAGGACATTGCCAACGCCTTTTTCGCCGTTTTGAAGAAGTACGGCATCGTCAAGGACAACCGCACCGGCTATCCGATCGGCCTGTCCTATCCGCCGGACTGGGGCGAGCGCACGATGAGCCTGCGCCCCGGCGACCGCACCGAGCTCAAGCCCGGCATGACCTTCCACTTCATGACCGGCCTGTGGCTGGAGACGATGGGTCTCGAAATCACCGAGTCGATCCTGATCACCGAGGCGGGCGTCGAGTGCCTGGCCAATGTGCCACGCAAACTGGTGGTGAAGGATTGAGCCCGATGTCCAGTCTTCGTCCGTCGCCGATCGCGCCGACCGTCGACTTCGAGCGCGACGGCGTCCAGCACGGTTTCCTGCGCTTGCCCTACAGCCGCGACGACTCCGCCTGGGGTTCTGTGATGATCCCGATCTGCGTCATCCGCAACGGCAAGGGGCCGACGGCGCTGCTTACCGGCGGCAACCACGGCGACGAATATGAGGGGCCGCTGGCGCTCTATGACCTTGCCCGCACGCTCGACCCGAAAGAGGTCAGCGGCACCGTGATCATCGTGCCGGCGATGAACTATCCGGCCTTCCGCGCCGGCACGCGCACCTCGCCGATCGACAAGGGTAATCTGAACCGCAGCTTCCCCGGCCGCCCCGACGGCACCGTGACGGAAAAGATCGCCGACTACTTCCAGCGCGAGCTTCTGCCTCGCACTGACATCGCGCTCGATTTCCATTCCGGTGGCAGGACGCTCGACTTCGTGCCGTTCTGCGCCGCCCACATCCGCCCCGACAAGGTGCTGGAAGCCAAGGGTTTTGACGCGGTCGAGGCGTTCTCGGCACCGTGGTCGATGAAGATGCTGGAGATCGACGCGGTCGGCATGTTCGACACCGCCGCCGAGGAGATGGGCAAGCTGTTCATCACCACCGAGTTGGGCGGTGGCGGGACGTCCCGCGCGGAGACCGTGCGGATTGCCCGGCGCGGCGTGCTCAATTTACTGCGCCATGCCGGCATCGTTTCTGGTGCGGTCGAGAAGGTCAGAACCCAATGGCTGGATATGCCGTCGGGCGAATGCTTCTCCTTCGCCGAGGACGACGGCATGATCGAAACGATGGTAGATCTCGGCGAGAAGGTGGAAGAGGGGCAGGTGCTGGCCCGCATCCATTCCGTCGGCCGTACCGGTGTCGCGCCGCACGAGATCAGGGCCAGGATGTCGGGCTTGCTGGCGGCGCGGCATTTTCCTGGCTTGGTCAAGGCCGGCGATTGTGCAGCCGTCGTGGCCGTGTTGGTCGGTTGATGATCTCCGATGAAGGCCCGTCAGGGCCGAGCAATCGTCGTACACGGATCTTTCGCTGACGCGCCCGCGCAATTCGGAAATTCAGATCACCGCTTCCTCGAGGAAAGGCTCGTTGCGTGGGATCCGTTCATAGCCGAAAGGCGACAGGTCGAGCGTCTGGAAGGCGCCGTGAACGATCAGTTCGGATACAGCGCGGCCGACAGCCGGCGATTGCTGCAATCCATGCCCGGAGAACCCGTTGGCGAACATGAAGTTCGTCACCTCAGGGTGGAAGCCGACGATGCCGTTGTGGTCCAGCATGTTGTATTCATAGTGGCCGGTCCAGCTTGTCTGGACCTTCAAGGCATCGAACGCAGGAATGCGATGCCAAAGCGCAGGCCAGATCCGCTCTTCGAATTCCTCATGATGCATCTCGAAATCGTCGTAGTCCGCCGGGCCATCGTCGAGCGGCGTGTTGCCGGTCAGGAAAAGCTCCCCCTCCGGCCGCACGAACGTGCCTGAGAGGTCGATTACGTTCGGCATCCGGCCGGGGATCGGCGTGGCGCTCGAAAAGACGAAACTGTATCGCTTGTAAGGCGCGACCGGGATCGACAGCCCTGCCATGGCGGCCACCTGCTGGGCACGCGGACCGGCCGCATCGACAAGGGTTCCGCACGAGATGGTCTGGCCGGTCGCCAGCCTTGCCGCGACGACCTTTCCGTCCGCGACGTCCAGTCCGGTTATCGCGTTGTCCACGTACTCCACGCCTGAGCCGCGCGCGGCGCGGCGAAAGCCGTTGAGCAGGCCCATCGAATCGAACCAGCCTTCGTCGCGCGATCCCCAGGCGCCGCCGCCGAGATCCTCGACGTTGAGCCAGGGAAAGCGGTCCTTCAACGGGCCCTGCTCGAGGAACAGAGTGTGGGCGCCGAGGCTACGCTGCAGGTCGACGCGCGCACGGGCCGCTTCGACTCCCTCGGGTGAGCAGCAATAGAGATAGCCATGTTCGCGGAAGCCGAGATCGGGCGCCGGCTCGCCCTTGAAGAAGGGCGCCATCCGCTCGGCAAAGCCCCGGATGATCTCGATGCCGAACTGGCTGATCTTGACGTTGATTGGGTTCGAATATTGCTGGCGGATCGCGCTGGTGGACAGCGCTGTGGAGGAGAACTCGTAGCTGCTGTCGCGCTCGACCACCAGGATCGATGCGCTTGTGCCGAGGGCCTGGCTGAGCCAGTAGGCGATCGACGACCCGACCGCCGCGCCACCGACGATGACGATGTCGTAGCCGGTGCGGGCAGGGGTTTTGTAGGGCGGAATGGCCATGGCGCGCTTTTCGTCAGTGATTGAAGGAAGCGATCAGGGCGTCGGAGCCGCGCGCCAGAAGGCCAAGATCCGAACCGACCGCGACCATGGTGAAGCCATCCGCAATATAGCGGTCGGCATCGGCCTTCACGGGCGCCAGGATGCCGCTTGCCTTGCCGGCCCTGGCGGCCGCCTGCCGCACCGACGAAATCGCCTGCTGCACGTGCTCGGCGC
Organism: Mesorhizobium sp. CNPSo 4689; assembly: GCF_057784325.1. Lineage (NCBI taxonomy): Bacteria > Pseudomonadati > Pseudomonadota > Alphaproteobacteria > Hyphomicrobiales > Phyllobacteriaceae > Mesorhizobium > Mesorhizobium sp. CNPSo 4689. Next base: position 98,635 of record NZ_JBWLUZ010000009.1, read on the forward strand.
CGGGATTTCCCATGGCGCCCATATTGGTCGACAGGTCGCCGGGGCCGACGAAGAGGACGTCGACGCCGTCCACCGCAGCAATATCTACCGCGTTGGCAACGCCGGTTTCGCATTCGATCTGCACGGCCAGCAACTGCTGCTTGCGCGCATTGGCATGATAGCCTGCGACGCGGCCGAAGGCATTGGCGCGATGGCCGACGGAGAAGCCGCGGAAGCCGAGAGGCGCGTAGCTCATCGCGGCGACAATCGCGCGGGCCTGGTCCGCCGAGCGCACATTCGGGATCATCAGGCTGCGGGCGCCGATATCCATTGCCTGCTTGATCAGGTTTGGGTCGTCCGACGGCAGGCGCACGACGCCTTCGCAGGCAAAGCCGCCAAGCACCTGGAGCTGCGCCATCACGCTGCGCAAATCGTTCGGGCTGTGCTCGCCATCGATCAGCAGCCAGCCCGCGCCGGAGCCCGCGACCACCTCCGTAGTCAGGGCGGACGCCAGCGAACACCACAGGCCGATATGCGGCTGTCCGTCAGCCACGGCCGCCTTCAAAGGATTTGGGCGCTCCTGCATTTTCGCCAGACTCCGGTAAAACATGGATTGAAATTTGTATGATGTCATATATCATACCTGCATCGGGCCGCAACAGATCTTGCAGGCCGTGTCACAAAAAGAAAGGTGGTGCATGAGGATCGGCTTTATCGGGCTGGGCGTGATGGGCGCTCCGATGGCGCGCTGAGCGGCCACGAATTGTCAAACGAAAGGGTATGAATACAATGCGCGGAACCGGCAAGGCGGATATCTTCGTGATGCTGGCCCATCCTGTGGGCCATGCGAAAAGTCCCGGAATGTTCAACGAAATCTTCGAACAGAAGGGCCTCGACAGCCTGATGGTGCCGTTGAGCTGCCGTCCCGAGGATTTCGAGACATTCTGGGCAGGCATTTCCGCTGCCGAGAACATCCGCGGGGTGATCATTTCGGTGCCCTACAAGACGGCGGTCTATCATAAATGCGCCGCCGCGCATGATCGGGCAGCGCGCGTGCAGAGCGCCAATTCGGTGCGCCGCCAGGCCGACGGAACCTGGTATGCCGACAATTTCGACGGCGTCGGTTTCATCGACGGATTGAAGGCCGGCGGCCATCAGATTGCCGGCCGGCGCGTCCTGCAGGTGGGGGCAGGGGGCGCGGGCGCCTCGCTGGCCTATTGCCTCGCCGAAGCTGGTGCCGAGGAGATCCGCCTGGCGGACATCGATGCCGACCGAGCCGGGAAACTGGCGGGGCTGGTTGCCAAGGCGTTTCCGAACTGTCGCATCGAGGTCGGTGACGCCGATCCCTCGGGCATGGATATGGCGATCAACGCGACGCCGGTCGGTATGCACGCCGGCGATCCATTGCCGCTGGATGTCAGCCGGCTGACCCCGGACATGACGGTTGTGGACATCATCATGGAACCGGCCGAGACGGCCTTGCTGCGCGCGGGACGCGAAAGAGGCTGCCGTGTCCAGCCGGGGCGCCCGATGATGGATTTCCAGGTCCGCGGCATGTCGGAATTCTTCGACATCGAGCGCAAGGACCGCGGCAATGGCTGAGGCGCAAACGGCCGTCGTGATCGGCGGCACCTCCGGCATCGGCCACGCGATTGCCTTGCGCTTTGCCGAGGAGGGCTTGTGTGTCGCCGTGTCGGGGCGCGATGCGGCGCGCGGCCATGCCGTCGCCGCCGCGTGCGAAGCCGCAGGGTCTCCCGCCGCCCGCTTCTTCGAGACGGATGTCGGGGATGCCGCGTCGGTCGAAGCGCTGGCACGGTCCGTCGAGGTGGCGTTCGGCGTGCCGCACGTCGTCGTCAACTGCGCCGGCATGCTGCAGAGCGGCAAGCGGGTCCTCGACCAGGGCCTGGACGAGGACGAGAAGATGTGGCGCGTGAACTATCGCGGCACGTTGCTCGGCTGCCAGGTGTTCGGCAGACTGATGGCGGCCGCGGGAAGGGGCGCCATCCTGAATGTCGGCTCGCTTGCTTCATTCGCGCCGCTTTCGCTTCCGGCGTATACGCCCGGCAAGCACGCGGTGCTGGCGCTGACGCAAATCCTTGCCGCCGAACTCGGCCCGCAAGGGGTGCGGGTGAACGCGGTCGCGCCCGGCTACACGCTCTCGGACGGGCTGAAGGCCAAGATCGCCAGCGGCGAGCGCAACCCCGACGCGATCAGGGCGACCACGGCGCTGCGCCGCTTCGTCGATCCGCGCGACGTGGCGGAGGCCGCCCTGTTCCTGTGCTCGGAGCGCGCCGCGTCGATCACCGGGGTGACCTTGCCGGTCGATGCCGGCTGGCTCGTCCAGGCGCCTTATGCGCAGTACCTGCAGGGCAACCCGATCCGTCCCACTCCCGGTGCATGACGAGAAAGCCAATGAACGCTATCCAGCGGTTTGCATTCGACACGCGCATCCATCATGGCGTCATCCATAATGGCACGCTCTACTTGACCGGGCAGGTCGCCACGCCCGGCCAGTCCGCGGCAAACCAGATGCGTGAAGTGCTCGGCAAGATCGACGCGCTGCTCGCCAAGGCCGGCACCGACAAGAGAAGCATCCTGCACGTGCAGATGTGGCTGGACGACATCCGCGATTTCGACGAGGTCAACGCGGTCTGGGACGCCTGGATGCCGAAGGAGCATGCGCCGGCTCGCTCGTCTGGCGAAGGCCGGATGGCGAAGCCTGGCATGCTGGTCGAGTTGATCGTGACGGCGGCGGTTTGAAAGGCCTTGCCGGTTGGGGCATCATCCCGGCATTCGGACCTTTCATTTGGCATCCGGGCATGGTGGAAGGAGACCGATGACCAAGCGCAAGCCACTTTCCACCGTCGTGGCCGAAAGCCTGTCGGAGAAGATACGCTCGGGCAGGCTGCAACCCGGCGCGCAGTTGCCGACCGAGGCTGAGCTTGGCGCCGAATATGATGTCAGTCGCACGGTTGTGCGCGAGGCGGTTGCGCGGCTGCGCTCCGAAGGCATGGTGATTCCCCAGCAGGGCCGTGGCATGTTCGTCAGCGAGGCGCCGGCGCCGCGCAATTTTTCGATACCGCAGGACGCGCTCAAGACCTTGCCGGAAACCGTGTCTTTGCTGGAATTGCGGCTGAGCGTGGAAGTGGAGGCCGCCGGCCTTTGCGCCGAGCGGCGGACGGAGGCAGAGGCCGGCACCATTCGCAGGCTGATGGAGCAGGTTGACGCCCGTAATGAGGATCCCGGCGCGGTGCCGGTCCACTACGATTACGATTTTCACCTGGCCATCGCCAAATCCGCGCGCAACGAGTTCATCCATGGCTTCCTGGAGTATCTGCGCCCCGTCATCGTGCCGCGCTTCCAGCTTGGTCACGTGGTGGTGCCCGAACTCAAGGATGCCTACTACGCGCGTATCCACAGCGAGCACCGGAAGATCGTCGAAGCCATCGAGAAGCAGGATGGCCGCGCCGCGCGGGACGCCATGCGCAAGCATCTTCAAAACAGTCTCGAGCGTGTCCGTGCTCTTGCGCTGGCCTCCGGCGTCGAAACGACGGATGCGGCCCAGAAGGCCGCCGCGGCCTCTCTTTTCTCCGATCTGAAAGGGACGGCTGCCCCGACGCGTTGATCATGCGGAAGCGGTCTTGCCAACATGTGCCGGCAAGCCGTTTCTCGACCAAAGGCAAAGCCAGGTTTTTCGCTCAAGACGGTTGGTCGTGGGCGATTCCGCGAAGGAAAAAGTCGGACAGTACCTGCGAGATGCCTGACTTTTGCGGGCATGCAGCATTTGCGGACCGCAGTGCAGCAATGTCGTGGCATTGGTCGATGAGAAAGCTTATCTTTCCTTTTTCCTGGTTTTCTTGGTTTCACTGTGCCGGCCAAAGCCACACACTGATCTCCAGACAACGGGGAAGCCTACGTGACGACAGCCTTCATCACAGGAGCGACGAGCGGCATCGGGCGAGCGATGGCGGTGGCGCTCAGCGAGGCCGGCTACGATGTCTATGCCGTCGGCCGCAGCAAGAGCGCGCTGGAGGAATTGCGGGCCACGCGACCCGGAATCACGCCCATCGCCGTCGACGTCACCGACCGGGAGGCGCTCGAGGCTGTGGTGAGCGATCTGCACATAGACGTGTTGATCAACAATGTGGGTGTGATGCCGCCGCTCGGCAATTTCGCCGACATGAAAATATCGGACATCGACGCGACGCTGGAGGTCAACCTCAGTTCGGCGATCATCCTCACCCGGCTGGTCGTGCCGCAGATGCGCGATCGCGGGGCAGGGCACATCGTCTTCACCGGCTCTTCGGCCGGCCATGCCGCGTTTCCAAATGTAGCCGTCTATTCCGCGACCAAGGCGGCGATCGCGGGTTTTGCCGCAGCACTGCGGGCCGACCTCTCCAGCCATGGCATCCGCGTGACGGAGATCGTGCCGGGTCGGGTCGAGACGCAGCTCTACAAGGACATCCTCGACGCCAAGGCCCGCGCCGCCATGTATGCCGGCAATGTCGCTGTCCAGCCCGAGGACGTGGCCCGGATGGTCGTGGCCCTGCTTGGTTTGCCCGCCTGGGCCGACGTTACCCGTTTCGACATCATGCCAACCCGCCCGACCACGCCGAGCGGCAGCAAGTAGGGACATAGGACATGAAGGGTCTTTCGATACTCATCGTGGGTGGCGGTTCCGGCCTCGGCGCGCTGCTGGCCCGCATGGCGGTCGACGAAGGTGCCGCCAAGATTGGCATCATCGACATCAACCTTGAGGCGGCTGAAGCAGCACTTGAACCGGCAAGCGCGAAAGGCCTGCCGACGGCCTTTGCCAAATGTGACATCCAGGTCGGGCCGCAGTGCCACGCCGCCTTCGATGCAATCGCTTCGAAGCTGGGGCGCATCGACACGGTGATCAACTCCGCCGCGATCTATCCCCGCCGCCCGCTGCTCGAAATCAGCGACGCCGAATGGGACGCCTCCAACGGCATCAACATCAAGGGCACCTACCACATGATGGTCGCGGCCGTCCGGCATATGCAGTCGCAGGAACCCAAGGCCGAGATTCGCGGGCGCATCGTCAACCTGACGTCGGTGGACGCCTTCAAAGCGCATCCGCAGAACGCCCACTATGCGGCGACCAAGGCGGCGGTGGTCAGCCTCACCCGCTCCTTCGCGCATCACGTCGCCAAGGACGGTATTCTCGTCAATTCCGTGGCTCCCGCCGGCATGGCGACCGAGCGCGCGGCCGCTCTCGGCTTCCTGGAGGAACTGGCCAAGGCGAGCCCGCTGGGCCGCGGCGCGCAGCCGACGGAAATCGCCGAATGGGTGCTGATGGCCGGTGGCCCCAAGAACACCTACATGACTGGTGAAAACATAATCGTTTCAGGCGGTTACATCTACGCTTGAGGTCAGTGCGCTGGCCGCAGTGACCGTGACGTGCCGTGCACAATGGAGTTCGAAAACCGGAAGGAGCTGAACGAACGATGACTGGCAAGCCGCGCCTTCCGCCGCTGAATGCCCTGCGGGTTTTTCACGCGGTCGCGCGGCACAAGAGCTTTCGGCAGGCCGCCGACGAATTGCTGGTGACGCCTCAGGCTGTCGGGCAGCAGATAAAGCTGCTGGAAGACACGCTGCAGGTGACCCTGTTCGAGCGCAAGGGGCGCTCGATCGAGTTGACCGAGTCGGCGATCCTTTTGTCGCACTACGTCAAGGCCGGCTTCGACGAGTTTGCCGAAGGGGTGCGCCGGGTCACCAAATCCACCTACCGGGATCGCATCAATCTCAATGCGAGCCCGTATTTCGCCACCCACTACCTGCTGCCGCGCCTGTCGCTGTTCCGCGAGATATTGCCGGGCGCCGATCTTCGGCTGACGACGATGGTCGATCTGCCCGACTTCGGACGCGACGATGTCGATATGACAGTGCAGTGGGGGTATGGCGGCTGGTCCGACTACGACACGACGCTGCTTGTGCCGGACCCGAAGATCATCTGCTGCACGCCGGCGATCGGCGGGCAGATCGGATCGGCGAAGGACCTGACCCGCTTCACGCTGCTGGACACGGTGAAGTCGAAGCGTCTGTGGCCTGACATCCTGCGGCACCTCGGCGTCGAGCTGGCGGACGGCGACCGCAGCATCGGCTTCGACGACGCCGCGACGATGCGGCGCGCGACGCTGCAGGGCATCGGCATCGGGCTCGTGTCGGTCATGGATGCCGAAGAAGATTTGCGATCGGGCGCGCTTGTCGCGCCGCTTGGGCGCGACGTGCTCGTCGACATGAAGGAGGAGGAAATACCGGGCTTCTACCTGGTCGTGCCCAGAGGGCACCTACGCGTGAAAGCTGTCGCTGCCCTGCACCGATGGCTGACGCAACAAGATTGGGGCAGCGATCTGAAGATCTCTGCCCTACCGAAGCCGACCCCCCTTCTCGAGTGAAGGCGGCTTTCAACCCGGGCCAGACAGCCCCAACAACATAAAAATCCAACAACCTCAACAGCGGAGAATGACTATGCAGTTTCTCAAATGGGGGGCGGCTGCCGCCCTTGCGCTCAGCCTTGTCCAGATTTCAGCGCCGGCTCAGGCGGCGGGCGGCAAGACGCTCGAAACCGTCAAGGCGCGGGGCGTGCTCAATTGCACCGGCCATGACGGCTCGTATCTCGGTTTTGCCGAAGTCGACGACAAGGGCAATTGGAAGGGCATGGACGTCGACCTTTGCCGGGCCGTGGCCACCGCCGTCTTCGGTGATCCGGCGAAGCTGAAGATCGTGCCGATCAGCTGGGCACAGCGTTGGCCGTCGCTTCAGTCGGGCGACGTCGACATCGTCATCAAGGCTTCCGGCGGCACGCTGAGCCGCGACACGGAACTGGGGCTGCAGTTCTCGATGTCGTACTACCTCGGCACGACCAAGGTGATGGCGCACAAGGAGCTCAACCTGAAGTCGCTCAAGGACGCAGAGGGCGGCACGATCTGCATCCCGGCGGGCACGACCATCGAACAGCAGGTCGCCGCCTACAGCCAGAAGATCGGAATCAAGCTCGAGCCGGTCGTCATCGAAAAGACGGAAGAGCTCGAACAGGCCTACTTCTCCGGCCGGTGCGACCTCTATGCGCAATGGGGTCCGGTCCTGGCCATCGCACGCGTGGCCAAGGGCAAGGTCGAAGATCATGTGATCCTGCCTGACGTGATCGCGGTCGAGCCGGAGGTCATGATCCTGCGGCAGGGTGACGACAATTGGGTCGACGTCGCCAACTGGACGCTCAGCGCCCTGCTGTTCGCGGAACAGGAAGGCATCACCTCCAAGAACGTCGACGAGATCAAGGCCAAGCCGACGTCGCCGGCGGTCGCCAAGTTCCTCGGCGCCGCACCGGGCATGGGCAAGGGTCTCGGGTTGCCCGACGATTGGGCCTACAACGTCATCAAGAAGGTCGGGAACTATGCGGAGATCTTCGATCGCGATCTCGGCAAGGACTCGCCCTACAAGATGGATCGTGACCTGACCAATCTGTGGACCAATGGCGGCGTTCTGTTCCCGCTGGTGGTCGACTGACGCATAGCCGGCTCCGCCAACGCGGAGCCGGCCCTCCCTCCCAGGAAAGGTCGGTCGATGTTTAAGCTGCTGAGAAATCAGAAGGTTCGCAACGCATTGCTGCAGGCGCTCTATGTCGGCGCGCTTGGAGCGCTGGTTATCGCCGGCACCCTGATCGCGCGACAGAATCTCGCTGCCCAGGGCATTACCTCGGGTTTCGACTTCCTGTTCAAGTCGACCGGCTGGGATTTGGGCTTCTCGCTTCTGCCGGCATCGGCCAATGATCCCTATTGGTGGTATTTCCTGATCGGCATCCTCAACACGCTGTTTCTTGGCAGCTTCGGTCTCGCGCTGGCGACGCTGGTCGGAATGATCGTAGGGCTTGCGCAGACGTCCGCGAATGATCTGGCGAAGCTGCTCGGCCGCACCTACGTGGACGTCTTTCGAAACATCCCTCTGATCCTGCAGGTGTTTTTCTGGTATGCGCTGATTACGCACCTGCCGACGCCGCGCAACGCGCATGAGGGCTGGGGCATGCTGCTCACGAGCCGTGGGCTCTACATGCCGTCGCCGAACGTCGGCGGGCTGGCACTGCTGGCGGCTTCGTTGGCCGTGGTCGCGGCCATCGTCCTGCCGATCTGGCTGGGCCGGACATCCCTGCTCAGCCGTCCGTTGGGTCAACGAACCTCGGTGCAGCTTGCCGCCGTTGCAGCCGCGCTCGTATGCGCGGTTCTGTTTCTGTTTGTTGGTCGCTTGCCCGACACGCCGTTGCTTGATCTGCCCTCGCTGCAAGGCCTGAACCTGCGAGGCGGCCTGCGCATCCCGCCGGAGTTTTCCGCACTCGTCGTGGCCATCGCGATCTATGGCGGTTCCTATATCGGTGAGATCGTGCGCGGTGGCTTCAAGGCCGTCGGCAAAGGCCAGGTGGAGGCCGCCAGTTCGCTGGGGCTCACGCCCTGGCAGGTTTTCACGCTTGTCCGGCTGCCGCTTGCGCTGCGCGCCATGCTGCCGATCCTGGCCAACCAGTATGTCTGGCTGATGAAGGCCACCACGATGGGCATAGCAGTCGGCTTCACCGACTTCTTCATGATCACGGCGCTGACGATCAACCATTCCGGCCAGACCCTCGAAGCGATCGGCATTTTGATGGCCGGCTTCCTGATCATCAATCTGAGCCTGGCGGCTCTGTTCAACCGCATCAACAAAGCGATCGCCCTCAAGGGCAATCAACTGAGGGGATGAGAGATGGAAATGGTCGTTGTCGCTCCGCCTGCCTCAGGAAAACTTGAGGATCTGAAGAGACGCTTCTTCGCGACGCCTCTTCAGGCCGTGGTTTCACTGCTTTCTCTCTCGGTGATTGTCTTTCTGGTGGAAGCTCTTGAACTGGGCTGTCTTCTCCGCGGTGTTCGATGCCAGCGGAGGGGCGGACGCCTGCCATGCGGCGTCCGGAGCCTGCTGGTCGGTCATCGCCGCCCGGTGGCGCATCATCTTTTTCGGTCTGTACCCCTATGAGGAACAATGGCGCTCCGCGCTGGCCTGCGTCACGGTCGTGGCCATGACAGTGCTGAGCTGCATTCCCGCCTTCTGGACGGGACGTCGCATCGCGCTCGTCTGGGGGGTCGGAGCGGCCGTCTTCTATGTGCTGATGAAAGGCGGTCTGCTCGGCCTGAGCTTCGTCGGCGAGGAAATGTGGGGCGGGCTTGCGCTGACGCTCTTCATCTTCGTAACGACCTGCCTGATCGGCTTTCCGCTGGCAATCTGTCTTGCCCTGCTGCGCCGCTCCGAACTGCCCTGGATATCGCGCACGACGGGCCTCATCATCGATGGCGTCCGCTCGCTTCCGCTGATCTCGATCCTGTTCACCTTCGCGATCGTCCTGCCTTTCGCGCTGCCGCAGTGGCTGCAGGGCGACAAGCTGTATCGGGTGATCCTCGGCTCGGCGCTGTTCTTCTCCGCCTATCAGGCCGAGATCGTGAGGGGCGGCATGCAGGGGGTTCCGCGAGGACAGGAGGAGGCCGCGATGGCGCTCGGCCTCAGCTATTGGCACCGCATCAGCCGCATCCTCCTGCCGCAGGCGATGCGCAACGCGCTGCCGGCCACGATCAACCAGTTCGTGATCTCGTTCAAGGAGACGTCCCTGGTGGTCATCGTTGGTTTCTTCGAGATCCTGGCGTCAGGCAACGCCGCCTACGGAACCGGCGAATGGCGGTTCGCCTATGTCGAGGTCTACGCCTTCATCGCCCTCATCTATTTCGTCTTCGTCTTCAGCCTGTCCCGATACGGCGCCTTCCTCGAACGGCGCATGTCGGTCGGCGAGCGATAAGGAGTTTCGTGATGACCGTTCCAACCACGCAGGAAATAGCCGTCCGCGTCGAAGGCATGAGCAAGTATTACGGTACCTTTCATGCGCTGCGTGACATCAACCTGACCGTCGCGCGCGGCGAGAAGATCGTCGTGTGCGGCCCCTCCGGCTCTGGCAAATCGACGATGATCCGCTGCATCAACCGGCTGGAGGAACACAATGCCGGCAGCATCATGGTGCTTGGCACGGAACTGAACGATGATGTCGGAAACATCGACGAGATCCGGCGCGAAGTCGGCATGGTGTTCCAGCACTTCAACCTGTTTCCGCATATGACGGTGCTGGAGAATTGCGTGCTCGCGCCGATGCCGGTGCGCAAGATGCCCCGCGCTGAGGCGGAAGCGACGGCGCGGCGCTATCTGGAAAAGGTCCGCATCCCCGAACAGGCCTTGAAATATCCCGGCCAGCTTTCAGGCGGCCAGCAGCAGCGGGTCGCCATCGCGCGTTCGCTGTGCATGCAGCCGCAGATCATGCTTTTCGACGAGCCGACATCCGCACTGGATCCGGAAATGATTTCGGAAGTGCTGGATGTGATGGTCACGCTCGCCTCCGAGGGCATGACGATGATCTGCGTCACCCATGAGATGGGCTTTGCGCGGCGGGTTGCCGACCGGGTGATCTTCATGGATGCGGGTGAGATTGTCGAAGAGGCGCCGCCGGAGATCTTCTTCACATCGGCCAAAAGCGAACGAACGCAACTGTTCCTCGCCCAGGTTCTGGGGCATTGATCGGGGTTCCATGCCGTACGGATGCGATGCGGCGCATCTGAGCCTCTCGAACTCACACAGATTATCCCATGACCGATCCCGTCTCTGCCTTGTCGAATGTTCTTGGTGCGAAAGGCTGGCTTTCGGGCGGTGACGTCGAGCCCTATCGATGGGACTGGCTGCGCCGCTACGGAGCGAATCCGCTGGGCGTCGCCCGTCCGGCAAACACGCAGGAGGTGGCGCGGGTCGTCGAAATCTGCCATGAGGCGGGCGTGGCGGTGGTGCCCCAGGGCGGCAACACCGGCCTGTGCGGTGGTGCCGTCGCGCACGAAGCCGGCGCCGTGATCCTGTCGCTCTCCCGCATGGCGGCGATGGAAAAGCCGGATCTCGCGAGCGGTTCGATCGTTGTCGAAGCCGGCGTGGTCCTAGCCACACTGCACGAGGCCCTGGAGCCGCATGGTCTGATCTTTCCGATGCATCTCGGTGCCGAGGGCAGCGCCCGGATCGGCGGGTTGATCGGCACCAATGCCGGCGGCAGCCACGCCTTGCGCTACGGCATGATGCAGGACCTCGTCCTCGGCCTCGAAGTCGTTCTCGCCGACGGCACGGTGTGGAACGGGCTGCGCTCCGTGCAGAAGGACAATGCCGGCTACCAGTTGCGCAAGCTGTTCTGCGGCTCGGAAGGCACGCTGGGCATTGTGACGCGCGCGGTGCTGAAGCTTTTTCCGGCGCCCAAGCAGCGGACGACGGCGCTGCTCACCTTCGCCGATTGCGGCGCGGCGGTCTCTTTCGGCACGTATCTGAGGGGCGAAGCGGGCGAATTCCTTTCCGGCCTTGAGTTCTTTTCCGATTTCGGCCTCAAGCTGGTGCTGAAACATATGGCGGACCTTTCCTTTCCGCTGGAAACCCGGGGCGGGGTTCACCTTCTGGCTGAACTCGCGTCGAGCTCGGCCCGGGTTCCGCTGGATGACATCCTGACGGCGGCACTGGAGTGGGGCATGGAGCAGGAGCTTGTGATCGACGGTGCGCTTGCAATGTCGGATGCCCAGAGGGCGCACTTCTGGCATCTGCGCGAGGAGCAACCCGAAGGCCAGCGGCTGGAGGGACAGCAGCTCAAGCACGACATTTCGGTGCCGCCAGGCAAGATCGCCGAATTTGTAGAGGCTGGGGAAGCGGCGTGCAGCAAGATCCTGCCGGGCGTGCGCATCAATCCTTTCGGCCATCTCGGCGATGGCAACATCCACTACAATCTGAGCCCTCCCGAAGGGCAAAGCGACTTTGCCGACAAGGCGTTGGAGCTCGGCCAGGCGCTGGCCGCGCTGGCCACTGATATGGGCGGCAGCTTTGCCGCCGAGCATGGCCTCGGCCGCTCGAAGATCGTGCTGGCCGACACCAACAGAAGTCCGGTGGAGCGAAACTTGATGGCGGTCCTTAAAGATGCCCTGGATCCGTCGGGCGTGATGAATCCGGGCGTTCTGATCTCTTCCGTCAGGCAAAGAAAAACTTTCCAATAGATGAGATTTCTTGATTTCGCCGCGTCTCGTCAACGTGCAGGTTCAAAACGAAAAGTGGCCCAAGCTCGGCAGGCGACAAAGTATTCACGCCCATCCGCCGGGCATTGAGAAAGTTGATCCATGATGCGCAATGGCGGCCAGCTTCTTGTCGAGTGCCTGATGGCACTGGGCGCGACCAAGAGCTTCGGCGTGCCCGGAGAAAGCTACCTGGCTGTTCTTGACGCCTTGCACGATACCGAAGGCAGACTGGATTACGTGCTCTGCCGCAACGAAGGCGGTGCAGCGTTCATGGCTTCCGCCTATGGCAAGCTGACCGGCTCTCCGGGTATCTGCTTCGTGACGCGCGGCCCCGGCGCCACCAATGCCGGCATCGGCGTCCATACCGCCATGCAGGACAGTTCGCCGATGCTGCTGTTCGTCGGCCAGGTGGGCACCGACATGAAGGGCCGCGAGGCATTCCAGGAGGTTGACTATCGCGCGGTGTTCGGCACGCTGGCGAAATGGGCGGTCGAGATCGACGAGGTTTCGCGTCTTCCCGAGATCGTGGCGCGGGCATGGACCACGGCGCTGACGGGACGGCCTGGCCCGGTCGTCGTGGCGCTGCCGGAGGACATGCTGACCACGATGACGAACGCCGCTCCGCTCAGTGGTCCGGCTGCAATGTTCGAACCCGCTGCTGCAGTGGAGGCGGTTGCCGCAACCCAAGAAATGCTTGCCGCGGCGCGCCGGCCGGTGATCCTGATCGGTGGCACCAACTGGACGGCCGAAGGACGCACTGCGCTGCAGACCTTCGCCGAGGCTTCCGACATTCCGGTGGTGGCAGCCTTCCGGTTCCAGGATCAGTTCGACAATGGCTCGCCGGTTTTCGTCGGCGAGGCCGGTGTGGGCATGGTGCCGCACGTTAAGGCGCTGATCCGCGAAGCCGACGTGATCTTGGCCATCAATGTGCGCTTCGGAGAAATGACGACCGATGGCTACACCTTGCTGTCGGTGCCCGAGCCAAGCCAGAAACTGATCCATGTCCACGGGTCGGACCGCGAGATCGGCAAGGTCTACATTCCTTCCGTCGGCATCCATGCCGGCCCCAATGCTTTCGCCAAAGCGCTGACCCCGGTCGAGGGCGGGTGGGCCGAATGGCGTGCCAAGGCCAGGGCAAGCTACGAAGGTGCGTTCAAGGCACCCGCCCAGCCTGGTCCGGTCGACATGGTCGAAGTCAGCGCATGGCTGCGCAAAAACCTGCCCGACGACGTGATCCTGACCAACGGCGCCGGCAATTTCACGGTCTGGCCGAACAAGTTCTTCAAGTTCGGGCCGAAGGCGCGGCTGCTCGCGCCGCAGTCCGGCGCGATGGGCTACGGCCTGCCGGCGGCGATTGCCGCCAAGGTGGCGTTTCCCGACCGCACCGTCGTCTGCTTCGCCGGCGACGGCGATTTCCAGATGAATTGCCAGGAGCTCGGGACTGCCATGCAGGCCGGCGCGCAGCCCATCGTGCTGATCCTGAACAATGGCATTTACGGCACGATCCGCGCGCATCAGGAGCGGCACTATCCGGCGCGCGTTTCGGGAACGAATATCGAGAACCCGGATTTCGTCGGCCTTGCCAGATCCTACCGCTTCCATGCCGAACGCGTCGAACCCACCGCGGATTTCGCTGACGCATTCGAGAGGGCGCTGGCATCGCCGACTGGTGCGGTTCTGGAACTCGTGATTTCCCCCGAGGCGCTGACCCCGCGCCAGACCCTCTCCCAGATGCGCGAGGCGGCACTTGCTTCGCAGAAGGCCAAGGCATGACCACCAGGACAGACGACATCCGTCTCGGCGCAGACATCGGCGGGACGTTCACGGACATCGCGCTCGACGTGCGCGGAACGATCTTTTCGACCAAGGTGCTCACCACCTATTCGGCGCCCGAGCAGGCGATCCTCGATGGCATCGCCATCGTGGTGCGCGATGCAAAGATTTCGACAGCCGACATCGGCATCGTCATTCACGGCACGACATTGGCGACGAACGCGCTCATCGAGCGACGCGGCGCCAAAACGGCGTTGGTGACGACCGAGGGTTTTCGCGATGTGATCGAGATGCGGACCGAGAACCGCTTCGAGCAGTATGACCTCAACCTGAAACTGCCGATGCCGCTGATCCCGCGCGAGCATCGCTTTACCGTCAAGGGCCGCATCGGCGCCGAAGGCCAGGAATTGCAGCCGCTGGACGAGGCCGCCCTGGAAGAGATCGCCGACCAGATCGCCGCGGGCGGTTTTGGCGCGGTCGCGATCGGTTTCATCCATTCCTACATGAATCCAGCGCACGAGCAGCGGGCTCGCGAAATCCTGGCGCGAAAACTGGATATGCCGATTTCCGTCAGCGCCGAAGTCTCGCCGCAGATGCGGGAGTTCGAGCGTTTCAACACGGTCTGCGCCAACGCCTATGTCCGCCCGCAGATGGCCAGCTATCTCGCCCGGCTGCAGACGCGGCTGAAGGACATGGGCGCGGACTGCCCGGTCTTCATGATCCATTCGGGAGGCGGGCTGATCTCGGTCGAAACGGCGTCCGAATTTCCGGTGCGGCTGGTCGAATCCGGTCCGGCTGGCGGCGCCATCTTCGCCGCCGATATCGCCCTGCGTTTCGATCTGGATACCGTCGTCTCCTACGACATGGGCGGAACGACCGCGAAGATTTGCCTGATCGAGGATTATGCGCCGCAGACGGCCAGGACCTTCGAGGTCGCGCGCACCTACCGGTTCTGCAAGGGCTCCGGCATGCCGATCTCGATCCCGGTGATCGAGATGATCGAGATCGGGGCGGGCGGCGGCTCGATTGCCTGGGTCGATGCGATGGGACGCATCCAGACCGGCCCTGAGAGCGCCGGTTCCGAGCCGGGGCCGGCATGCTACGGGCGTGGCGGCAAACGGCCGGCGATCACCGATGCCGATCTGGTGCTGGGCAAGCTCGACCCCGACAATTTCGCGGGCGGCGCCATCAAGCTCGATGCTGCGGCCTCGCAAGGCGCGATCACGAGCGATGTCGGCGCACGCCTGTCGCTCAACCCGCTGTCGGCGGCGTTCGGCATCAGCGAGGTGGTGGACGAGAACATGGCCAACGCCGCCCGTGTTCACGCGGTCGAGAACGGCAAGAACATCTCGGACAATGTCATGATCGCCTTCGGTGGCGCAGCACCGCTGCACGCGGCGCGGCTCTGCGAAAAGCTCGGCCTCGACCAATGCCTGGTGCCGCAGGGTGCCGGCGTCGGCTCGGCGATCGGCTTCCTCAAAGCGCCCTTCGGCTATGAGGCGCTGGCGTCCAAACTGATCCGGCTTTCGCAGTTCAAGGCGGATGAGGCGAATGCGCTGCTCGACGATCTGAAAGCTTCGGCCGAGAGCTTCGTGCGTGCCGGCACCAGCGGCAAGATCGTGCGCGAGATCACCGCCTTCATGCGCTATGCGGGCCAAGGCTGGGAAATCCCCGTTGCTCTGCCCGACAAGCCTTTCGCCGGAGACGCCGCCGTCACCCTGGCGGATGCCTTCCGCAAGAATTACGAGCGCTTTTTCGGCCGCGCCATCGATGGGCTCGACGGGCTCGAGATCGAGGTCGTCACCTGGTCCGTGAAGGCAAGCGACGAGCGGCCCGCCTCCGCAAAGCACAAGATCACGACCGGCACGCGCAACGTGCCGGTCTCGGTGACACGGGAGGTCTTCGATCCGGGTACCGGGACGATGCAGACTACGGCGATTGTCGAACGCACCAGCCTTTCGGCAGGCGACCGCGTGAAGGGACCGGCCGTGATCGTGGAGCGCGAGACATCGACGGTCGTCACCACACCATTCGACGCCGTCATGCAGAGCGACGGTGCCATTCTGATGATCCGCAAGGAGAGCGCGGCATGAGCGACATTGGCGAAATCCGCATGCAGGTCATGTGGAACCGGCTGATCTCCGTCGTCGAGGAACAGGCGCTGACCCTGCTGCGCACGGCCTTCTCAACTTCCGTGCGCGAGTCGGGCGATCTGTCCGCCGGCGTGTTTAACCCGCGCGGCGAAATGCTGGCGCAAGCGGTGACCGGCACGCCCGGGCATGTGAACACCATGGCCGAGGCCGTGCTGCAGTTCATGAACGAGATTCCGCGCGAGGAGATGTACGAGGGCGACACCTACGTCACCAACGATCCCTGGCAAGGCACCGGCCATCTCCACGACATCACGATGGTCTCGCCCTCGTTCCTGAATGGCGAACTCGTCGCCTTCTTCGCCTGCACCGCGCATGTCGTTGATGTCGGCGGGCGGGGCTTTGGCGCCGACGGCAAGTCGGTCTACGAGGAAGGCATCCAGATCCCAATCATGAAGTTCGCCGAGAAGGGCGTGGTCAACCGCGATCTGGTGAAGATCCTGCGCTGCAACGTCCGCGAGCCGAACCAGGTTGTCGGCGATTTCTATTCGCTTGCAGCGTGCAACGAGGTCGGCCATCGGCGGCTTGTCGGCATGATGACCGAGATCGGCCTGGCATCGCTCGATGGTCTCGGCGCGTTCATCTTCTCGCGCACGCATAACGCCATGCTGGAACGGATCAAGGCTCTGCCGAAGGGGACATGGTCCAACGAACTGGTCACCGACGGCTACGACGACCCGGTCAAGCTGGCGGCGGCCGTTTCGGTGCATGACGACCATCTCAATGTCGACTTCTCCGGCAGCGCGCCGATGAGCCGCTGGGGCATCAACGTGCCTATCATCTACACCAAGGCCTATGCTTGCTATGCGCTGAAATGCGTGGTGGCGCCCGACATTCCCAACAATGCCGCCTCGCTGGCCTTCTTCACCGTGTCGTCGCCTGTCAACATCCTGAACGCGGCCCGGCCGGCGCCGGTATCGCTGAGGCATGTCATCGGTCACATGGTTCCTGACCTCGTGCTCGGCGCGATGGCCCAGGCGCTGCCCGGCAAGATCCTGGCGGAAGGTGCCGCCGCGCTGTGGAATATCCATATCTCGGCCCGGCCGGTTGCCGGCGGTGCCGGCCGTCGCGCCGAGGTGCTGATGTTCAATTCAGGGGGCATGGGCGCCCGTCCCGAACTGGACGGATTGTCGGCAACAGCCTTCCCCTCCGGCGTTCACACCATGCCGATCGAAGCGACGGAGCACACCGGTCCGATCGTCATCTGGCGCAAGGAACTCCGGCCTGGTTCGGGCGGTGATGGCGAATTTCGCGGCGGTCTTGGCCAGGTTCTGGAAATCAGCGCCCTTGACGGACATGAGTTCGAGTTCTCGGCCATGTTCGACCGCGTCAAGCATCCGGCAAAGGGCCGCAATGGCGGCAAGGACGGCCAGGCTGGCGTGGTCAAGCTGGATGACGGCAAGCTGATGCGACCGAAGGGATGGCAGCATGTGCCGGCGGGACGTCGGTTGATCCTGGAGTTGCCGGGCGGCGGCGGCTATGGCGATCCGGCCAAGCGCAGCGCCGAGGCGAGGGCGCAGGATCAATCCAGGGGATATGTTACGGAGGACGGCAAATGAGCTACATCTCCTCGCGCCTTTCCGTGGTCAAGCCGTCGGCGTCGATGGCGGCCTCCCAGGCCGCCAAGGCGCTGCGGGCCAAAGGCGTCGACGTCATCGACCTTGGCCTTGGCGAACCGGATTTTCCGACGCCTGCCCACATCACCGAAGCGGCCTATGCGGCCGCCAAGGCGGGCCAGACCCTCTACACCGCAGCCGCAGGCACGCCGGAAGTGCGCGAGGCCGTGGCCGCGAAATTCAGGCGCGAGAACGGGCTGGACTACGCCGCTGATGACATCGTCATGGCCAACGGCGCCAAGCAGATCATCTTCAACGCCTTGATGGCGACGCTGGAAGGCGGCGACGAGGTGATCCTGCCGGCGCCCTATTTCGTGTCCTATCCCGAGATGGTCAAGCTCTTGGGCGGCACGCCGGTCGTCGTCGAATGCCCGGAAGCGACCGGATTCAAGCTCACGCCCGAACTGCTCGAGCGGGCGATCACGCCGAGGAGCAAATGGCTGTTCCTGAACATGCCGGGCAACCCGTCGGGCGCGGTCTACTCCGAGGCCGAACTGAAGGCGCTTGGCGCAATCCTCGCCAGGCACAGCCAGGTGCTGGTGCTGTCCGACGAGATCTATGAGCACATCATCTTCGACGGTCGTGAATTCGTGTCGTTCGGCAAGGCCTGTCCGGAGCTGAAGGACCGAAGCCTGATCGTCAACGGCGTCGCCAAGGCCTATGCGATGACCGGTTGGCGTGTCGGCTACGCCGCCGGGCCGGCGCCGCTGGTCAAGGCGATGTCGACCATCCAGAGCCAGTCGGTCACCTCGGTATGCTCGATCGCCCAGGCGGCGACGGTCGCCGCGCTGAACGGCCCGCAGGACGAGGTGGCCCGGTTCCGTCAAGCCTTCGAAGCGCGCAGGAACCTGGTGGTCGATGGCATCAGGCGCATCAACGGCTTGACGCTGCCGCCACCAGAGGGTGCTTTCTATGCCTATATCGGCTGCGCCAGCCTGATCGGCCGCAAGACGCCCAAGGGCGTCGTGCTTGAAGACGACACCGCGGTTGCGAGCTATCTCCTGAATGAGGGCCGCGTCGCTTCGGTGCCGGGCGCCGCCTACGGACTTTCACCCTATTTCCGCATCTCCACCGCCACCAGCGAGGAGGTGCTTGCCGAAGCGATCGCGCGGATCAATGCCGCCGTCGCACAAGTGGAGTAGACCATGCCCCAATACGAACGCATCCTGATCACCGGCGCGGCCGGCCGTCTTGGCTCGGAGCTGCGTAAGGGGCTGGTGCCGCTGGCAAAGACGATCCGCCTGGCGGGCCGCGAACCATTCGGCGATCTTGCTCCGCACGAGGAAGAAGCGGTGTTCGACCTTGCCGACATGGAGGCGACGATCGCGGCCACCAAGGACTGCGACGCGATCGTGCATTTCGGCGGCGCGCCGCTCGAATGCGCCTGGCAGACGATCCTGGATTCCAGCATCCGCGGTTCCTACCATATCTATGAAGGGGCGCGGAAACACGGCGTCAAGCGCGTCATCTACGCCTCCTCGGTGCACGCTATCGGCTATCACGAGGTCGAGGCGCATATCGGCGTCGATGCGCCGGTGCGGCCCGACAGCCTGTATGGCGTGTCGAAGAATTTTGTCGAAAGCCTGAGCCGGCTCTATTGGGACAAGTTCGGCATCGAGACGGTGTGCCTGCGCATCTTCTCGTCATTCCCCGAGCCGGCCGACCGCCGCATGCTGTGGTCGTACCTTTCCTTTGCCGATTGCGTGCGCCTCGTCGAAGCGTCGCTGACCGCGCCGCGCGTCGGCCACACGATCTCGTTCGGCATCTCCGACAACAGGTTGAAGATGGTCGACAACAGCGGCGCGAACCATCTCGGATTCTATCCGCAGGACAGCGCGGAGCCGTTCCGCGCCGCGGTCGAGGCGAGGACGCCGGTTCTGGATCCGAAGGCGCCGTCGGTGAAATATCTGGGCGGCTGGTTCTGCGAACTCGGCCATCCGGACGACGAGCCGAAATCGTGAAGCAGAGCTACGATGTCGTCATTATCGGCGGGGCCGTGATCGGCTCCGCCGTTGCCTATTTCCTGGCTGCCAATCCGGACTTCTCAGGGACCGTCCTGGTGGTCGAGATGGATCCGACCTATGCGAAGGCGTCGACGTCGCTGTCGTCGTCGTCGATCCGCAACCAGTTCTCCAATCCCATCAACGTCCGCATCAGCCAGTTCGGCACGGAATTCATCCGCAACTTCGCCGACACCATGCAGGTGGGATCCGACAGGCCTGATCTCGCCTTTCACGAGGGCGGCTACCTGTTCCTCGCCAACACCGAGGAGCAGGTGCAGACATTGCGCGAGAACCATGCCGTGCAGCAAGCCTGCGGCGCGGATGTGGTGCTGTGGCAGCGCGATGAAGTGGCCGCCGCCTTTCCGCATCTAAACGTCGACGACATCCTGCTTGCCTCCTATGGCCGATCCGGCGAAGGCTGGTTCAACAACACCGGCCTGATGTACGGCTTCAAGAACAAGGCGCGGTCGCTGGGCGTCGAGTACGTGACCGACGAAGTGGTGGCCATTGGCCGCGAGGGCGGTAATATTACAGATGTCACCCTGAAATCCGGGGCGGTGGTATCGACCGGCGTGTTGGTCAATGCTTCCGGTCCCCGGGCGGCGCTCACCGCCCGCATGGCGCGGCTCGATGTTCCCGTGGAACCGCGCAAGCGCACGTTGTTCGTGTTCGACTGCGCCCAGTCTCCCGAGGGGTCGGCCACCGTAAACCAGGGCCGCCTGCCGCTGATGATCGACCCGTCCGGCGTGTTCTGCCGGCCGGAAGGCCGCTTCTTCCTGACCGGTTGTCCGCCGGTGGAAGATCCGTGTTCCGACTGGGATGATTTCGAGCCGCGCTACGACGAGTTCGAGGAGATCATCTGGCCGGCGCTGGCCGCGCGCTCGCCTGCATTCGAGGCGATCAAGGCCGTGAACCAGTGGGCCGGGCACTATGATTTCAACACGCTCGACCACAATCTGATTGTCGGTCCCCATCCGGAGGTCAAGAACTTCATCTTCGCCAACGGCTTCTCCGGACACGGCCTGCAGCAGGGGCCGGCGGCCGGCCGCGGCGTGGCGGAACTCATCGTCCATGGCGGCTTTCGTACGCTCGACCTGTCGGAGGTCGGCTACGAGCGCATCGTGGAGAACCGGCCGTTCCTCGAAAAGGCTGTTATCTGAACCTGGTGTCGGTCTTGCTGGGCTCTGACTTGCTGCACGAATCTCCGGGGCCACGCAGAAGACTATCTTGCCGGTCCGCCTTCGCCAAAGGTGTCTTTCATCGCGCGCAGGATGATGACGGCCGAGGCGGCACCCGGGTCCATGTGACCGAGGGACCGCTCGCCGAGCCTGGCCGCCCTGCCGCGGGCAGCGACCATCGACCGCGTCGAATTCGCGCCGGCTTCGGCGGCCTCCAGTATGCTGTTCCACATTTCCGGGCCTCCGGCAGAACGGGCGCGTGCGTTGACGGCCGCTTCCGTGGCCGGGATCCAGGCGTCCAGCATCGTCTTGTCGCCGCGCTGTCCCTTGCCGCGCTCCTTGATGCCGGTGGTCATGGCCTCGACGATCATCGCCTGATCGGCGGCTGAGAGGCATTCATCCTGTTTGAGCGCTTGTGCCGCGCGCCGGAAGGCGGTGGCATAAAGCGGCCCCGTGGAGGCGCCGACGGCGTCGAGAAAGGCCGAGGCGGCGGCCGTGAAGACCTCCGACGGCAGCGTGTCATCGAGGTTGAGCTTGGCCAGTTCCGCATTCACCGCCATGAAGCCGAGCGACATGGTGATGCCATGGTCGGCGTCGCCGATGGCGCCGTCGAGGTCCGAGAGGTGGTCCTTTCCGGCCTCGATCGCAATCGATATGCGATAGAACATCCTGCTCAGGCGTCGCGCCGCATTGTCCGACATGGTGTTCCTCCAGCTCAAGCAGGATGCCGCCCGTCTTCACGGGGGCGCCTATTCCCTATCTTCAACCAATCCGCAGGACGGCCGTGTCGCAAGGGTGGTGCAACAATTCTGTAAGCTCGGCGTCGAGATGCATGACCGTTATCGACGCACCGACCATGTCGAGCGAGGTGCAGTAATGTCCCACCCAGTTCGCCTCTATCGTGATGTCCTTGGCGCTCAGCCGCTGCTCGACGCGCCTGAACAGAATGTACAGTTCCATCATCGGCGTTGCGCCAAATGAATTGACCAGCACCGCGACACGGTCTCCCGCCGCCGGCTTCATTTCCGAAAAGATGCGGTCCATGATCCGGTCGGTGATCGCGTCGGCGCTCATCATCTTTTCACGGATGACACCAGGTTCGCCGTGGATGCCCATGCCGATCTCGATGTCTTCGGGGCCGATCTCGAAATTGTGGCGGCGCGTCTGCGGCATCGAGCAAGGCTCCAGCGCGACCCCCATGGTGAAGGTTCGCGCGTTGGCCTTGCGGGTCACGGCCTCGCAGGCGTCGAGCGACAAACCGCGGTCGCAGGCGGCCCCGGCAATCTTGAACATGAAGAAGTTGCCGGCGACGCCGCGTCGGCCCTCCCGGTCCTCGAGCGGAGACGAGGCGATGTCGTCCGTTGTCACCACCGTGCGGACCTCGATGTTGTGTTCCGCAGCGATCTCGGCTGCCATCTCGAAATTCATCACGTCGCCGGCATAGTTGCCGTAGACGAAGAGCACGCCTTGCCCGCCTGATGCGGCGTTGGCGCACTGGAAGATCGTGCCGGGAGGCGGTGACGAAAAGATGTTGCCGACGGCAACGGCGTCGGCAAGCCCCTTGCCGACATAACCGAGAAAGCAGGGCTCGTGCCCGGTGCCGCCGCCGACCACAAGCCCGACCTTGCCTGGCCTCGGTCCGGTGCGGGCGACGAGGGCGCGATGCGACCCCTTGATCGGCATGACAAAGGCGGCATTGGCCTTCACCACGCCGTCGAGCATTTCCTCGACGACATCATTTGGGTCGTTGAGGAACTTCTTGATGTGGGTGCGATAGTTACTGGGCAGCGCCACCGTGTTGTCGACCCTTGGGCGTTGCGAGAGCTTCTGGTCGAGTTCCGTCACGCCGTCGGCATTGAGGATGCCGCGGCCGGTGGCGGCGTCGGTGATCAGCACATTGACGTAGCCGCCGCGCAGCGCGGCAAGGATCGCCGGCACCTTGTCGAAACCGCCGGCGACGGCGATGCGCAAGCCGATGGCCTTCAGCATGTCGAGCGATATGCCGATCGTGCGGTCGTCCAGCGGACCGGCTACCGGATTGCCTTGCCCGTCGATGAAGCGGCCGGCGACGACGCCGACGGCATCCCTGGCGAGATATTGTTGCAGCGAAACCGATTCAAAGAAGCCGCTGGTGTGGATCGTCGAGTTCGGACGCAACGACGAGATGCCGAATAGCGCCTTGTTGGCTTTGGCCAAAGCACCGAACTGGCTGTGGATCAGCGGCTCGCGCAACAGCATGTCGCGAACCTCGGCCGTGGAAACCACCGCTGGCGCCGTGATGTTGATCAGCTTCGCCTTGACCGCGCCGGCGATAGCGGCGGCGCAGAGCTCGGGCGTATAGGCGAAGCTGGCGGCCGTTCCGCCGGTGGCCTGGACGATGGTGACGTCCTGAAGGCCGGGCACCGACGCCTGCTCCGCGATCGCCAGGATCGTGCGCCCCCAGGCAACGGCGAGCGTGTCACCGGATTTCAAAAGCTTGGCAAGGGCCTGCGCCGCGGCTCCGCCAAGGCGGTCGATCAGCGGCCGCGTATTGTCGTCGCTCGGCACGACGAGACAGTCATGCAGGCCGAAGTGACGTTTGAGCTCCTGCGCGATCGACAGCGAGCTGAGCCGTGACGGCTCGAGCGAGATGTTGACGATGCCGCGGGCGCGGGCATCGGCCAGGTAGCTGTTCACCGTCGCCCGCGAAATGCCCATGATCTCGGCGATGTCGCCTTGCGTCATGTGGTCTTCGTAGTAGAGCCAGCAGGCCCAGACATACGGGTCGTCGCCATAGCGCAGCGGAATGGGCTCGGACGCAGCTTCGGCGCCCGCTCGCACGGTGCCGTTCTTGCGCGCCGATGATGTCTTGACGGTCATGCTGCCAAGTTTCCCCGAATCCAAGTTCGATCGCCAAGATGAGCGTAAATGGCAGAACACTCAATCTTGGCCTGATGGCGTCTGGTCCGATCGGGCACCAACCCGGCTTCCGGCTGGAAATCAGCCGGAAGCCAGTGCTCGGGAGGAGCCTTGCCCGTGTTCAGCCTCCAGCGGTCGCGGATAGCTGCAGTTTCTGCTTGGCGCCATGCGCCAGGGTTTCCAGGATCAGGGCGCAGGATGTGGCGCCGGCGTCGAGGACACCGACCGAGCGCTCGCCGAGCCGGCTGGCGCGGCCGATCTTCGCCACAAGATCCCTGGTGCTGTCGCGACCTTTTTCGGCCGCGACGACCAGTGCATCCAGGGCTTCCGGGAACGGCTTGCCGCCGGCATTGGCGGCGTCGAAGGCCTCGATGGCCGGGACGAGCGTGTCGAGCAGCGTCTTGTCGCCGACCTTGGCCGAGCCGATCGACTGGATACCGTCGAGACCGTTGGTGAGCATGGCGCTGAATGTCCCGGCATCGATCGACGGGGAACCTTCGATCGTTTCGGCGAATTGCGTGAACATGACGCCATAGAGCGGACCCATCGAGCCGCCGATCTCGGTCATCAGCACTGTGCCCAGCGTGTCGAAGGCCGTGGCCAGCGACATGTCGTTGCCACGGATCCTGTCCGCCGCCATGCCGAAACCCTTGGCCATGTTGACGCCGTGGTCGCCGTCACCGATCTTGCCGTCGATTTCGCTGAGATAGGCCCGGTTCTCGATGATCCTGTCGGCCAGCGAAAGAACGATGTCGCCGGCGGAAGCGTTGTCAAACTGCTGCATGCGCCTGTTCCTAAAGCCTTGCCGGACAATCGACATCGACGTCCAGCAATCGTTTCAACTCGGTGTCGAGAGCCATGACCGTGAGCGTGGCGCCGACCATTTCCAGCGAGGTGAAATAGTTGCCGATATAGGTCTTGTGGATGGTCAAGCCGCGTCCAGTGATCTCCGTCTCGATCGTGTCGTTGAGGATGTAGAGCTCGTTGACCGGAGTCGCGCCGAGGCCGGACACAAGCACCGCCACTTCGGTTCCGGCGGCGAGACCGTGGTCGTCGAGGACGACCTTGACCATCTCGCGGGCTATCTCGGCTGCCGGCTTCAGTGGCTCGACACGCACACCCGGTTCGCCGTGATGGCCGATGCCGACTTCCATCGTGCCCGGCTCGATCAGGAAGTTCGGATGCCCGACCGCTGGCAGTGTGCACGGGCCAAGGCCGACGCCGATCGAACGGCAATTGTCGATCGCCCGTTGCGCGATCGCCTGCACCTCCTCGAGGCCGGCGCCTAGCGCGGCCTTGGCGCCGGCACACTTCCACATGAAGATCTCGCCGGCGACGCCACGGCGCTTCTCGCGCTCTTCCGGTGGCGCCGAGCAGACATCGTCATTGGCGACAACGGTCGCGATCTCGATGTCTTCCTTGGCCGCGAGCTTGATGGCCATTTTCACGTTCATGTTGTCGCCGGCGTAGTTGCCATAGAGGCAGACGACACCCTTGCCGCCATTGGCTTCGCGCGCGGCGTCGAGGAAGCTCTTTGCGGTCGGCGACGAGAAGAGCTCGCCGACCGCGACCGCGTCCAGCATGTTGCGGCCGGTGTAGCCGATGAAGGCGGGCTCGTGGCCGGAGCCGCCGCCGGTGATCACGCCGACCTTGCCGCCGACCGGCGCATGGCGGGCGGCGATGACGCGCGGGTTGCTGCCCAGCCTGACCAGGTCGGCATGCGCCTTGACGAAGCCCTTGACCGTATCCTCGACGACCTCGTCGGGGTTGTTGATGAACCGCTGCATTGTTACTCCGATCCTTCGCCGCTCAGACAATGGTGTAGCCGCCGTCGACCAGGAGGTCGGCGCCGTTGATCATGTCGGCGCCGTTCGACGCCAGGAACACGGCTGCCGCGGCGATCTCCTGCGGAAAGGCGAAGCGCCCGGTCGGAATGCGCTGCTTCAGCGCCTCGCCGCGCGGGTTGTCCCAGGCCTTCCTGCCGAGGTCGGTGAGAACGACCGTCGGCGAGATCGTGTTGACCGTGATGCCGTGCTTGCCCCATTCGGCCGCGAGCGTCTTCGACAGGCCGATGACGCCGAATTTCGAGGCGCAATAGGCGGCATGCTGGTCGATCGCGACGCTGCCGGCCTGCGAGGCCATGTTGATGATCTTGCCGCCCTTGCCGGCCTTGATCAGGGCGCGCCCGGCAGCCTGGCAGACAAGGAACGTTCCCTTGAGATTGATGTCGATCGTCTTGTCCCAGGCGTCGAGGGTGAGTTCCTCGGCGGCAGCAAGGATGGCGACGCCGGCGCTGTTGACGACGATGTCGATTTGGCCGAAAGCCGCTTGCGCCGCGGCGAACACCGCCTCCACGGACCTTGGATCGGCCACGTCGCAGACGAAGGATTTCGCGCCGTTGCCGAGTTCGTCGGCCTTCGCCCGCGCAACCGATTCATTGATATCGATCACGCCGACGACGGCCCCTTTCGCGGCAAATGCCGATGCAATGGCACTGCCGATGCCTGAGGCGCCGCCGGTGACCAGGGCGACCTTGCCGCCCAGCGAAAAATTGAGATCGACGTCTATTGAATCTGAATCGGTCATGGTTTTCTTCTTCCAGTCCTGGTGGAAAGTGGGGCGGGCGGTCAGCCCGCCCCACGGGTGTATCACTTGCGCGTCGCCAGCAGCTGGTCGACGTTTTCAGCCGTCACGGGCGTCCACGGGACATTGTAGATCTTCTCCTTGCCGTCGTTCCACGGCATGTCCTTGTAGGTTGTCCAGATGTCAGACTGAGGCTTGTAGTCACCCTTCTTGGCATTGAAGATTGCGAGGTCGAGCGCGCCTTGAGCCTGGGCGCGCGCGTCCTGGAGGATCGAGGTCATCTCGCCGGCCTTGACGGCGTGGAGGGCGTCGGTGATGCCGTCGATGCCGGCAATGGCGAAACTCTTGACGTCAAGGCCAGCGGCCTTGATCGCCTCGATTGCACCGAGGGCCATTTCGTCGTTCTGGCCGATCACGCCGTTTATCTGCTTCGGGTGGGCCGTCAGCCAGTTTTCCATCAGCGTCTGGGCTTCGGCGCGCGACCAGTTGGCCGTCTGGTCTTCGAGCACCTTGACGTCAGGGCATTCGGCAAGCGCCTTCTTGTTGCCTTCGAGGCGCGAGATCTGCGCGGACTGACCGACCGGCCCTTCGAGGATGACGACGTTGCCTTTGCAGCCGATCTTGTCGAGCACGGTTTTGGCTTCCATGTAGCCCGAGATCGTGTCGTCTGATCCGACATAGGAGGTCAGCAGATCGGAATTGACGCGGGTGTTCGAGCCGATGACCGGAATGCCGGCGTCGGCGGCCGACTGTACGGCGGCAGCGCCGGCGTCGACGTCGATCGGCGCGAAGATGATCGCATTGTATTTCTGCGTGACCATCGTCTTGAACTGATCCTGCTGGACCAGCGCATCATAGCGGCCGTCAAACACCGTCAGCTCGACTTCACCGCTCTTGACGGCCGGGTGCTCCTGAAGCGCCGCCGCCCAGATCTGCATGAATTCCGCATTCAAGCCGTAGGGTGCCGCACCTATCTTGATCTTTTCCTGCGCCATCGCAGACGAGGCCAGCAGCGCGGTCGCGGATGCGAGCGCAATCATCCATCTTTTCATTTTGTTACCTCCACTTGAGTGAGCGACCGACATGGTTCGCCTTTCAACGGACGCGCGTGATGCAGGTCCGGTGCCTGAAGGGGCTGTCGAGCATCGATATTGCCAAGGCGGAATCCGCTTTGGATCCAAAACGCTAAGCCCCGTAGTTCCTCTTCTGGTCGAGCATCACGGCGCCAACGATCAGGGCGCCCTTGAGCACTTGCTGGTAGTAGGATTGGATACCCATGAGATCGAGGCCGTTGTTCATGACGCCGATGATCAGCGCCCCGATCAATGTGCCGGTGACCCGGCCGACGCCTCCGGAAAGACTGGTTCCACCGATCACCACCGCCGCGATCGCATCGAGTTCATAGGCGATGCCGGCCTGCGGAAGTGCCGAACCGGTGCGCGCGCTGAGCAGCATTCCGGCGAAACCGGCAAGCCCGCCGGAGATGACGTAGACGACGAACTGGATGCGGGTGATGTTGATGCCCGAGGTCCTGGCCGCATGCGGGTTGCCGCCGACGGCATAGATGTAGCGGCCGAAACGGGTCCGGTTGAGGATCCACCACGAAACGGCGAACACGATCGCGAGAATGATGACCGGCGCGGGTATGCCAAAGACGTCGCCCGTGCCGATCCAGCGGAAGGCCGGCGTTAGCGCGGGGACGGGACGGCCCCCACCATAGATCAGGGTCAGCCCGCGCGCGGCCGAGAGCATGCCCAGCGTCGTCACGAAGGCCGGCACCGAAAACCGCGACACGATCAGGCCGGAGACGGCGCCGCAGGCGATGCCGACCAGCAGGCCGATGCCGATCCCCAGCGCGACGGGATAGGGCGCGCCGGAAATTCCGGCGGTCGCGGAGCTGGTGACGAAACTGGCGCTGACGATGCCGGCAAGCGCGACAACAGAGCCGACGGAGAGATCGATGCCGCGGGTCAGGATGACGAAGGTCATGCCGATGGCGAGGACGCCGTTGATCGACGTCTGCAGCAGCACGTTCGAGATGTTGCCGGCGGTCAGGAAGAACTCGTTCGAGACCGACAGAACCGCCACCAGGATCAGGAAGGCGAGGAAGATGCCATACTCCTGGACCAACAGCCGGCGCTGCTCGGAACCCAGCCAGCCCTTTGCCTTCTTGTCGTCGCCAACCGACATTACCGACTCCTCTGCCATTGAGCGAACACCCTGTCCCGGTTCAGGTTGAAAGGTGGACGAGTGATTGGGCATCCGTTTCCTCCCGGCTGAAGATTCCGGCGTTCCTGCCGGCCCGCATCACCATGATCCGGTCCGACATGCCGAGAACTTCGTCGATTTCAGACGAGATCATCACCACGGTGCCGCCGGCGGCGGCGAAGTCGCTGATGATCCGATAGATTTCACGCTTGGCGCCGACGTCGACGCCGCGGGTCGGCTCGTCCAGCAGCAGGACTTTCGGGTTGCGCAGGAACCATTTGCCGAGCACCACCTTTTGCTGGTTGCCTCCCGAAAGACCGGAGACCGGCATGGTGTCGCGCTCCGCCTTGATCTGGAACTGATCACGCATGTCGCGGCTTGCCCGCGCCTCGCGAGCCCGGTCCATGCCAAAGGCGGGGCTCATTTCCGGCAGGCTCGCCATGCAGATGTTTGCCCGCACGGAATCGGAGAGATTAAGGCCGGTCAGCTTGCGGTCTTCGGTGACCAGTGCCAGGCCAAGCGCCATGGCGTCCGCCGGCTTGGAGATGGTGACCTCGGCGCCGTCGACCGCAACACGTCCCGCCGACGGTTTATCGAGCCCGAACAGGCAGTTGAAGATTTCCGTTCGCCCGGCGCCCATCAGGCCGTAAATGCCGAAGATCTCGCCCTTGCGAGCCGAGAAGGAGATGTCCTCGATCTTGTTCGGGCAGGAGAGCGCGGCGACCTCGATGCCGGTTTGCGGCGTCGGCACGTTGGTTTTGAGGTACTCCTCCGACAGCTCGCGCCCGACGATCATACGGATGAGGCCGGGCCGGTCGATTTCGGCAAGCGCCCCGCTGCCGACATAGGCGCCGTCGCGAAAGACCGTGTAGGAATCGGCGATCTGGAAAATCTCCGACAGGCGGTGGGAAACATAGACGATGCCGCGCCCTTGCGCCTGCAGCCGGCGGATCGCGTCGAAGAGGTGTTGGGCCTCGCGCTCGCCGATCGCCGACGTCGGCTCATCCATGAAGATGACCTCCGCGTCGTGGCTGAGCGCCTTGGCGATCTCGACCAGCTGCATCTGCGCGACCGAGAGGTTCATCATGTAGCTTGTGGCGCGAATATCGAATTCGAGATCGTCCAGCAGCTTTTGCGCCGACCGGTTCATGGCCCGGAAATCGATGCCGCCGAAGCGCGCCTTGGGCTCGCGGCCGAGATAGATGTTTTCGGCGACCGTCATATGGGGAACGGGGCTGAGTTCTTGTTCGATGATGGCAATGCCCGAGGCCAGTGCGTCGGCCGGGCTTGCGAATTCCACCTCCTTGCCGCGCCGGCGGATGGCGCCGGCATCGCGTTTGAAGATGCCCATCAGGATCTTGAGGAAGGTCGATTTGCCGGCGCCGTTGCCGCCGCAGAGTGCATGAACCGTGCCGGCTCGAAGCTGAAAGCGGCCGTCGCGCAAGGCGGCGACGCCACCAAAGGACTTTTTCAGCCCCTCCACCTCGAGCAAAAGCTCCACGCCGTTCTCCTCCCACGCATTCGGCAACCCAGTTTGGGGTGATCGACACCGGACCTGCCCGTCTCCAAATGTCGATGCTGACAATAGTCAGTTCATGATCGACAAATGTCAAGTGATTGATTTTGCAATGCCTGGATTGACGGTTTTCCGCTGCGCGTCCAACCTCATTGGCAAGCGTATTTCATGCAGCGCTGACCAAGGCTCTGCCCCAAGGCAGGACGCCGGGAGCAAGGCTTCTTCCAGGACATCCAGACCCTATGACGCGACCGTTGGAACAGCTTCTTTCCCAGCTCCATGCGCGGTTCGACACCGCTTCTGTCCTGGTTGGTGATGCGGTCGATCCGCGTTACAGCGACGACCTTTCCGGAAAGAATGGAGTGCGCCCGGAACTCGTCCTGCGTCCGCGCACCACGACGGAGGTGGCCGAGATGCTGCGGCTCTGCAACGGCATCGGACAGCCGCTCGTCGTCCATGGCGGCCGCACTGGCCTTGCCGGTGCGGCGCGCGTCGAGCCGGGCGAGGCGGTTCTGTCGTTGGAGCGGATGACGGCGATCGAGGCGCCCGACCGCGAGGCGGCGACGATCGTCGCCGAAGCCGGCGTGCCGCTGCAGGTGGTTCAGGACGCTGCCGATGCAGCCGGCCTGCTGTTCGGCGTCGATATCGGGGCGCGGGGAACGGCCACCGTCGGCGGCAATGTCGCCACCAATGCCGGCGGCATTCGCGTGCTGCGCTACGGCATGTACCGCGCGCAGGTTCTGGGTCTGGAAGCGGTGCTGGCCGATGGGTCGATCCTGACCTCGCTCAAGGGCCTGCCCAAGGACAATTCCGGTTACGATCTCAACCAGCTTTTTATCGGCAGCGAAGGCACGCTGGGCGTGGTCACGCGCGCCTGCCTGCGGCTGCACCCGAAGCCGGCCACGGAGGTCAACGCCTTCTGCGCGCTGGCCTCGCTGGAAGCGGCAATCGCTCTGCTCGGGCTGCTCAGGCAACGGCTCGGGCCGTTGCTGTCGGCTTACGAGGTGAACTTTTCGCCGCTCTACGGCGCCATGGTCGCCGGCATGCAGGCGCCGGCGCCGCTGCCTGCCGGTTCGCCCGTCTATGTGCTGGCCGAGATACAGGGCACCGAGCCGGACCGGGACGGCGAGCGGTTCGCCGCGGTGCTGATGCAGGCCGTCGAGGAGGGCGTGATCGACGACGTGGTCGTCTCGCAGTCGCCGCGCGAATTCCGCGCGCTGTGGGACGTGCGGGAAGACGCCAACCGCTTCCTGTTTTCGATCGAGGGCCTGGTCGGCGTCGACATCAGCATCCCGCTGGCGCGGATGGCAGCGTTCCTTCGAGATGCGGAAGCGGCGATCCGCACTGCTGACCACAATGCCGAGATCTACGTCTTCGGCCATCTCGGCGACGGCAATCTCCACTATCAGGTGCAGACCAGCGAGCCGGCATTGGCCTATGACATCATCTATCGGGGCGTGGCCGCCGCCGGCGGCGCCGTCTCGGCCGAACACGGCATCGGCCTCGACAAGAAGAAGTGGCTGCACCTGGTGCGCAGCGAGGCCGAGATCGCCGCCATGCGGCGCCTGAAGTCGGCCTTCGACCCGAACAACATCCTCAATCCCGGGCGGATATTCGACGCCGCGCCCCGAGGTCTCTAACCCCGTCAGATCGAGCATCGGAGAGTTCTACTCGGGGCATATCTTCGATGAGGCCGGTGGCCGGTCTCCCGGCGAAGCATCGCATCGTCCTGGCGGTGGCGCGGCTGGTGTTCACCATTCGCCACCCGTGTACGCTCGAACCCGTCGACATCATTGCGGACAGCTCGGCTCTGAGCTAATTTAGAGCCTGATCAGACGAGGAATGTGCCCGCTGTCGCGACGGCTTTTCTCTCTCTTTTTCTGTCTCGGCAGACTGTGACCTCTTTAACAGACCTCGATGCCGCAAGCTGCATTCTTGTGGTCTCCAGGTAATAGCAGTTAAGGAATCTGCCATGCTCCGATGCTGCGCGTTCATTGCAGCCTTGATCCTCGCGGGCTTCACGGCGTTCGAAGCTAACGCCGATCGAAGGGTTGCCTTTGTCATCGGCAATTCCGATTACCGGAACATTCCGGCGCTGAAGAACCCGGACAAGGATGCCGAGGACGTATCCAAAACGTTTCGGCTGGCCGGTTTCGAGGTCTTCGTCGCCAAGGATCTTACCAAGCTTCAATTCGAGGAGCAGTTTCGCAACTATCTCTCGGCGGCGGACGGCTCGGATCTGTCGGTCGTCTACTATTCAGGACATGGTTTTCAGGTCGGTGGCGAAAATTTCCTGATCCCGGTCGATGCCTCGTTGAAAAAGGCGGCGGACATCGAGGTTCAGGCCATCAAGCTCAACGATGTGCTGGAGCAGTTGCGTTCGAAGTCGAAGATCCAGGTGATCATCCTCGATGCCTGCCGCAACAATCCATTTCCGCGCAAGGATTACTGGCTGCGAGACCAACTTCTCACCGCAGGGAATACCGGCCTTGCGCAGGTGCGAAGCTCGCTGAACACCTTGATTGCCTTTGCCACCGAACCCGGGGCGGTCGCCTATGACGGCACCGGCGACCTCAGTCCGTTCTCGGCAGCGTTCTCGCGTCGCGCGCTCGCGCCGAACCAGGAGATTCGCACGGTCATGGCGGCGGTGCGCCGGGATGTGGTCGAGGCCACGAAAGGCGTGCAGGTTCCCTGGGAGAACTCGTCGCTGATCGACGAAGTCGTGTTCATGCGCCGCAGCAATCGCCCATCGCTGCCGCCGGTGCTGGAGAAGGTCGTGCTGTCGGGGGTCGGCCCGGTCGATCTCGGCCTGCCGGAACCAGTCGATGTCGACGGCGGAACAATCACCGTGAGTATTGAGAGACCCCCCGCGCTCGGGCGCCTGATGCTGGACGGCAAGCCTGTCGAGGCGGGCGAGCCCATCCAGGGCAGGGACCTGCCACGCCTGAAGATGGATGTCCCCAAGGGAGTCGCCACGCAGGACGAGGTGGACATGCTGGCCTATGCCACGCATGACAATTGGGGCGGCCAATCCCAGGGCATATTGGTGTTCCGCGTCAAAAGCGGCGAAGGCGCCGAGGGCCAGCAGGTCATGGCTTCGCTCGAGGCCGAGCAGAAGCAGCAGGTGCTGGAGCGCGGCATTCACATCACCGGTGCGGCCGAGGCGATCGAAAACCGCGACATCGATGTTCCCGTGGGCGTGGGCCCGGTTGCACTGAACCTGGATTTCCCGACCGACGATCCGGCGGTCAGCCTGAAGGTTTCGGGGTATCCGGCAACGGGAACGCTCTCGCTGCCGGATCGAACCCTGTCGCCCGAATCGAGCCTGGTGGCCGGTGAAGTCGACCATTTGCGCTACGAACCCCAGATCGGCGCCGGCGCGCCGGTCACGGTCGGCTTCGAGATCCGGGCGGACGCCAGCTCGTCCAAGCCCGCCACGATGAAATTGTCGCCGACGGTCGACCCCTGCGATACCGCCGCCGGAGAACCGCTCGACCTGCAGGGCGTCGTGCCCGGCCTGCTGCCGAATGAAATCGGCGCCAAGGCGGTGGAGGTCTGCGAGGCCGCGGTAAAGGCCTATCCGGATGTGCCGCGCTTCCGCTACGAACTGGGGCGCGCGCTGCTTGCGGCCGGCAAGGTCGAGGAAGCGAAGACGGCCGTCGAGGAGGCCGCCAAGAAGGGACATGTGCGCGCCGTGTTCGAGCTCGGCTACTTGTATGCGACCGGAACCGGAATGGCCATCGACCGCACGCAAGCCAATGCCCTCTACAAGGCGGCGGCCGACAAGGGCGATCCCTATGGCATGACGTCCTGGGGCCGCGCCCTGTTCAATGGCTATGGCGTCAAGCCCGATACGGCCAAGGGCCTGGACCTGCTGCTCAAGGCGGCGGCGATGGGGCATACCTACGCCATGAACGATCTCGCCGCGATCTTCACCGAGGGCCGCAACGGCGTGACCGCCGATGCGGCTCGTGCCGTCGCCTTCCTGGAGGCCGGCGTGCAGCGGCAGGACATGTATTCGATGAACCTGCTCGGCCGCAATTACCTCAGCGGTCAGGGCGTGGAGAAAGACCCGAAGCAGGCGCAGGCGCTTTTCCAGAAGGCGATGGACCTTGGCCAGCCATACGCTCCGGCCAGCCTTGCGCGCATGTACCGCGATGGCGTCGGCGTGGAGCAGGATCTCGCCGAAGCGCAAAGACTGTTCGAGCTGGCAACCGCGCGCGGCGACCAGTCCGGTGCCTATGACCGCGCGGCTCTCGAAATGCAGAAGGGCGACAGCGCCGATCAGGCCGTCGCCGTGCGTTTCCTTGCATTCGCGGTCGCGCTCGATCTGCGCAAGGAGTTGCCGGACGCTCCGAAGGTATTGGCGCAATTCGGAGAGAAGCCGAAAACGGCGGCGCTGAAAGAGCTGCGCCAGGAACTCAAGTCGAAGATTCCCGCGGCCGGTTCGCTGGACGCACAACTGGTCAAGGTGGCCAGGCGAGTCTGGGAAGAAGCCAATCCGCGTCGGGACGTGTTTTGATCAACTGGGAGGCAATGGTGGGCAGGACATTGAAGCAGGCAATCATCGGCACAATTCTGTCCGGCTTTATGGCCGGGCTCATGGGCTGCACGTCCTTGATGCCCCAGCCTGAACCGACACCGTTGGTGGCGAAGCCCCAGCCGAAGGTCGTTCGCGCGGTGCCGCCGCCAAAGGTCTTGAAGAAGAAAAAGGTCACCACCGTGGCCGAACCGGTTGAGGAGGTCCAGCCGGTTGAAGCAGCCCCTGTAAAGCCGCCTGTCTTTCCCACTGCGGGTGGAGGTGGAGGTGGAGGCGGAAGCGGAGGCGGAAGCAGCGGTGGCGGCGGCTGGGGAGGTTGATCAGTAGGTGTTAGCGGGCAGGCGTTTCCGCCGCGGGCTAATACGTATCCGCCGATTGGTGCAGCGCTTCGATTTCCGCCATCTGGATGCCCATCTCGACAAAGGCGGAGAGAACGGCAAAACGCTCATCGAGCGCGACGCGCGCCAGTCCGGCCAGAACTCCTGCGTTGACGGCATGGGCGGCTGGGAAGGGTTGCAGGTCCGCTGCCGGGTTTGTGGCCGCCGGGCCGATATCATCCCATCCCGCGGCCAGGGCGATCCAGCCGCCCGGCGTCACCGGCTGCGTTGCGGCGGCCGTGCTCACCGCCGCGCGATGGTGAGGACTGTCGGGTTCGCCGACCCGATCGCGAACCAATGCGAGCAGTTCCTGGTCATTGCCGTCGAGCAGTTCGGTCAAATGGCTCAGGCACTCATGCGCCCACCAGAGTGCGGCCCGCTCGGGAAGCAGATAGGCGCAGAACGTGATCGCCTCCTCCGGCACGCGGCCGGCGAGCAGGGCGCGGCAGAACTCGATCGAAGCCTGTTCGGTCGGCGCCGTGCGCATGTCCCTAGCGATAGCGGGACAAGCCATGAAAAGATCCCGTGCCGTTCTGAATCGGAGCCCGTTGGCCATGGCCGCCACGCTTTCCCCCAGGGAATATCCGCCACTCAAGCGCCCGGCGAGGCGCGGGTCAAGTCTCTCCTTTGGCTAGGCCGCGGCCGGCCGGCCGCGTGCGTTTGTTCACAGACAATCGCCGCAAGATTTGGTATAGTCCGCGGCTGGCAAAATCGGATGCTCAGACAGGAGTAACCGCAATGAATTTCGGCAGTTCAGCCCTCGTGTTGGCGGTCGTGGTTTTTGCGACCCACGCCTCCGCCGATCCAACGCAGAAATCGGAAGACATCGTGAAGTTCTTTGCCGGAGCCGGCGATCTCGGCGCGGCGCGCGGCATCTGCGTCGGCACCGAGGAAGAGTGCAGCAGCAAGAGCGAGACGAACAAGGCGCCGGCCAAGAAATCCAGCCTCGACATGCTGATCAATTTCGGACTGGATTCCGCCGAGCTCGACGCGACCGCCCGCTCC
Source organism: Mesorhizobium sp. CNPSo 4689 (assembly GCF_057784325.1). Taxonomy (NCBI): domain Bacteria; kingdom Pseudomonadati; phylum Pseudomonadota; class Alphaproteobacteria; order Hyphomicrobiales; family Phyllobacteriaceae; genus Mesorhizobium; species Mesorhizobium sp. CNPSo 4689. The sequence goes on from NZ_JBWLUZ010000009.1 coordinate 134,571, forward strand.
GAGCTCGACGAGTTCGCCAAAGCGCTGAAAGACAGCCGGTTGAGCACACTCAGCTTCGTCGTCGAAGGTTACACCGATGCCTCCGGCTCGGCCCGCTACAATGAGGGACTGTCGCAACGAAGGGCAAAATCGGTGACCGCCTTCCTGACATCCAGCGGTGTCGAGGCAGCCCGCATCAAGGCGATTGGCATGGGCGAAAACAATCCGCGCGCCCCCAATCCCTATGATCCGCTCAACCGGCGGGTGGAGATGCGCATAAGCGCGCAATAGCCAACAGCCCCGGCAATGTATCGCGCCGGGGCTGCCGAAAAGGCTCCAGAGGCCGGTCCGTCAGTTCTTGTTGAGCGCGCCGCCGACAGCCACGCCGGTGCCGAAGATCAGCGCCTTGGTCAGGAAGTCGTTGTTGTTCTCAGGCGGCGGGGAGTCTTCCCGCCCGACCAAGGTATCGCGGTTGGCGCGCTTCCTCTGCACGACCTGCTGTTGTTTCTTGCGGGGCTTCTGTGCCACCGGCTTTTGCGCGCGGGCCTTCTGCACCGACTGCTTCTTCGGCGGTGCCGGACGAACCTGATCGGCGGCGTGCCTGGCGCGCACAGCGTCCATCATCGGGTCTGTCTGGATGACCAGGAACGCCAGTTGCTCGCGCGTCAGGAAGGTTGTCGGCGGCAGACCGTTCTTCTCCTGCCAGTCGCCGATCGCCTGGCGGGTCTTGGGCCCGATGTTTCCGTCGACGCGACCAAGTTCGTTGCCCAGCGCTTCGACGCGCAACTGCAGGTCGATGCGACCCTCGCGGTCGAGACCGATGGCGCTTTCCGTCAGCTCGGAACCGAGCGCCTGCTTCATGTCGTCCGAAATGCCGACCGATGTGCGCACGGCAGAGCCGGAGTTGGCGTTTTCCTCGTCCGTATCGACTGCCGCCACCTGCCGGTCTTCGGCTTTGGGGTCGTTCAGTTCATCGATGCTCAGCCGCGCCACGGTGGCGAAGCGGCCGCTTGGAAACTGCTCGAGATAGGCTTCGTAGAACGGCACCGAGTTGCGCTTGGAGGCTTCATCCCAGAGGCGCTGCTCGACCTCCCAGGACGGAGGCTCACCAACCACCAGGGCGGGAGCGGCTGCCGCCGCGGCACCGGCTGCGTCGGTGGCTGGCTTTGCCGCAGGCGCCGCCACGACGGGTTTGCCAATGAAGACCTCGCGCCCCAGCGACGCGTTATGCCACGGGCGCTGGCGACCTTTGGTGGTCTCGGTCACTTCGCCGCGCACGCGCGTCAGTGCGCTCTGGATCTCAATGCCTGGCTCGGTCAGGTGCCTGGCGAGCGCGGTGGAGTAGGGACTGTTGACGCCGTTGCCGTCGAAGGCGATGGCGCCCGGATCCGTTGCGTAGGCAATCAGGATGCCGCCGGTGCCGACGCCTTCCGATCTTGCTTCGATCGGCGCCAGGCCTGAGCCCAGCGAGCGCGACTTCGGCAGCGAGGCAGCCAGCGTCCTGGCGAGCGGATTGTCGCGGCAGGCATCGAGGATGATGACGCCGACCGCAGGGTCGGACGGCAATGCCGCCATGAACTCGTCGATCTGGACGGTACGGGTCTTGAGATAGGCGGGCGATGTCAGCTCGGCGTCGACCGGAATGAGGAAATTCTTGCCGTCGACCTGCATGCCGTGGCCGGCATAGAAAATGACGGCAAGGTCAGCGTCGTAGGATTGCTCGGTGAACCGGCTGATCAGGCTGTGCATGCCGGCGTTGTCCTGATCCACCCCCTCGATCACCTCGAAGCCGGCATTGCGCAGGGTCGATGCAATGAGGTGGGCATCGTTGGCGGGATTGGGCAAGGCAACCGCGTGGACGTATTTGCTGTTGCCGATCACCAGCGCCACGCGTTTGGCGTCGGGCGCGGCAGCATCGGGTGCTGCAGCCTGGGCGCCAAGCGAGGCAAGGACAAACAGGATAATTCCGCTCACAAGGACGGCGAACGCTTTCATGGATCAGCCCTCCGCCCCACTGGGGCGCGCTATTGATGTCTGCGCATGCTAAACTTTCACTAGCGACACAGTCGCTTCTGCCAAAACGGCTCTTGAGCGTATGTGACCTCGACCACAGTTTTGGTTCACAAAGAGCCCGAAAAAAGTTCGTTATTGTAACACTTGGCGGCAGGAACACCAACGATGACGGCGAAACGCTGCAAGCGGCAGGCTCAAAGCGTCTTCTGAATCGAGCCTATGAGGGCCGTGACAGCCTGCTTGTATTTTTCGAACTCCGGCGATGTCTGCCGGATTTCCACCGTGGTCGTTCCCTGGCCCGTCCCGGTCGGCGGCGGGAGCTTGCGTCCCATTTTCCTTTCGGCCCAGTCGACGACGTAACTGGCGGACTTGCCGGTGAGGAACGGGTTGGCCTGGATGACGGCCGACCCGAGCACGGCGCTCAATTGCGACGACCCCGGCGCCGCCAACACCTGATGCGCGCCTTCCATGCCGAGGAAATGGCAAAGGTAGAGCCGGCCGGCGGTGATCTGGTGGCCGCGGGCCCTGAGATAGGCTTCGCCTTCGCGCGCCAGGTTGCGCACCATCTCGCGCGAAAGCGTGGCGTCGTAGCGCAGCGCAAGCAGATCGGCGGTCGACAGCGTGCGGGCGAGATCGGGACGGTAGGTGTTCATCATCCTGATCCAGGTCTTTGATATGAACTGGCCGGCGCCGGTTGCCGAGGACAGCGGATTCTTGGCGCGGGCACTGCCGCCGCTTTCGACATGGACGATGCGGTCGGTCAGCGTTTCGACGGCAGGATCGCTCGTTGTGGCGATCGCCGCGGTCACTGTGCCGAGCGGATCGATCGCCTGGCCGTTCTGATAGAGTTCGAAATGCAGATGCGGTCCGGTCGAGAGACCTGTGGTGCCGATATAGCCGATGATGTCGCCGGCCTTCACCTTGGTGCCGACACCGCTGGCGATCGCGAATTTCTGCATATGCGCGTAGCGCGTCTCGCGCCCGTTGCCGCTCGCGATCTTCACCAGATTGCCGTAGCCGCCGCCGTCGCCCTGGAAGCTGATCTCGCCATCGAAGGCGGCGGCGATCGGCGTCCCCACGGGGGCTGCCCAATCGACGCCCTTGTGGATGCGAACCACGCCCAGAATTGGGTGCTTGCGTGGGCCGAAGGTCGAGGTCATGACGCCGTTGACCGGCGTCACCATGCCGTTGGTGACCGTCAGCGAGCGCACCTGATCGTCGCCGCCGACGCAGGCGAACTGGCCGTCGCTCTGCTGGAAGACGAAACAGTCGAGGCTTTTTTCCGTACCTTGCACACCGACATACAAGACCCGCCCGTCGGTCTCACTCTTGCCGCGCGGCGTCTGCGAATAGATCAGAACCAGACGCTGGTCCTCGCTGGCGAAGGCATCCAGGTCCTGTCCTCGCGACAGATACATGATCGCTTCGCCGATCACGCCGGTCGGAACCTTGTTGCGCGCGGCCGTCGAATAGATTGCGTCGAGCAGGCGATACTGCCGTTTGTGCGTGCCTTCCTCCTGTGCCCCCGAATAATTGAACAGATCTTCGCGCACCCAGGGGTCGACACCCGATACGAACGCCCCCGCCGCGCTGCGCGTCAGCGTGCCGACAAAGACATTCTTGGCGTAGATCGAAACCTGCATCAGCGACATCGTCGCCGTCTCGCGCGTCGGCCTGAAACCGCGCATGGCGACGACATAGCCCGGTTCCAGGCCGTCGCGGTTGAACAGGCTTTTGAGGGCTTCTCCCGCCTGCCTGGCATCCTCGGCGGAGAAATGCGCGTCGAGCGCAACGCTGTCCAGGCTGCGGTCGTTGAGGATCTTCACGAATGTGTCTTCGGTTGCCTCGAAGCGCTGGTACTCGCTGGTGACGGTCGCGACGCTGGTGTTGTTTTCGATCTGGGTCTTCTGGAACGCGGGAAGGGCGACCTCGCCGGCATCGATCGTTTCGCCCCAACCGGCTTCGGGATCGTCGGCATCAGCCTGCGGCTGCGCAGTTGCCGGCGTCTCGCCCGCTGCCGGCGATGGCTGAAGCTCGTTCTGCAGGTCGCTGGCTGGCGCGTCGCTGGACGGCACGTCGCCGGACGGCGGCGGCGCGGTCTGCCGCTGCGCCTGGAAGAATGCGAAATCCTCTTGCGTCGACGGTATGGTGGTCATGAATTTCTCGCTGGCGCTGAGCATCACGTCCGACAGGATCTCGATCTGCGGAGAGACGCCGGCCTGATCGAGTTCCGCCGGCCGCGCAATCGACTGGGCCTTCGACGAGGTGTCGGCGTCGGGGGCAAGAGTGATCCACATCGGGTCCCCGGCAAGATCGATGATGGCGGGCACGTAGACCGACGCGTCGGCCGGCACGTCGTCGGCGCCTTCGACGGCGTGCAGGTCCTCGTCCTCGTCGCCGAAGGACCAATAGTCCGCGGTGAGATAGAAGCCGACGCCCAACGAAATCACCGCAAGGACCGCGAGACCGGCAGCGAGCCTCAACCACAGCCGTCGCCTGCGAAGCGCCAGGCGTGCCTGCTTCTTTGCCTTGAAGCTGGTGTCGATGCTGTGCGTCACGGATTGCGTCCGGTCAGGAAAAACGTCCACCGCGCCTGTTCGAGCGTGTCGACTTCGAGAAAGCCCGCGGCGATATGGCCGCGCTGCCAGCATTCATCGATGCCGCGGATCGAGAAGCGCCGCCGCTCGATGCACATTTCGGTCGACCCGTTCAGGATCGCATGACCGAAGACGTCGGTCGCGTAGATGTAGACGTAGCGGTTGGTCAGCTCCTCGCGGATGACGTTCACGCACTGGTTCGCGCCGATGGTCCACCAGCCGTCGGTCTGGTCGGCATTGTCGACCTTCTGGCCGACGGCGAGATTGACGACATCAAGCGTCTGGTTGCAGACGGTGAATTCGGCGCGCGCGGGATTGGATGACAGGATGGCCAGCAGTGCCGCGCCCAGGATCACGGCAAGCTTCATGCGACCCGTCAGCAGCGCTCTATCTCTTTGTTTTGACGCAATTCCGGACGGAAAACCGCTACGCACTTTTCCTGGAATTGCTCGATCCCAATCACGCTGTTGCTTGGGCGAGGGGGCGGGCGGGAAGGAAGAACGCATGCGGCGGAGTTCCATCGGGCGCCCATGCTACCCGCCGAGCCGGAAATATTTGGCGGTGGCGGAGAATTCGGATCCGCTGGTCTCGATCTCCTCGAGAATTTTGGGCAGCACCACTGAGGCCGGCGTCGGCGCGGAGAAGGCCGCCGCCTGGATGTCCCGCGGGCCGGTGATCACCAGGATGATCTGCGGCACGGCCTTGCCGGCCGCCTTGTCGGCGGCGCCGAGGCCGATCGGGATCTTGAAGGTCGCTCTGTCCGATTGCACGACCATACGGTCGTCGAGGTTGAAGGCCATGCCCTTGTGGTCGATCAGCAGCACGCTGGAGATCAGGCCGCCATGTGTCACCAGCGTGCCGCCGATCGGGGAGCCGTCCGGCACCGATGTCCGGTCGAGAACGAGCTGCGGCTTGTCGGTGGCGGTCCGGCCTAGAAAGCTCAGGAAACTGGTGATCTCGCACTGGGTTGGTTCGATGAGGCGGACGCTGATGTCAGGCTCGACATGGAACCTCGCCTGAAAGTCTTGCAGCATGCGCTCGAAGGGCTGGACTTCCGTGCCAAAGCCCTCGATCGCTGCGGATTTGTCGGTCGCCGCGGTCAGGGTCGCATAGAAACAGTCGCCGCCGCTGAAGTCGCGCACCCAGGAGGCGCGCAGCGCCATGGCGCCGACGGCCGGCGGCACTTCCGGCTTGGGCACGTTCAAGGCGACATCCGTGTCCGGCGGGTTGGCTACAGGTGGTTCTGCCGGTTGCGCCGGTGCGGTCTTGGCTTCCGGCTGGGCTGTCTCGGGTTCGGGTACTTGCACCGTTGCATTGGGCTTCGCCTGCTGGTTGGCCGGTTGCTCGGGCTTCTGTGTCACCACGATCTCAGGCTGGGGCGGAGGTGCAGCTTTCTCGGCCGGTGCCGGGGCTGGAGCGGTCTTGGCGGGCGGCGGGGCTGGAGCGACCTTGGGTGGCACCACCGTCTCCTGGCTGTCGCGGGTCACGGTCTCCGGCTGGGGTGCCGGCGGCGCTTTTTCGGTTGGCGCCTGTTCGGGCGGCGCTTGTTCGGATGGCGCTTGCGTCTCGGTTGCCGTCGGCTTCGGGGTTTCCTCGACTGGTGGGAGAGGTTCGGCCGGCTGTGCCGGCTCTGGCTTCTGGCCGGCCGCGGCATCTGACGGACTTTCAGCTGGCGGCGCCGGTGTCTGCGCTTGAGGCTCCTCCGGCGGCGTCGGCTTTACCGGTTCCGGCGTGTTGGACGCGCTATCGGTCGGGGCTGGTTTTGGTGCCTCCGGCACCGAAAGCGTTGTCTTGCCGGCAGGCGGTAGCGGCGCCGGCGTCAGGATGCCGCTGAGATAGACGCCTGCCCCCGATACCACGGCCAACGCCGCCACGGCGGCGATCGCGATGTTTCGGGTCGTTTTGGGCTTTGTGGCGACAGGGCGCGCGACCGCGCGTGGGGCGGCCGCCGAAGGTCGCGGTTCGGACAGATGCGCGGGTCGCACGTGCGGAACGAAGCGCTGTTCTCCGGGGGCCCTTGAAGGCTGCTCCTGGGTTCTGGGCCCAGGCGCCAATGTTCCTCCAGCTCGTGGCAAGCCCGGCCGCTCGCGCGGCTTAAGCGAGGCCGGCGGCGCCGTCGCTTCGCTGTCGGTTTCATCGCGAGTCATCCTGGCGATTTCGGCCATGCTGGCCGGCCGGTCGCGCGGATCCGGCTGCAGCATCGCTTCGACAATGTTCCTGAAATCGGCATCGATGTCGGAGAGGTCAGGGACGGTCCGGCGCTTTTCCACGATCTCGAACTGGGAGCCACTCATGTCGATCGGTTTGCCGCGCAGCGCCGCGGCCAGCACCAGTCCCAGGCTGTAGATATCGGACTGCTCGCTGACATCGCCGCTGTAGAGGCCAAGCTGCTCGGGCGAAACGTAGTTGTACTTTCCCGCGAACTTTCCGCCGATCAGCGTCTCGCCGCCCACGGTCGCCGAGCGCGCGATGCCGAAATCGATGATCTTGGCGCGGTCGACCCGGCCGCCCGGCAGGATGATGTTATCGGGAGAGAGGTCGCGGTGAATGGCTCCCGCCTGGTGCACAGCACTTAGGCCGGAGGCGAGGCGATGGCAGAGTTTGCGCACATCCTGCAGCGCCATGGCGCCGCGCCGCATGACATCGAACAGCGATTCACCGTCGACGAACTCCATGGCGAGGTAGGGGCGGCCGATACCGGGATCGATGGTGAAGACGTGATAGCGAACGACCGCGTCATGCGACAAATGATTGAGGATCGACGCTTCCTTCTTGAACAGGGACAGGATCGTCTGGTCGCGGGCGAATTCGGGCAGGACGATCTTGATCGCGACATGGTCGCCGGTCTGGATGTTGTGGCCACGGTAGACCTCGCCCATGCCGCCGAATGCAATGCGCTCGTCGAGTTCGTAGATGCCGCTGAGTTGCGTGCCCACGCCGGTGCTGGTCAGGTTCGGCGAGATTCGCGTCTTGTCGTCGGGGCTCATCAGCCTCTATTCCCCGCTCTGGACCGGTCCGGATGCAGCGTCTGCCCGTTGCGCGCATCTCCGATCTTCACCAGCACGATGGTGACATTGTCCGTTCCGCCGCGCGCCAGCACCGTTTGAAGCAGGCTTTCGCATGCCGCGCGCGGTTTGCTCGACACCGCCGCGGCTTCTATCTCGGCGTCGCTGACATGCGCCGTCAACCCATCCGTGCCCAGCACGAAAATGTCGCCCGGCATGAGCTCGCCTTGCTGGAAATCGATGACGACATCATCGCTGACACCGACCGCATGGGTGATGACATTGCGGCGTGGCCAGGTCAGCGCTTCGGCTTCGCTGATGACGCCGCGGTCGAGAAGCTCCTGAACCTCGGTATGGTCCTTTGAAACCTGCGAGATCGAGGCGTTGCGGATCAGATAGATACGGCTGTCGCCTGCCCACAGGCAGGCAAAGCGCCCATCCATCGCCAGAAGGGCGGCGAAGGTCGAACCGATGGTTATGCCGCGCGTTCGCGATATCCGGCGGATTTCGGCATTGGCCCGGCTCAGCCTGTCCTCGAAGCGTGCGCGAAGGTCGGGCGCCGAGCTGGCTATGCCGATCGTTGCCAGATGATCGACGATGCTGGCCGAAGCAACCTCTCCGGCTTCATGTCCACCCATGCCGTCGGCCACCACCCAGAGGCCGGTTTGCGGCTCGACCAGATAGTTGTCCTCATTGTGCTCGCGCACACAACCCTTGTGACTGACGCCGAAGCTTTCAAAGGGAAGGGCGACATTGTTCAATTTGCCACCAAGCGCTTCTCAGGCGTCCTCTGTGGCGCACCGTCGGGCGCTCGCGCGCGCCAGTCTGCCACAAGCGTGAACATTAGAGTACCGAAATCAAGGCCCGTGGGTCCGTGGGCCGGGGAGGGTGTCGTCACAAGCTGGAAGGTCATCTCAAAACGCTTTCGGACAGCTGAACGCGGAAAGTGCGGGAAGAAGGAAGGGGACGGGGCCCGAGCCGGCCTGCAACGTATAGGCGACGTCGCGTCCGCCGATCACGAAGCGCGCCTCCATATTGCCTTCGCTGCCGGTGACGGCCGCCTTGTCCAGCAGCCGCTTCAGCGCCCACGGACCATCGAACTTGATGGCGGATTCGCGGCCCGGCATCTCCGGCGTGAGGCTCAAGCTGGCGGACGAGGACGCCGTGCCGTTCGGCCAGGACAGCGTGCTCGGCGTGTTGCCCGCCTGGCTGCTCTGGACGGTCTGTCCGTCGACGTCGAGCACCGCTTGATCGGCGTCGCCATGCAGCGAAAACGGCGTGAAGGTGAGGCTGATCGAGGGCACCGATCCGCCCAGCGGGAAAAAGGCGGCGCGGATTTCCGCCGCCAGCTGGAAGTCCTTCAAGGTCGACTTCGAGAGGTCGCGTCCGAAGCGCGCATCCTGTTTCCAGTTCCAGTCCTGGCCGGTCATGTCGATCATCGATGCGAGGTTCTGCGCGAAGAACCGGTCCATCACGCCGCCCGGCGCGAACAGTTTGGCGAAATCCGCCATCGCAATGTCCTCGGTGCCGTTGCTGGCGAAGGGATAGCGGCCGTTGACAGCCTCCTCGCAGGGCTGCGTGACCGTCTGGTCGAGCGCCTGATTCAAATTCGCCACCGAGGTCTCGGTGACGTTGCCCTCGAACTCGTCGGCCGTCGCATTGACCATGCGGGCAAGCTGTTTTGGCAGACGCGAGACATTGGCGCGCAGCGTGGCGATCTGAAGCTGCAGGTTCGCGTTGATGCGTTCCGTCTGCGAAGGGACGTCGGCCGCCAGTTTCAGGCTCTGGTGGATGTCGCGGAAATTCTGGGTCAGCGCATCGATCGGCCGGCGCCCGGCGGGACCGCTCACCAGAGCTTGGAACGACCTGAACTGCGCATCGATGTTGGCGCCGGGATGATGCTGGCCCTGTGTGCCCGCGGCCCCTGTGCCGGCGCGGCTTTGCGATTTTCCGCTGCCGATCTGCAGGCCGATGCGAGCCAGGCCCCTGGCGAAATCCGCAGTGTCCTGCGGCTGGTTTCGAGCCGTGCCGGTGTCGGCCTCGCTCCCAGGGTCGGGGTCTCGGGTCAGGGCCGTTTCGTCGGCGATCGCGGTAAAAAGACGGTCGATCGGCGAACCTGGCGAGGAGGCAGCGGACAGCGCGATGTAGTCCGGCTTGTCCTTCAGCATCGCCTTGAATCTCAGTTGGTCAAGAATGGCGTTCCATGCCGCGGCGAATTCCTTGCCGTAGCGGTCGAGCAATTCGGGGCCGAGCTTGGGCAACTCCTGGTCGATGCCCCCCTGTTCGCCGCCGCCGCCCAGGACCCACTGGTCGTCGACCAGCATCTGCGCCATGCGCGAGAGCTGCCCGAGGTAGAAGTCGGTGAAGCCGGCATGCGTGTAGAGACCGGGAACGCGAAGATCCGACAGCTCGCTGCCATCGATGCGTTCGAACAGCAGCTGTGCTTCCGGGCCGGCTTTCGCGGCGACTGAAAAATCCTGCAAGGCCGCCGCGTAAACCGCCGATTTGATCAATGCCGTGGCACGATCGGCAAGGCTCATGCGTCCGAGCGAGCGCTGCGCGGCTTCGATAAGCGGCTGGTTGAGTTGGAAGACCGGATCATAGGCATCGTCCAGCGCAAGCATAGCGCGCAGATGCTTTTCGAGCTGCGCCCGTCCCTCGCGGTTGTTTTCGCCCGGATACCGGTTCTGCTCCCAATCCTGCTTCATCCAGGAAACGATCAGCTCATCGTCGACCTTAGGCGCCTTGCCGCCCAGCATCAGATAGATTTTCAACGGTTCGTAGAGCGCGGCCGGATCGGCCATCTTGGCCTGGATCGTCCGCTCGGCCTGGATGAGGAGGCGCGAGCGGAACGTTCTCTCCAGCGCCTGCCTATAGGCCGCCTTTGACGCAGAGAGCAGTCTTTCGCGCTGGCTGAGGCCGAAGCTTTCCTCGACCGATGCCGGCATGTCACCCGTTTCATACCCTGCAGGCAGGTTGCGCAGCTGGTCGAGCGGGCCGATGACGTTCTCGAGGTCGACGTCGGTGACCGTCGTGCTTTTGAGCAGCGCGTCCGCCGTCTGGCGATATTGGCTGATGGCTTGCGTGGTGGAGGCGATCAGCGACCTGTTGGCGGCGAAGCTCAGCGCCAGCGTGCCCAGCACCGCGGCCGCGATCAACGCAATCGCGCCAAAGCCGCCATATCTGGCGAACGCCGCACGCCGCTCCGCTGCCCTGTCGTAGGAGACCCAGCCGGACTCGGCGAAAATGACACCGGTCAGCAGGTCATGCAGAAAGAAGCTCTTGCCGGTGCCGGAAAGATGCGCCTGGGAAGCGCTGCCGAAACTGCGGCCGATCGTGCCGAGCAGCTGATCGATCGGCGTTCCCTCCTGCGTGCCCGAGGAGAAATAGAGGCCGCGCAGGGTGACGTTCACCTGGCTGCGCGCCGGATCGAATGTGCCGGTGACAAACCCGGCAATTCGGCTCCTCAGCGCGGCGAATTGCGCCGGAAAGCCGAAGATGGCGATGCGCGCGACCGGATCGGCTTCTTCCTGCAGGCGGTCGGGGATCTCTTCCGCCAGTCGGCTTGCCAGCGCGTCGAATTCCGCGGCGGCCTCGCCGACCATGTTCTTGTTGCGATCCGCCGTCTGGAATGTCGCGCCCCAGACCTTGCGTCGGCGCGCCTCGTCGAAGTCACCGAAATAGTCCATGAAGCCTGAGACAAGGTCGGCCTTGGTGAAAAGCAGATACACCGGAAACTGGATCTTCAGTGTCTCGTAGACTTCGCGCAGACGACTGCGGATCTCCGTGACATGGGCCTCGAGTTTCTGATCGTCGAGGCTGATGAGATCGGCCAGACTAATTGCCAGAATGACGCCGTTGATCGGTTGCCGGGCGCGGTGTGTCTTGAGCAGCGACAGAAAGGCGAGCCAGCTGCTCTTGTCGCGTTGCGCGTCGGACTCCTGCATCGTGTAGCGCCCGGCGGTGTCGATCAGCACGGCCTCGTCGGTGAACCACCAGTCGCAGGACCGCGTGCCGCCAACGCCGGCCACCGGCTGGGCATCGCCCGAACCGGCAAGCGGAAACTTCAGTCCCGAATTGACCAGCGCCGTCGTCTTGCCGGCGCCTGGCGGGCCGATGACGATGTACCAGGGGATTTCATAGAGGAAATTGCGCCTGCCACTCGAGCGCTTGAGTGTCGCGATTGCCTCGGTCATGCGTGCTTCGAGCACCTGCGCGTCGTCAATCCTGTCGCGGCTGCCGGCAATTGCGGTTTCGAGCGCCTTTTGCGCCTTTCGCGTTCGCCAGAAACGCCAGCCCCAGGAGAACGCCGCGATCGCCACGATCACGCTGATGATCGTCGCGCGCAGCCAGACGGGCCCCAGCGGCCGCGAGTCGGCGAAACGGATCAATGGCCCGGCAAACCACACGGCGGCCGAAAAGCCGGCCAGCGTGAGGATGCTGACTATCCGCAGCAGCCAGGTCATCGGCGGCGCCTCCAGCGGGGCGCGCTCACAGTGTTTCCTCGCGCGGGATCATCACGTCGACGCGGCGGTTCCTGGCGCGGCCTTCCGGCGTCGCATTGTCGGCGATCGGCTCGTCTTCGCCCTTGCCGTCGACTGCGATGCGCGAAGCGTCCTTGAATTGCGGTGCGATGATGGTTTCGACGGCCTTGGCCCGGGCGACGGAGAGGTCGAAGTTGGATTTGAACGCACTCGATTTTTTCGGCTTCACATTGTCGGTATGGCCGACAATTCTGATTGGTCCCCGTTCGGGGTCCAGGGCCGCGCCGATGTCCGCGGCAATCGCGTTGAATTCGGGCTTCACCTCGGCCTTGCCGGGCTGAAACAACACAAGATTGTTGATTTCCACGACGATGAAATCGCCCTTCGTGCCGACGCTCAAGCCGCCGCCCTCGATCTCCTTGGCCAGTGCCGAGCGGATGCGGTCGAGCTGGGTGCCGGCGGCGGGGGCGGGCGGGGCGACTTTCACCGGCTTGGTCAGCGGCGCCACACTGGCGCGCTCTATGGTGATCGGCGTCGGCGGATTGAGCGCCAGCAAATCGCCGGCGAGCGCGTCGCCCTCATCGGTGATGACCACCCGCAAGGCGAAGAATGCCGCCGTCAGCAGCGCTGTCGCGGCGGCGGCGACGGCCCAGAGCGGCAGCCGGGCCGAAGGCTGCGCCATAGTTGCCGCCAGGCCTTGCCAATGGGGCGAAATATCCTCGCCGTCCCGCGGCTTGAAGTAGCGAAGCGTCTCATAGACGTCGCGCCGGACGCGTTCGAGATTGTTGTCCTCGCGCGGCAAGCCGCGATACTGGCCTTCGAAGCCGAGCGACAGGCAGGCATGCATCAGTTCGAGCAAGTCGTAATGCGTTTCCGGCTTGGCCAGGATCTTGTTCAGCGCCTCGTAGAAGCCGGTACCGGCGGGTTCGACATGGAAGAAACGCAACACCATGCCGTGCCGCGCCCAGGTCTCCTCCTTGGGCCAGGGCAGGTTGCCGACGAGATCGTCGACCGTTTCGCAAAGAGCAAATTTCGCGATCCGCGCATCCTCATCGGCAACGCCGGATTTCTCTATTGTCCGGCCGAATTTTTCGATCGCTTCGGCGATGTGTTCGGCAAGCGGCTCCGCCTCTCTTTCGACCGGGATAAGCCTGAGCTGGCCAAGCAGCATCAGCAAGGGTGCCGCCGCGGCGAGGATCGGGTTTTGAGCCGCATATTTGACGCTGTCGGCGGCATCGATCAGCACAGCCTGCTGCACGGCGGGCGCCGGCTGGACCGGGGGAGCGCCCGCGACACTGCGTGCGCCTGCGGTTCCGGGTGGCGCCCCTTGATAGATCACGGTTCCGGAGGTCCAGCCCACCGGCGCATGGCTGCCGACGCCAGGATCGAAGACCGTTGATTGCTTGACCTGCGCCGGCTGCCCGCCATCGGCACCGGGTTCCTGGGGAACCGGCGCCGGTTTACGCTCGCGCCGCGGCGCGCGAATGACGGTCTTGCCCGCGGGGCCGAAAGGATCGTCCTTCGAACTCATTGCCGATCCGCAGTCCACGTGCGGCGCCTGCGTTCGCGCCAGAGTGGCGAAAAACGGTCCCTGGTCAGGTGTAGGAAATGCGCGCTCCGCTGACGAGGGCAGTGTCCGGAGGAAGAATGGCTACAGAACGCTATCCCGCCGTAACATGACATTTGCCGCAGACCCCCAGGTCAATCAGCCGTACCCGCTTGGCGAACTGTCGTATGTGATCGTAATCTCAGAGATCGCCGATGGGAAGGACGCAGTAGGCCTTCTTAGCGGGCCATGCATTGGGCATGGTTTCCGGGTTCTTGCGGCGGGCTTCAAATTGCCAGTCTATTTCTGCTTGTCGGCCTTGGCATAGGCCTCGCTGAAATAGGCCAGGAACACATCCAGCATGCCGTTTTCGTGGGCTTCCTCCATGCTCCGCCATGTCGCGACAAGGGCATCCCAGGCCTGGCTCTTCTTCGACGTGAAAGAGGCAGGCGGCAGTTTCCTGGCCACCGCTTCGGGCGACAGATCGTCGAGCAGCCGGGAGAGCGCGGCCTGCATGGCGGCATAGGTGGCGAATTCATGCGTCTTCAGATCGCGGAAGGCGTCCTCGACGCTGTGCCTGGCGTCGAGATAGCCGGCCCTGCGCCGTGCGAACATGATTTCAAGGATGTCGTCGGTTCCAGGCACGAACTTCAGGGGATTGTTGTCCGTGGCGCTGATCATCGTGCGGTGCGTGCTCTTGGCCAGGATTTTCGCGGCGGCACGGGCTTTCAGCAGCATCGCTAGTTCCTCGACCACCGTGCGCAGCACCGCGCCGATTTCAGCGGCAACCTCATGCGGGTCCCGCGATTGAAGCAAGTCCGGCGAGATGCCGGCCGCGATGGCGATTTCGCGCAGCAGCTCGTCTCTCGTCGAGGCGAGGGACACGGGCTGCAGCGACGGTGCCGCCACCGGCGCTCGCTCCACCGGGCTGAAAGAAGGCCTGTCCGCGAAATCCAGCGGCCGGCCTGTTGGGCTCGGCATTTCCCGTTGCGTCGAGCCATGGCCTTGAGGATGACCGGTCGCGGCGTGTTCGTCGTCGATCGATACGAAGATGACATAGCGGCCGATCAGCAGCCGGTCGCCATGAGCGAGCCGATGTGGGCCGGCCATGCGCTGGCTCGAACCGTTGATGAAGGTCCCGTTGCGCGAGACGTCGTAAAGCCAGAACGCACCTGCCTGGTAGCGGACCTCGCAGTGCCGGCTGGAGATGAACTTGTCCGGGTCGGACAAGGTCCAGTCGCAATTTTCGCGGCCGATCTCGAAGCTGCGGTCACGGGCAGCGTAGCCGGGCGAGATGTCGGCGGGCAGGGCGTCGACGTTGTTGATCTGGAGACTGATGAACATCTGCAATAGCCGCGGACCGCTGATCGATACTTCGCCATTCTAGCAGCTTGTGAGCATGGCGGGACAGCCGCGTTTCAGCCCGCCGATCGCTCGAGCCTTTTACCGGTTTTAACCTCACTTCAGGGCAAGGTTCGGTCGCCGCTTGTTCTTTTTGGCCGGCGGGAAAACATATGCTAGGCTGAACAAGGCCTTGTGTGACGGCCCAAGAAGCTTCCGAACGTGATGCGCTTAACATAGCGGGAACTTCAAATCCATCACACTGGCGGCCGCGTCCTGGAGGGGCACGACCCATGCCGAACGAACGTGCCACGGTTGTGCAGACGCCGGTTGGCGCCGAACTGTTGACGTTTACCCATCTTGTCGGGCGCGATGAGATCAGCCGCTGCTTTGCCTATACAGTGGGTTTCGTCAGCACCAGCCAAGATGTCGATCCGCTGAAAATGCTGGGAGGCACCGTTTCGGTCGAAGGCGAATCCGATCCAAAACGCTGGTTCAGCGGGCTGATCTCCGAGTTTCGGCTGACCCGCATCGAGGACCGGCTGGCCTACTACGAAGCGGTCGTCAGGCCGTGGTTCTGGTTTCTCGGCAACACGACGGATTGCCGTATTTTCCAGAAAAAAAGCGTTCCCGACATCGTCAAGGAGGTCTTCAACGAATCCGGCATCGCGGACTTCAATCTGCGCCTGCAAGGGTCTTATCCGCCGCGCGAATATTGCGTGCAATATGACGAGACCGATCTGGACTTCGTGCAGCGGCTGCTCGAGCATGAAGGCATCCTGTATTTCTTCGAGCACGATGAGGGCAAGCACACGCTTGTGCTCACCGATGCGATGAGCAAGCTGAAGCCGGCGCCGGGCTACGACAAGGTGCCGTATCATTTCGAGGGCCAGGGCTCGCGGCGCGACGTCGAATACATCACGGAATGGATTCCGGGCAGTTCGGTGCGGCCAGGCGCCTACGTCCACACCGACTATGATTTCGAGAAGCCGGGCGCCAGCCTAATGGCCAAGTCCGCCCAGCCGTTCAGCCATAAGCAGGCCGCGGGCGAGAACTACCGCAACCCCGGTGCGCATCTCGATTTGGGGCGGGGCGACACTTTAGCTGCGATCCGGCGCGAGGAAATTCAAGCCGTTCACCAGCGCATTTCAGCGGTCGGAACGGTGCGCGGCCTGTTTTCGGGCTGCACGTTCAACCTGGAAGGCTTTCCGCGCGAGGACCAGAACCAGGAATATCTGGTGGTCAGCGCCGAATACAGGCTGTTCGACCCCGGCTACAGGGCTCTTTCCGACGTCGACAGCGAGAACTTCAAGGTGATCCTCGGGCTGGCGCCGACCGCCTTGCCCTATCGCCCGCCACGCATCACGCCGCGGCCGATCATGCGCGGGCCGCAGACGGCGACGGTCGTCGGCCCGTCCGGGCAGGAAATCTTCACCGACAAATATGCCCGTGTGAAGGTGCAGTTCCACTGGGACCGCCTGGGCAAGAAGGACGAGAACAGCTCCTGCTTCGTGCGGGTCTCGCAGACCTGGGCCGGCAGCAACTGGGGCTTCATCCAGATACCGCGCATCGGCCAGGAGGTCATCGTCGACTTCATCGAAGGCGATCCCGACCTGCCGATCATCACCGGCCGGGTCTACAACGCCTCGCAGATGCCGCCTTACGGACTGCCGGGCAACGCGACGCAATCCGGCTGGAAGTCGGACTCCTCACTCGGTGGCGGCGGCTACAACGAGCTGATGTTCGAGGACAAGGCCGGCTCCGAACTGGTCAATTTCCAGGCGCAGAAGGACCACAAGCTTCTCATCAAGAACGACCGCACCAAGCTGGTGCAGCACGACCAGTCGGACCGGATCGACCACGACGCCAAGCACTCCGTCGGCCACAACCTCGACGAGGACGTCGGCAACAACAAGACGGTCAAGGTTGGCGTCGACCAGACCACGAATATCGGCAACAACGATACCGAGACGGTGGGGGTCAACCGCTCGCTGACTGTCGGGTCGAACGAGACGATCGGTATTGGGGCGAACTCGACGGAGACGATCGGGGCCAATCACACGCAGACCGTGGCGCTGGTGCAGACGATCACGGTGGGCGCGGCACGTGTGGATTCAGTGGGCGCGGCAGAAACCCGAAGCGTTGGCGCCGTCCAGACGAATCAGATCGGCGCATCGCGCTCGATGACGGTGGGGGCCGGACAGACGCACACGATAGGTGCGGCGGACAGCTGGACAATTGGCGCCGCCCAGAGCGTGAAGGTCGCCGCGGACCAAAGTTTCGCTATCGGTGGTGCGCAGTCGTCGCAGATCGGCAAAGCCAGGTCGGCAAAAATCGCCGCTGACGACGCGACCGATGTCGGAGGCGGTTACGCGCTCAAAGTCGGCAAAGGCAGCGGTATCCAGATTGCCGAAGACAGTACCATCAAGGTTGGCAAGAAGCTGATGATCGATGCTACCGACGAGATCACGCTGGTATGCGGCGACGCTTCGATCAACATGAAAAAGGATGGCACGATTTCCATCAAGGGTAAGGATATCCGCATCCAGGGCAGCGGCGATGTCCAGGTCAAAGCTGACGGCGACGTCAAGATCAAGGGTAGCAATGTCTTCAATAACTGAAATGACTGGACGCGACGAATCGGTCGAACGCATCGACGGGGTCGTCATCGGGCTGTTGATCGGCTTCGAGGATGGCGCGCCGCTGGTGGTGTTCGTCGGCAATCCGGGCGAGACGGCACTCAGGGCCCGCAGCCTGGCGAGGCTCGACTCCTCGTCAGTAGGCGCGGAGGTGGCGTTGCTTTTCGAAGGCGGCGATCCAGGCCGCCCTCTGGTCGTCGGACGCATCGTGGAACCGACACATACAAGCGAACAAATGCAGGTGGTTCGCGACGGCGAAACGGTGACGCTGAATGCTAAGGAGCGCATCGAGCTGCGTTGCGGCCTGGCCTCCATCATTCTGGAGAAAAACGGCCGCATCTCGATCCGCGGCAGTCAATTGAGCAGCCAGGCAAGCGGCGTGAACCGTGTGCGGGGTGCAGCTGTTCACCTCAATTGAGAAGTCCATGCAGCGGATTGCCACGATCCCGGCGATTATCGAGCAGCATGTCGAGGATGCCGCGTTCCTGTGGCACCGTCGTGCGCGGGAGATCGACGGTCCGGTGATGGGCGCCTTCGACATCGGCCGCATCGACCAGCGGCTCGACGCCAATCTCGACGGACTGTTCGCAGCCGGCCAGGCAGCGTGGGACCTCGCGGCGGCACGCTTTGCCGACTACCAGGAGCCGCCCGAACTGTTTCTGTTGGGGGCTCTGGCGTTCGAATGGCAATCCGCGCCCGCGATCAAGTTTGCCCTTGAGAGCGCGGGGCCGCTCGGGAAGCGCGGGCTGTCGGCGCTGTCTGGCGCGGTTGCGCGTAGCGCGCCGGACAAGTTGAAGCCGTTCGTTGCTCGCTGGCTGGATTCGGCAGTCGCAATGGAGCGCGCGTTGGGGGTCGGCGCGCTGCATCATCACGGGGTCAATCCCGGGCCTAGGCTCAGGGAGTTGCTGACCGACCGCGACACCGAAGTGCGCCGCAGGGCGCTGAGGCTTGCGGGTGCGCGGCGGCGTCGGGATGTAATCGCCGAAGTTGTGGCATGTCTTGAGGCGCGTGGCGCAGAGGAACGGCTGGAGGCAGCGGTAGCGGCCTGCCTGCTGGGCGAGGCGCGGCTGGCGCAGCCCGTTCTCGACAAGATGTTGGTCGGCTACCCGGAGCTTGCGGGAGCAGTGATGGAAATCCGGCTACTCACCACGCCGTCGATTGCAGCGCGGAAGTGGTGGCAACAATTGGTCTCCTCCGCAGCAACGCGGGAGGCGGCAGTCGCGGCGAGCGGACTGCTGGGCGACATGGCGGTTATGCCCTGGCTGATTGAGAAGATGCAGTCGCCGGAACTCGCTTATGCGGCGGGGCTCGCGTTGCGCGACCTGGTCGAGATTGACTTTAACGACACGGACGTGTTCGTCACGGAACCGGCTAAGCTCGGGCCGGAGTTCGAGACTACAGAGGCGACGCCGCTGCCCTCCGCTTCGCAGGCCCAAGCTTGGTGGGACAATGGGAGAGGCCCGACGAGGTTCGACAAATTCCAGTCGATGCGGCGGCTGAAACTGGACGCCATGAGGGGAGCGCTTGCCAACGCGGAGATCGCGCTGACCAACTGGCGGCGTTCACACCCGATTCCGGCGTGGATGTGAAGACCCGTCCAGGTACTCAGGACAACGCGATCATGCGCTGACCGTGCTTACAAGCGCGGCGGCACGCATGCCGGCTTCCGATGTGGCTTCGCACATGGCGACATGGCCGGGGGCATAGGCCTTGGCGAAGCTGTCGGCGGCAATAAGCAATGTGAGCGCGCCGGCACCCGCGCCGATGTCGCCCATCGTCATCGCGGGATAGGCCATGGGAAGGGTCTCGCGGCGCGTCCGGTAGAAGCGTGGACGCCCGATCAAGCCCTCCCAGGCGCTATACCGTTCACCATTGTCGTTGCTGACAATAAACTTGATGTCAGATTCAGTTGGGCCCTTGCCCTCGATCGCGGCGCGGCAGGCAGCCACCAAAGCCCGGCCCTGGCTGTGGTTTTCCGACAGCACGGAGTTTTCCTCCAACGCAGCGCCGACACCGTGAATGGCGCATTGGGCGGGCAAATTCTGACCGGTCGAACGGCGCAGGCAGACGACGGCGGCGCCTTCGCCCGGCACAAGGCCTTGCGCATTGTCCTCGGCCTTCAGGCGGTTGGCGGCCATAAGACGGGCGATATCCTTGTCATTCACCAGGCTGTCGACGCCACCCAGCAGAACCTGCTCCACTCCCGGCGTTGCGAGAAGGTCCGCCGCCCGCCCCAACAGCCCGATGCAGGCCGCCGCGCCTCCGTCAACCACGCGCGAGGTGGGATGGAACTTTTCGCGCAGACTGTCTTGCAGGCCGGCAAGAAACGCGCTTGCCGGCTCCTCCGAGAAAGCCGGATGTTCCCGGAATGCCTCCGGCGTCACCAGCAGCAGAGCGCTGGCGCCGGCCGCAACACCGCCCTTTTCCAGCGCCTCGCCCACCGCGCGCGCAGCCATGCTTGTGAGCCACGCGTTTTCGGTGAGGCGAAGAGAATAGTGCGAGGGTATGCGCGAAACGGTCTGATCTTCGCCGAACGGGTCGGTGAGGGTACGCCGCTCGAACGCGGAAAGACTGGCCCGGATTGCCGCTAGCGTCTGGCGCGCATTGAGGCCGGCCGGCGTCACAGCGCCACCGCCCATAACGTAGATCGGAGCCTTCAGCCCAGCCATGTCGCCCTCTCGGCAATCAGCCCGTCGTCTCCGCGTGGGCTGAGATAGGCCTTGCGCTTGCGTCGCGCGAGGAGAAAGGCAGGCGTCACATGGCCGAAGACGATCTCCCTGAGAGCGGGCGTGTTGCGCCTGGTGACCATGGACAAACGCGACTTCAGCGTGACGCGGCGCAAATCGGGCTCGATGATAACCGTGTCGATCCGGAAGGGACGATCCTCCACACGGTCGTCGTAAAGAAGGCGGATCGGAGCCATGACACGCGGCAGGCGGAAGTTCCACCGGTCATCCGGCGTCATGCCGATGACGCTGACCTCTTCGCCTTCGTTCAGCTGCTGCAACTGCTGATCGGCGGGCGCGCAGAGATTGTGGCGTGGATCGAAATCCCTTGGCGGAAGAGGCCACTGATTGTCGATCCAAGCCTGATCGTAAGTGCCCGCTAACGGCAACCTTGGATGCCAGCCGCGGCCGATTACTCCAAACCCGGCCGGCCTTGGCTGATCAGATGGGCTACGGAAAGGCTCATTCGCATAGGTGACATTGGGTGCATGCGTCTTCACAGTCTTGTCCGCGGAGCGGGCGTGATGGAAGCCGACGCCAAGCGGATTACGCAGATCGGTCCTGCCGTTGTCGTCGGTACCCCCATAGGCGCGCTCATAGATAATCGGCATCCTGGAGAAGGGGTGTGGCTGGCCGTACCCGCCCGCATCGTAGAGGCGATCGCCGGTCACGTTGAGCACCTTGCGGATGCTGGCGAGCTTCAACCCGACCTGCATTTCGTGGACGCGCCCTTCGTGAGGCGCATATGCCTGGCCGTTCAAGACAACGTCGATCCCCGGTTTGGTCCACGCGATCTCCCCTTCATAGCGGGTTGACGAGCAGGCAGGATCGCCGAATGGCACGTCGCCGAAGCTCACTGGCAGTTGCTCCACGGCCGGCTGAAATTGCGTGGCATCTTCCCGCATATCGAAGCTGGCCGAGAAAACTGCCAGGAAAACCTCGTTGCCGTCGGCATTTGCCTGGACAAGGCTGCCGGCAACGAACGGCGTGCGATTCTCGATCCAGACCGCAAACATCATGGATCAGCACCAATTGCCATTTTCGTCCTGGCCGATCGGCCAATAGGGCATGCAGGCGACGAGCTTGACCAACTCCATCTCGTTGGCGTCGATCAGCCATTGCAGCAGGAAGATCTCGGCCGCGACGCCAGTTTCTTCGCCCGCAGTGACGTTGACCGTGACGCATTTCAGCCAGTAGCGACGTATCACCCAGACCACATTCGGACTGGCTGCGGCGCCTGCTATACGGTCATTGAAGGCTTTCTCGAGGGCCTTCTCGCGGCTGCCCTGGAGCCCTTCTTCGGTGGAAATGATGTCTGTCCACCATTCAGCCGCAATATCGTAGGCATCCGTCAACTCGGCCACATACTCGACGAACAAGGTTCTGTGCATCGTGCTGGCCTCGTCGTGCTTGCGAGCGACGCGGATATCCGAAGGCGGGGCGACATCACGAGGCTGCGCGAGCAGGCGCCTGATGCCGAGTTCGGAACTGTAGCGTGTGATCAGTGCCACTATTCAACCTCATCGTCGGGATTCATGGCCATTGGCACGAAGCAGAGGCCATCGATGATGGGTTGAAGCTCCGGGGCAAAATGCCGGACGTTGATGATGAGGATTTCGACAGGCCACTCGAAGCTCTGGCTTCGGCCGCTGCTATCAACGCCCCACTTCTCTTCCGGCTCGTCGCCCTCAGGGACTTGCGCATTGTTCCAAGCCACAATCTCAAGATAATGCCTGCGGAAGATCGCCAACACCCGCGGGTGCCCCGCGATCCCCGTCGGCCAGCGCTTCCAGACAGCCTGCCCTTCGTCTGCGACCATGTCCTCCCACCAATCCTCCAACTCGGGCTGGATGGTGAGCAGTTCGCCGATGTAGCTGTCTCTTATTTCTTCTATACCGCGCATCGCTCGTCATCCAAGTTTCACTGGGATATCGTCGATAAAGTTCTTGGCATAGCTTGCGGCCGGAGAGCCTTGCGATGTTGAGCACCTACCACAATGGGGTTTGACCGACTCTGGCGTCGAAAAATGGGCCAAAAATGCGTCGGGCGATTTCTGCATGTTACACCCACCCATCTCCCATGCGACACAAAGCGGCGGTTGATGATCATGGACCATCTCCTGCTTCATCTCGTCCTTGGGAGGAGTTGGAACCAGCTTGGAGTGGCGACCCCGTCTGGTCTTTTTGCATTGCCAACAGGGCTTGCCGTTCACCTTGGCAGCTTGGTCATCGGTGCGTTTGGGACGGTGCGCAACCCGGTCATATTTTTTCGCACACTTCGTGGTCTTTTGATCTTTGGTTAACGTCGCAAGAAACTTGTTGAATGCGGCCGGGTTGATGCAATTGGGCGGCGGATCGCTGGCGGTGTTCTGGTCCATTGTGTCGCCATGACGGTCGACGCCCTTGCCTTCCGCCTTTACTGTGAACGACCACAGCTTGAAGACGCCCTTCCCCTTGATCTTATGGGTTATGACTCCCGCGCCTAGGCCTTGGGTGGCCGGCTCATTACCGGTGCTGGTCGCAATTTCCGACGCATTCTCTATAGCTGTCGGCTCGCCATCGATCTTGACGCTCTTGGTGCCCTTGGTCAGGTCGGATGATGACAGCATATTGACGTAGGGTACCGGAATCGGTCCCGCGGGCGGGGATGGCGGCGAGAGACAGACATCGCCGGGCGCAATGCCTTGGCCGTTGCTGCCCTTGTGGAAAAAGCCCATCTTCTCGGCATAAACGCTGAGACCCATGGTCAGAACTCCTGCGGCACGGCACGCGCCGCGCGCATCGCCGGCAGGGCGTTGTCCGCGAGGTCATGAATGTCAGCGAAGGCAAGTTCACGCACCTCCCAGTCATCCGTCCAGAAGACTATGCGCTTCATTGTGGAGAACTCTCTTGGCGGTTCCAGCGCCCGCAGGCGCGACACGACATACTGCGGGTCCCAATATTCCTTCACAGTCAGTTTGGCGATGTTCGCCATGCCCTGGAACCATGGATCCGTTGCCTCTGGTATCGCGCCAACGCCCACAACAGCGAACGGATAGCGGCGTCCGACACGGTCCTGGCTCATGCGCCAGGCGCCGGCGCAGGGTTGTTCGCCAAAAATCGCGCCCTGGACGACGAAGCGCCAGACTCGGTCGTCGAGGTCCTCACCCTCGTCCGGCCGCGCGCGCAACTCCATCGACATCCACCGGTCCCAGCGGTCGATGAAGGTGCGTGGCAGGTTCGCGGCGACGAAGTCTCCGGTCGCCGGGATCTTGCCGAAAAAGCCGGTGCTCATATCTGCGGCGGACATGTGAATTTCTTGAACATCTCCAGATTGTAGGGGTTCTCGACGCTCGCGGCCTTGAGCTCGAAATCGGCGTACATGCCTTTCGTGCCCAGGCGCAGGCTGTAGACGTCGGAGAGCGAGGTTCCGGTGAAGCGGCCGCCCTTCAGCATCCTCAACCAGGCCCAGCTGCCGGTTTCGTTGAGCATGATTTCGGGCGAACCATCGATGGGCTGGAAGGCGAGCGAGATCACTCCGGTGCCGTCCTTGCCGGGCCAGGTCATCGGTTGCGGCCGCGTCGCGTTGTTGTAGTAGACGAGGCTCTGGCCATCGAGATTGAGCGTCACGCGCGTGACGTTGGGAGACAGGTCCTTCGGTTCGAGCGTGAAGCTCATCACCGGGCCCGTACCGCCGGGGAAAAGATCGTCGCGGATGCGCCTTGCCTGTTCGAATGCCGCCAGCGCCGCAGGGTCGAGGCCGAAGTCGGCGCGCCATTTCCAGGGCTGGCTGGCGGTGTCGACATAGCTGATCAAATGATCGTTGGTGAAGGCGTCGATCAGGCCGGCCGGTCCGAACAGGCGGGCGAAATCGCGGACATTGACATCTACCGCGCTCTCCGGGCTGAACGGATAGCGGTCGTTGAGTGCCGCCTGGCAGAACGGCAGGATGTCGGCGCGCCAGATGGCGTTGAGCTCCGAGGTGACCGCCTTCTGCGTCAGGCCGCTGGTGTCGCCGGCTATGCCGCCCAGCCAGTCGTCGATCGGATCGGGCAGGATCTGCGCCTGCCTGGCGACGGCTCCGGTCAATTCGGCGAGCCCGCCCTGTTTCTTGATGGCGTCCTGCGGATCCGGATTGGCGGTGACGGTCTGCAGCACGTTGGAGAGTGCCGTCAGCGCCACAACGGCGGCGTCGAGCGCCGGCGGCTGGCCGTCGACCTCTGCGATCGCGCCCTTGAGCGGCTTGAAGTGTTCGGCCACCAGGCTGCCGGTCAGGTCCACCTGGTCGGCGGAGCCGGCGCGCGGCAACAGCTTTGCCCCGGTCTTGACGACCTTGCCGAGCTTGCCGAGCTTGCTGAGCAGTTTCGAGCCGCCCTTCGCGGCCGCCTTGTTGTCTCCCGCGGGCGCCTCATCCGATCGGGTCAGATCCGTCTCCTGGATCACCGCCGTCAGCAACCGCTTCAGCGCGGAGTCGGCGCTTGAAAGGTCCTTCAGGTTTTCGCTGGCGACATTCAGGTCGCTCAGTGGCGCCAGCCTCATGTCGCGCAGGAAACTGTCCCATTGCGCGATGTAGTCGTCGTAGTAGAGCTTCAGAATGTCTTCCGACAGTGCCGAGACCGAGGTTTCGGAATTCTCCGAGCAGCCGCCGGCAAACACCGCGCGATCCAGTGCCGCCTGTGCCGCCACATCCTCGACCCGGTCGAGAACGGCATCGTGGAAGCCGGCATAGGTGAAGGCGCCTGAAACGCCGACGCGAAGCGTCTTGTCGGAACGGCGGGCAAAGACCTTGGCGCCGTTGGGGCCGGCGAAATTGGCGGGGATCCATTCCTTGACCGCGGCCACTTCCGGGTCGGCCAGAAGCTGCTTGTAGGCTCGCTGCGGCAACGAAATCGTGCATACCGTCTTCAGCGCCTCGGCGACCAGCGCCTTGTCGGGCGCTATGTAGTTGTCGTCGACCGCCATGCGGCGGATCGCGGCAAGCTGATGCTCCTCCGCATCGGTGGTTGGGAAGGGCGGCGCGGGCGCGAATTCGGGCAGGCTGTTCACCCACCAGTTCTGGGCGAAGTCGGCATCCATCTGCGACAGGCCGGCCATCATGCGATAGGTCTTCAGCGCGCCGAGCATGAAATCCGGATCGCGGATCTGCCGCCACATCGTCGCCTCGAGCAGCGCCACCATGTGCGGCTCGAGAACATTGCGCAGCGCGTGGTCGTAAGTGTCGGCCTGGGCCCGCACCAGTTCCGCAGAGGCCGAAGGGCCAAGCAGATCCTGGACTGCATCCGGCGGCGCCGTGCGCGCGATCGCCACCTCGTCCATGGCGCCGAGGGCGCCGTCGATGGCGGGCTGCTCCACCGATGGCGGGTTCTCGCCGGCCGTGGTCAGCGGCGCCTGCAGCGCCTCGAACTGGCCGGCCTGCGCCGTGATCGCGTTGCGGTTGTCAAAGTAAGACCAGGTGAACAGCCCGCCGGCAAGCAAGGCCGCCGCCGTGCATGCGGCGGCTGCGCCGCGCCAGATCCAGGTTCGGCGGCGCTGCGCCAGCGGGTCAAAGGTACCGAGACCGGCCTCCTTGAAGATGACCTCGGTCAAAAGGTTCTTCAGGAAGAAGCTGCGTTTTTCGATCCTTGGCGCCGGCATGGCGCGTCGCGGCGGCAGACCGAACGAGGACGACAATGCCGCGGTCAGCCGGTCGATGGGCGCGCCTTCCTGGGTCGCCGACGTCAGATAGAGGCCGCGCAGCCAGGCGGCTTCTTCGTAGCGGCTTTCGCCGAACATCGCCTCGATCAGCACCTGGATCGGTTCGGAGAGGCTCGCCAGCTGGGCAGGAAAGCGGAAGATCTCGGCGCGCGAGGCCAGCTTGTCCTCGTCCTCGAGGCGTGGCACCAGCCGCCGCTCGAGTTCGGCCGCCAGCGTGGTGATTTCCCGTTCGATGGTCTTGGCGTCGACGCGCGCATCGAGCGCGAAGGTCGTCCCCCACACCTGCTCGCGGGAGGCCGTCGACAGGCCGCCGAAGAAAGGCTCGAAACCCTTGATCAGGTCGGCCTTGGTCAGCATCAGATAGACCGGTAGCCGGATCTCGAGCCGGTCGTTGAGCTCGGCCAGCCGGCGGCGGATCTTGCGGCCATGCGCCTTGATCGCTTCGTCACCCTCGGAAAGCGTGTCGATCGACAGCGCGACGATCACCCCGTTCAGCGCGCGGCGGCCGCGGTGCTTCTTCAACAGGTCGAGGAAGCCCAGCCATTCCGCCGCATCGACGTCGGGCTGGCTTTCCTGCTGGACATAGCGGCCGGCGGTGTCGATCAGGACCGCGTTCTCCGAGAAGAACCAGTCGCAATTGCGGGTGCCGCCAACGCCTTGCAGATCGTCGGTGAGGTCGATCGGAAAGGTCAGACCGGACTGCCTGAGCGCCGTGGTCTTGCCGGTGGCCGGCGGCCCGACGATCACATACCACGGCATCTCGCGCAGGAACTTGCGCCCGCCCAGCTTGCGCCGTTTCAGTTCGGCCATCACCTCGGCGAACTTGGCGCCGACGGCGGCGACGTTCTCTTCGCCGGGGCCGAGCGGCTTTTCCACCACGGGCGCGGCGATCTCGGCCACAAACAGGCGGTTGGCGCGGATGGCGCGACGCTGGGCGACGATCAGCCAGATCAGCCAGAAGATGACCAGCAGCGCGATGATGACGATGCGGACATTGTCCGAGGCAAATGGCTCATAGGCGCCGACCTTGACGATCGGGCCAAACACCCAAATCACCAGCGAAAGCAGCGTGATGCCGATCAGCGTCCACAGCCAGCGCGATGTCAGGACCGCCCAGAGGAAGCGCAGGATGAACATGTCACAGCCTCTTCTCGACCAGCACCTCGACGCGCCGGTTCAAGGCCCGGCCCTCGCGCGTGCTGTCATCGGCCACCGGGTCGGTGGCCGCGCGGCCTTCGGAACGAACGCGGTCCTGCGGCACGCCGTTCTGCACCAGCATCTCGGCAATGGTCGCCGCGCGCTCTTCCGACAGCCGCTGGTTGGTGGAGAGCGGGTTGGATCTCTGCAGGGGAATGCTGTCGGTGTGGCCGACCACGGTGATCTGCCCGATCAGTTCCTGATTGGCGAGGATCACCTTGGCGATCGAGCCGATCAGCGGTTCAAAACCTTCCGTCAACGTCGCCCGCGACGACTGGAACAGTTCGGGATTCGAGGCCTGGATGACCAGCCTGGCCAGCGAGACGCTCTCGGTGCCGCTGAGCGCCTTCTTGAGGTCGCCCGGCGCGCCGGCCTCGAATTCCGGCAGCAGCGCGAAATCCACGCTCACCGCCTCCGGTGGCGGCTCTTCGACCTTCGGCGAGGCGCGGGTGATGTCGGCGCGACTGGGCGGCGGCAGCGCGCGAACCAATGCGGAAAGCTCGACTGCTTGGCTGCTCAGTCCCATCGACAGCCCGACATGGATCGCGGTGGCGATGACGGCCGCGGCGAGCGCCATCACCCAGATCGGAACGATGAAGCGCTGCGGCTCGTCGGAGGCGATCACGCCTTTCCAGTTTGGCGACAGCGGCGCGCCTTCGGCGTCGGCGTCGCGCAGGAAGCGTGCCGCCGCCACGCGCACGGCATTGATCGAGCGGTCGCCCGAACGACCGGGCACCCGGTACTTGCCGCGGAAACCAAGCGCCAGGCAGTGATATTGCAGCTCGAGGAGTTCGCGATCCCGATTGGGGTGGCGTTCCAGTTCGTCGAGACGGGTGAAGAACTGCGTCCCGGCATCGACGTCGCCGCGCAGCATGACCACAAGCGGCTGGCGCGGCCATGCGCTGGCGCCGCCCCACGGCGTGTTCAGGGCCAGGTCGTCGAGCAAGGCCGCGACCACCCACGCCGCCTGATCGGCCCGCTCCATCGAGGATCCCGCCGCTATCGCCGTGTCGCGGGCGCGAACCAGTTCGTCGAGCAGCCGGGTGCGCAACGCTTCCGGGTTTTCCGGCGGCAGCGCGCTTTCAAGCTCGGGCGCGAATTCGAGCAAGGGCGCGAAGGCGTTGACGAGCGCATTCGGGTGCGCTCGCGCGCGCTTGACCGGCACACCCGGCAGCAGCGGCGCCATCGGCCGCGGCATCGGCGAGCCGGTCAGCCGAATGCGGGTGCGTTCGCGATCCTCCGACAGTCCGAAAGGATCATCCCGGCTCATGATCTCACCTGTTCACCGAGTAGCAGTCCACCTGCGGCTCGCTCGGCAATACGCCGGAGACGCCGATGACGAAGCCGGGAGCATCGAGCAGCGAGGCCCAATGCTCGCTCTTCTGGTCGAGTTCCAGGCACAGCCGGTCGCCGTCATAAGGGATTTCGCGGGGCTGCGAATGCAGCGGCTTCAGCGGAATGCCCGGCAGGCGCGATTTCCACAGGCCCTCGAACTGGTCGGCCGAGCCGACAGTGGCCTGATTGACGAATATCTTGCGCAACGCATCCTCAGACAGCTCCGAGCCGACCCGGATGACGATGCGGCTGGCGACCAGCAGCTTCGGGTTGTCGATGCGGATTTTCCAGACATTGGTCGAATGCCGCATGACGGGCAGCGCGCGCGATTTCGGCTCGATGTAGCGCAGGCTGAGGATGAGCGAGCGCAGCGCATCCGCCAGCGCCGAATAGGCGGGGCCGGGCGCCATGTGATCGTAGGCCGGCAACTCGCCCAGCCGTCGCGCGCTCGAACCGTAGGTCGCCATCGAACCGGCGAGACCGGCAAGTTCCAGGTAAAGCTCGGCCGGATGGAAGACATCCTGCGCCAGCATGTGCGCCAGCCGCGGGCGGGCCGCGTTGGCGAGGTTGAGCATCAAAAGGTCTTCGACGCTGCGCCCCGGTCCGCCGAGCACCATCTTGCCATGCGCCTCGGCGATCTGGTCGAGCCCGGTGACGACTTCGAGAAGCAATTGCCGGTACCAGGCTACGGCACCTGTTATCAGCGTCGGCGGCAGGAATGTCTCGTCCAGCGAGACGCCGCCATCGGCCCGCACCCCCTTGACGTCGGCTATCGGCAGAGCGGTGTAACCACCGACCGACTTGCCGGGCGCAAGCAGCAGCGCCTGCGGGCGGGCGATTTCGATTTCTTCCGCGTCCGACCCACCCTGAACGGCATCGCGGACCGAAACGATCCGCCCATGGTAGCGCGCTCCGGCCGAAGGCGCGTGCGCCGGGTCGAAGCCGACGCCGCCGGCAGGCTCGAGCGGCAGGGCGACGAGTACGGCTCCGGCACCGGTGTCGGCGGTGACCGGCAGCGGTCGCGGCGCGTCCATCAGATCCGGAATGGAGAAAGGGGTGCCGTCCGGGAAGATGCCCCGCGCCGACAAGATGGACACCTGGCCGGCATCGAGCAAGGCCTGGTCCAGCGTCAACTGGGTGAAGCCGAACGTGTGCAGTTGCCCGGCCTGCAATGCGCCGCGCACGGTCGCCTCGAAGAACCGGTCCTGCTGCTGGAAATGCTGGGTCCGCAGAAACAGCCCTTCGGACCACAGCACCCTGTTTGCATCGCTCATGCCGCTACTTCCTGCATCGAGCACCCCTTGCCCTGGCCGCTAGGCGGATATGCCGCCGCTGCCAAGCGTGACGTTGACGGTGAATGTCGAGCCGGCAGAGACCGACTTGGTCGTCCGCCAGTTTCGCCCGCCAGGCTCGCGAATGAGGGCGACGAAGCCCAATGCAGCCGCGTCCGGCTCGACGGTGATGGTTTTGGACGCGGACTTTCCCGGTCCGACTGAGACCTGGTCGGAGCCGACGAGGTCGCCCCCCAGCGCCGAGCCGGCATCGCCCTGCAGGGCGAAATAATCGGCCGAATTGAACTTGCCGGTACTGCGCAGCCGCATGATCAGGACCGTCACCGGCCGATCGCCGCCGCCTGGTCCCGGGTTCATGCCGGCCGCGCCGGTCAGGTTGACCGTGATCACGGACGGTTTCGGCGGGCCGCTCTGGCAAGCCGCAAGCAGCCCGGTCGCACCCAGGGCAATGACAAATTCGCGTCGGTCGATCATGTTTCACTCCTCCTCATATGCGTCACGAAAATCGGCGCCAATTTCGCCAAGGAAGCTCTTCTCCGCGCTCTCGGCGATTTCACGATGGCGTTTCTGGTAAAGTTCCCACAGCTTGGCGCCACGCCCGCCCGAAAGCAGGGTGCCGATCGCGGAATTCGATTTCAGCTCTTCCTCGATCATCGCCGGGTCGAAGCGGTCGATCATCTGGCGCAGCGCTGCCTGCACGCCGCGCCAGGCTCGCACGTGATGCTGCGCAAGATCGCGGACCGCATCGGCGATCGCCGCTTCGCCGGCAAGAAATCCTGGGCTGCGCTCGGCGATGATGGTCACGATCGCGTCGTCGACGGTCGGCAGGAATTTGAGCGGATTGACCTCGGAGGCCCCGACCATCGTCTGGGCGACGCGGGCGTTGCCCTTTTCCTCGGCGCGCTTGCGCAGAAGCTGCATCAGGCCTTCCATCATCAGCCTGTATTCGCGACCGAATTTCTCCATTTCGGCGATGGTGTCGCGTCCGGGGAAATCGGCTTCCTCGACGCCCATTCCGCGCAGGAATGCGCTGCGAAGCGCCATGTCCTCCTGCGGCGCTGCTGCCGGCGGGCGGGCAGGCCGGGAAGCGGCGGCCGGGCGTGGCGGCGGAGGTGGCTCCGGCGCCTGCACCGGCAAATCCCACGGGTTCGTCGGTTGCGGCCGTTCGGCGGCGCGCTCTCGCTGGCCGCCTGGCGAGGCGCCGTTCGCCGAAGCGGGTGGCTCGGCCGGCCCGAAGCCGAAATCGTCCTCGAATGAAGGCGGCTTCGGCGAAGCAGGCTCGGCCGCGCCGTTGAGCGATGGCACCGGGTCGAGGCTGAACGGGTCGTCGAAGGCCGGAGAATTGTGCTGGTCCGCGTTGGCGCGCTCGAAGGCTCCCGGCACAGGCTGCTCAAACGGGTTCGGCAGATCGGCCGGCCGCGGCCGTCGCGGCTCCTCTTCGGTCCTGGCCGAGAAGAAATCGTCGCGGCCGATGCTCACCGGCCCGCGCGACGGAGGCGGCGACCGTTCCGGCATGGCCCGGCTGGCGGCGGGCGAGGGGCCGGTCGGCGTCTGCAGATCGACATGCAAGACATAGTCGCCCAGCCGCAGCCGCATGCCGCTTTGCAGACGGGTCGATTTGCCGGCGCCGAGCGGGCTGTCGGAATCGTTTATAAACAGCCCGCTGCTCGACGTATCGGTGACGAAGTACCCATCCTGCCCGCCCGAGATCTTGCAATGGGCACGCGAGACGAACATGTCGGGATCGTCGATCTGCCAGCCCGCGTCCGCACTGCGTCCGATCACCAGCTCACCCTCGTCCAGCCGGGTCTGCCGCACCGCCTGGGTGCGTGGGCCTTGCTCCAGCGTCAGCAGCAGACTCATGCCGCGACCTCCGCCATGTCCGGCCGCCATCCAACGATCGTCCGCAGCCGCAGATCGTCAGCATCTCCCCTTTCGGCGGGCCGCGCAAGCCAGGCGGTCCGGGCGAGCTGGACGGTTCCGATACGCGGCGGCGGTACAGCTTCGCGCGCCAGCACGATGCGCAGATCGACGTCGAGCGTTTCCCCGATCATCTCGCGAACCGCCTGTTTGAACAGTTTCAGACGCTGGCCGCCCGGCAGGAACGCCTTGAAGTCCTCAAATCCGAGCGGGCCGACGCGCAATTCGATCCGGCTTTGGCGGCTGAAAACGCGAGGGCCGATCGTCGCCCCGCGACCGAGTGCTGCGTAGGCCTTGGCCACGCGGGTCTGGAATGTCGCCGGTATGGTGATCCAGACAGCGACGAACTCCTTGATCTGGACCGGCACCTTGAACGCTTCCGCAAGGAAAAGCGTCAGCCGCTCCGGGCCGTCGACCTGGCTGGCCAGCGATCCGGCCTGGCGAAGCTTCACCGTGTCGAGATCGGGATCCTGGGTGCCGGGAAGGCCGATACCCGCCATCGCCTGGAGCATGGCGCGGACGCGGCCACCGACAGCGCGTTCGACCTGCACCGCCGGATGCGCATCCGCCCATGCCCGATAGTAGAGGGCGATCATGCGGTGCTGAAGAATGTTGACGAAGTCCACGAACGTCGTGTCGCTGGTCTGCTGCGCCTCGGCGCCGGTGAACCAGCGCTGCGACAGACGATCGAGCACCCAGCGCGTCAAATGCAGCGGCATAGGCCCCTCAGGTCCCAGTAGGCCGAGATTTGCCACCGTGACCCGCGCTGGTGTCTTGTCGTCTGCCTCGCGGAAACCTACGACGTCCCTGGCCGAGAAGCTGAGACGCACATGCTGTCCCAGCCTTGCCGGCTCGCGGGCCGGCTGGCCGGTATAGCCGAACAAGCCGCCCTTCTGTTCGAGCCGGCGCAACAGCTCGAAGAAGTCGAACGCCTCGGACAGCCTCCCGGCCTGGTCTGGCTCGACCTTGTCTAGATCAGGTAGCGATTGCCGGGCGTCATCGGCCATGGCACATCCTCCTGCTTCTGCAACAGCCGCGTGCGGGTCCGCACGAAGCCGTTTATGCCGGCGTGGCGGGCAAACAGCCGGGCAAGCAGGCCCGAAAGCAGCAGCGTGCTTTGCCCCGCCAGGACCGACTGGTCCACATGCAACGTCACTTCCGTGCCGCGTCCAAAGCACATCGGCCCGTCGATCCGCAGCCGTTCGATGATCGGACGCGAGTCGATGCGGACGATCGAGTACACGTTGCGGGCGAGGCTCGGATCGCCGCGGTCGGCATAGAGATCAAGCAAAGCGTGCAGCGGGTCAACGCCACGACCTTCCTTGGCAAGGCTGAGGAAGTTGAGCGCGAGCTGCGCCACGAGCCGCCAGGCAAGATTGTCGGTCCGGGATTCTCCTTCGGCGCCGACCGGCAGCGCCGCTGGGATCGCCGGCTGCGGCGGACGCAACGCACCGAGAAGCCTGACCGTTTCGACCGGATCGGCTGTCTCCAGGGTCAAGGTCGGGTTGTCGTCCAGGATCGGCAGATCGCGATTGGTGCAAAGGGCCATGATATCGAGACGCTTGAGCGGCCGGTTCGCCGGGCTTGCGACCGGACGCGAAACCGCCAGGAACACGTCGTCGCCTGTGTAGGAGGTGCGGGTCAGGCCGTCGCGGCGTTCATCCTCGGTCGCCCGGCGAGGGCGCCGTTCGGTCGAATAGACCCAGCCGCTGCCGCGGTTCTGCCCCAGGCTGAACAGTTCGGGGATTTCGGCGTCGTTGCCTTCCGTGTCAGCGTCCTCGACACGGGTGACCCGATAGATTTCGAAGTCGCGCGCCCTTGTGCGGTCGGCATGCAGCACCTGTCGCGTCTTGCGCGCATCGAGTTCGATGACGTTGCACTCTCGTTCGAAGAGATTGATGATCGGCGTCGCGAAGAGTTCGAAATCCGCCGGCGCCAGGTCGGCAAGTTCAGGCACCGGGCGCCGGAACAGGAAGATGACCTCGATCCCGGCCTCGCATCTGCGCACGACCGGCTGCAGCCCTGAAACGCGCACATAGTGGAAGCGCTCGGGCATCATGAAATATTCGCGCAGCAGACGGTAGCCTTCGAATGTCGGACGGGTGCGCGGCATCAAGGCTTCGTCGTCGCCGATGCCGACCATTTCGGGCTCGGGCAGGGGCGATATCGGATTGGTCTTGCCTTCCGCGCGTGCGCCAACCGCCGAACAGGCGCCGAAGATGGCGTCAAAGATCAGCGGCGCCTTGGTGCGCCCGGCGAAATAAAGATCGAGCCGGTCGATCGCCAGTTCGTTGAGCTTGCCCTTTCCGGTCCGCGCCAGTGCGATGCGCAGCGCCGCCACGCCGGCAGTGCCGCCGACCGGCCCGATGCCGGCTGCTGCCAGCCCGCTGCGGTCCTGGAAATAGCTGACCGAAGTGACCGCGATCGGCCACAGCATGACCTCCTGCCCGGTGGTGAAGGTGCAGCGCGTCGAAAGGCCGGGTTGCAGGCTGGAGACCAGCCGCGTGCCACGCTTGACGACATGGCCGGCAATCATCGACTGGACCTGCTGGCCGGGTTTCAACACTACCATCGCGGTTGCCGGCGCCGGCGTGACCAGATCGGGATAGAGGACGTCGAGCACGCTGCGCGAGAAGCGCGAGCGTTCTGCATCGACCTTGAGCCGGGTGCGCGCGGCAAGGAAGGCAACGCCATCCAGCAGCCGCTCGACATAGGGGTCGGGGCAGGGCACCGTATCCAGCGAAAGATTGCGCGCCACCGCCGGATGCATGTCGGCGAATTCCGCTGCGAGCGCGCGGATATGGGTCAGTTCCTCCTCGTAATATTCTACGAAGACCCGATCCATCTCAGCTTTCCCTAAGCTCGGTCCGCGCCAGGCCGTTGT
Source organism: Mesorhizobium sp. CNPSo 4689 (assembly GCF_057784325.1). Taxonomy (NCBI): domain Bacteria; kingdom Pseudomonadati; phylum Pseudomonadota; class Alphaproteobacteria; order Hyphomicrobiales; family Phyllobacteriaceae; genus Mesorhizobium; species Mesorhizobium sp. CNPSo 4689. The sequence goes on from NZ_JBWLUZ010000009.1 coordinate 169,201, forward strand.
CGAGATTGATCGTCGTGCGCAGTCGCATCCGTTCCGGTGTCGGCGTCATGATCAGCACGGCGTCTATCTCGATCTTCAGGCCCGCGGTCTTGTCGCCGAGGGTGACCGTCACCGTTGTCGCGCTCTCCTTCAGGCGCGGCTCGAACGTGGCAAGGACGGAGCGGATCTCGCGCGCCAGCACATCGCGGTCGAAGTCCCGCGACGAACGGCCCGAGAAAGAGGGCACGCCATAATTGACCACGCTGCGGCGCACTTCCGGAAAATCGGCGAACGATGGCGGGTTGTCCATTGCCTGTTCTTTTTCGAGGTCGGAAAAAAGCGGCGTGGCTTCGAATCGTTCGGTGTTGAACAAGGCCTCGATATCGCGCCGCACGGCTTCTCTCAGCACGCGTGCGGACACCACCACGCCGCGGCTTTCGATCTCCGCGCGGTGCTGGGTCTGGAAGATCAGCCGGTGCAGGCGCCGTTTCTGGTCCGGCGTCAGCTCCGCGTCGGCGTCGATGTGCCGCGCGCTGCCCGCAACGAGGGTTTCCAGCCGGTCCGCGCCGAGCTCGTCCTGCAACAACTGGCGCAGCCCGTCTATTTCGGAGGTCAGGCCCGGCAGGTCGTTGACGAGGCGGTCCCAAAGAGAGGGTTGGACCGCCTCGCGTTTCGCGCGCGAACTGCCTGTTAGCTGCAGCTTGTTCGCGCCGGGCCGCCGGGCCTCACTTGCCGACATAGACATCCATTTCGATTTCGTCGTCCTTGTCATAGACGAACTTGATCTTCTTGTAGGCGAAGCTGACCTCCTCCTCGATCAAGTCTTCCTCGTCCTCGGCCTGCTTCATGTCGTATTCCATGATCGAGGCGTCGGTCAGGGTAACGACCAGGTAGTCGCTGGTCTCTCCGTCGATCGTCCGGCGGGCGGAGAACACGACTTCGTCCAGCGCCTTGTTGTCGAACAGCGCCTTTTTCAGATAGGGCGAGGCCTTGTCATAGTGTTTGGTGAACTTGATCATGCCCAGGGACACGCGGCCACGACGCGAGAGCGAATTCGGATCGTACGGAGCGACGATCTTGTAATCGACGCCATGGATTTCGATTTCGTCCTCATGGCCGTCACGAACGCTTGGGCCCTTGATATCCGGAACCTTAAGAAAGCCATCGATTTTCACTGCCATTGTCTTTCTCCACCGCTTTCAAACAAAACAAGATGTGGTTGCTGCAATCACGTCTTCACGGACGGTAGTTCCGACACCAGCCTGAGCGAGGCGTTGATGCCTTCCAGCTGGTAGTGCGGACGCAGATAGAAGCGGGCATTGTAATAGCCCGGCCGCCCCTCCACGCTGTCGACCTGGACCTCGGCCGCGGCAAGCGGGCGCTTGGCGCGCGCCTTGTCGTCGGCGAAGGCCGGGTTGGCCAGCACGTAGCGGTTGATCCACTCGGTCAACCAGATCTGCATGTCGGAGCGTTCCTTGAACGATCCGATCTTGTCGCGCGCAATCGCCTTCAGGTAGTGCGCAAAGCGCGAAACCGGGAAAAGATAGGGCAGGTTGGCGCTCAGCCGCTCGTTCGACTGGGCGTCGGGATCGACCAGGCGTCCGGCGCGCGTCTCGTCGTCCTGCAGCGAATGCGCGCCAATGAAAGCGGCGAGATCGGTGTTTTTGCGGTGCAGGATGGGCATCAGGCCGAGCTTGGCCAGTTCCGCCTCGCGCCGGTCGTCGATGGCGACCTCTGTCGGGCATTTCATCGCGATCGAGCCGTCGTCGGTCGGGAAGGAGTGCACTGGCAGGTTGAGCACCGTGCCGCCGTTCTCGACGCCGCGGATCTGCGTGCCCCAGCCGTAGAGCTTATGGCTGCGATTGATGTTGACGCCCATCGGAAAGGCGGCGTTCATCCAGACATATTTGTTGTGATCGGCCTGCACCTCTTCCTCGAAGGTGAAGCCCTTCACCGGAACGGTGTCCGTACCGTAGGGAAGGCGCGCGAGCACACGCGGCATAGTGAGGCCGATGTAGCGCGCGTCCTCGCTCTCGCGCAGCGATTGCCACGAGGCATAGGCCGGGTTCGACACGATCATCTGCAGGTCTTGCGGGTTTGGCAGTTCCTGCCAGCTGTCCATGCGGAACAGGCGCGGCGAGGCGGCGGCGATGAACGGCGTATGCGCGGAGGCGCAGATACCCGAGATGTTGCGCAACAGGCCGACGTCACGCGGATGGTTCGAGAATTCGTAGGCGCCGATAATGCAGCCGATTGGCTCGCCGCCAAGCATCGAATACTCGTCCGTATAGACTTTCTTGAAGATCGGGCTCTGGTCCCACATCTGGCCTTCGTAGTCTTCGAGCGTGTCGGCCAGCTGCTCCTTGGAAATGTTCATCACCCGGATCTTCAGCTTCTGATCCGTCTCAGTGTTGTTGATGAGATACCAGAGGCCACGCCAGGTGCCTTCCATTTCGCGCACTTCCGGTGCGTGCAGGATCTCGTTGACCTGCTCGGTCAGCATCTTGTCGATGCCCGCGATTAGCGACTTGATCGACTTGATCGCGTTGGACGAAATGGTTGTGGTCTCGGAGCGCGATTGCGCTGCGAGCGCGAGGTTGCGCACGAGCTGCTGCAGCTTTTCGCTGTCGTCTTTCTTGACCTTGAAGTCCTTCTCGAGGAGTCCGCTGAATTCCCCGAGGTCGATGCCTTCCGCCTCGGCGACGGCTGGTGCGGTTTTTTGCTGTTCGGCCATGATTTACTCTCCAGCCTTGTCGTCGTCGGACATTGCCTGGCCGGCGATCTTGCTCAGAAGCGGCTCATTGTTCAGCAATTGCGCGATGCGCTTTTCGGCATCGACGCGGCCGTCCATGAAGCCGAGCAGTTCCTCGAGCTGACGCCGCATCTTGAGGATCTCGGCCAATTGCGGAACCTGCGCGGCGATCTTGTCCGGCGCGAAATCGCCCATCTTGGTGAAGGTGAGATCGAGCGCCAGTTCCTCGTCGCGCTCCTGGCCTTCGACCTGTGGCAGCGTGTTCTTCACGCGTGCCTTCACGCGGGGCCCCAGCGCTTCCATGAATTTGGGGAAGCGGTTGGCGTCGGTCTCGACGAAGGCGCGGTCGAGCACCGACTTCGAGGCTTCCTTGGTTTGCGATGCGCCGGAAAGGTCGGCCACCACGCCCATGACAAACGGCAGTTCGATCGTCGTCGGGCTGCCGTAGGTTTCCACGTCGTAGGCGATCTGCACCCGCGGCGCGCGATTTCGTTCGATGACCTTCGCTTTGCTTTCGGCTGGCATGTGTTGCTACCTTTCATCCTTCTGAGCGGCCTTCTTGGCGTCGGGAACGCCGGCCAGGAGCCGGAATTCCTTCAGCCCCGAAGGGGCGAGATCTTCCATCAGTTCAACAAAATCCATGTGCACCATGCGGCGCACGCGGCGGGCCAGATGCGGGATCGGGCTCGACGGTTCGGTGCGGTCGTAGAAGGCGACCACGAGGTCGAGACATTTCACGACGTCGTCGCGCGAGGAGATCCGGTCAGGCAGGCCAGTGCTGCCGGGCTCCGCGTAGCTTGCCACACTTGCCATCGTATCGGCTCCATGACCGTTTCGAGCAGGCATTGCCGGTTCGGCCGGCGCCGGGGCCGGCTTTGCCGCGCCATTCGCAGCGGCCCCGGCGGCCGCGTTGCGTTCGAGCGTCGTCAGCAAACGCTGCAGATACCGCTTTAACTCCGGGACGGGGGCACCGCCCTCGAGACGGGCGTTGAGTGCGGCCTCGACCGCGTCGAGGGCCGCGATCGCGGCGCGGGCGTCGGCGACGAGCGACGTCATCTCGGCGCCGGCTTGATCCACTTGCGCCGCGCAGCCGCTGCGCACCCGGTTGAGGAGTTGGCTGTGGGCACCGGCCAGCGCCGCCTTTTCGGCCGTATTCAACCCCGAGGCGGCTTCCTGAAGCATGACGCGCTCGTCAAGTGCTGCCTGTTCCAGATCGCGTCCGCTGATCGGCCCGATGCCGCGCGGCGCAAAAAGCGTCATCTGACGCAAATCCGCCAGCAAACCGTCCTGACCGTTTTGTAGGTCGGCCAAGGCGTTGAGACGGCGCAAGGCGGCATCGCGTGGCGAAGCGCCCGGCCGCAACGCCGGATGCATCGTGTCCCAATACTGGTCGATGCTTTGTGCAATAAGGCTCAGTCCAAGCGTCAGCCCGGCCAGTTTCTCTTCATTGGCCAGCGCTCGCGCGACAACGACAAGCAGGCGCAGGTCACGGCCATGGCTGCGCAGTTCTTCCGCCTTGTCGAGCACGGCAGGCCAGTCGACCGGAATGGTGGATTCGACCGGCTTGTTGTGACCCTCCTGGACGACCTTGACCTGGGGTTCGGTGAGCCGCTCGATCTCGTGAAAGGCCGGATCGTTGCGCAAATCTCCCCCAGACGGGTTTTCACCGTCCAAAGGATTCAGCCAGAGTGCGAGATCAATCACACGAACCCCCAGCAAGCGGCCCTGAGACCTGCGTGATCAAACATCTATCACACTGCGTCACTTTATCACAATTCAACAGCTGCTCAAAAACTAACGGAAGCTAAACGCGACCATTCTCGCTTGCGGGAACCTGGCGTGTTTACCGAACTCCGTATGTGAAATGCATCGCATAGGCGGGGGCAATTTCATGTTTGTTTTCGAGGAGATGCGGGGCGTTTCGTGAAATGCCAGACGTCGGCCGACTCGACGTCCGGGCGGTTCATTCGTCGTGTGCTTTGTCAAGATGCTGCTTATGTGGCAGGGTATCGGCTGGCAGGTTTCAGGAGCAGGTTCGATGGAACAGCGCCGGGCATCGCAGAGCTTCAAGCGCAAGGAACTGGTCGCTAAGCTCAACCCTGTCGGCGTCCGCGCCTTCAAGGCTGCGGCCGACACGGCCAAGATGCGCGGCAATCCCTATGTCGAACTCGTCCATTTCGTCCAGCAATTGGTGCTTTCGGAGCGCTCGGACGTGCAAATGATCGTCGCCGACGCAGAGATGGATGTCAGCCGGCTAACGGCCGACATGACGCGCGCTGTAGATAAGCTTCCCTATGGCGCGACTTCGGTGGAGGAGTTTTCCGACCATATCTTTCACGCCATCCAGGAGGGCTGGAACCTGGCGGCGCTGGAATTCGGTGTCGAAGAGGTGCGCAGTTCGCATATCCTGCTTGCCTGCCTGAAGACGCCGGTGCTGGAAGGCCTTGTGTCGAAAATCAGCGCCGAATTCGACAAGATCGATGCCGACGCCGTCATCAAGCGCTTTGCCGAGGTGACGGAAGGGTCGCTCGAAGCGGGCGACGCTCCGACGGCACCCGATGCCGAGACGCCGATGAAACGGGGTCCGGGCGGAGACTCTGCGCTGGCCAAATATGCGACCAACCTGACCCAGCGTGCCGGCGACGGCAAGATCGACCCGGTCGTCGGCCGCGATCCGGAGATCAGGCAGATCGTCGACATTCTGATGCGGCGTCGCCAGAACAACCCGATCCTCACCGGCGAGGCAGGGGTCGGCAAGACTGCCGTGGTCGAGGGCTTTGCGCTCCGCATCTCCCAGGGCGACGTGCCGCCAACGCTGCAGAATGTCAGCGTGCATATGCTCGACGTCGGCCTGATGCAGGCGGGCGCCAGCGTGAAGGGCGAATTCGAGAAACGGCTAAAGGCGGTCATCGACGAGGTGCAGTCCTCCGAAAAGCCGATCATCCTGTTCATCGACGAAGCCCATACGCTGATCGGCGCCGGTGGTGCCGCCGGAACCGGCGATGCCGCCAATCTTTTGAAGCCGGCGCTGGCGCGCGGCGAGCTGCGCACGATCGCGGCAACGACCTGGGCCGAATACAAGCAGCATATCGAAAAGGATCCGGCGCTGACGCGCCGTTTCCAGGTGGTCAAGATCGATGAACCGTCGGAGGCGGTGGCCGTTCTCATGCTGCGCGGCGTGGCGGGCGTTCTGGAGCAGCACCACAAGGTGCAGATACTGGACGAGGCGATCGAGGCGGCGGTCGGCCTGTCGCACCGCTACATCCCGGCCAGGCAACTGCCGGACAAGGCAGTGAGCCTGCTCGACACCGCCTGCGCCCGCGTTGCGATATCGCAGCACGCCACGCCGGCCGAGGTCGAGGACATTCTGCGCCGCCGTCAGGCGCTGGAGGTCGAGAACGGCATCATCGGCCGCGAGGCTGCGATCGGCATCGAGGTGACCGGGCGGCAGGCACGGGTCGACGCGGGACTGGCCGAGACCGAAGGCACGCTTGCCGCCGCGCAGGCACGCTGGGAGCGGGAAAAGGCGCTGGTCGCCGAGATCCTCGACCTGCGCGCCAGGCTGCGCGGCGAGGGCGTGCCGCTCGATGCGGTGGCGGCGGAGGAGGCCGCCGGCGAAATGGCGGCTGCGGATGCGGCCGGGACGGCGGTGTCCGAGGCCAAGGCGTCCGACACCGAAACGGCTGAGGCCGAGCCGGAGACGACGGCGACAGCCGGGTCGCCCGCGCCCGATCCGGCTGCCGATCTCACGCGGCTGCGCGAACTGATGGCGGAACTCGCCGAAGCGCAAGGCGAGACACCGCTGATCCTGCCGTCGGTCGACCGCAATGCGGTGGCTGCCGTGGTGCAGGATTGGACCGGTATCCCGACCGGACGCATGCTGTCCAGCCAGACCGAAAAGGCGCTGCGGCTGGCCGGCACCTTGTCCGAGCGCGTGGTCGGCCAGGACCATGCCATGGAGATGATCGCCAAGCGCGTGCAGACCAGCCGCGCCGGCCTCGGCGCGCCGGAAAAGCCGGTCGGCGTGTTCCTGCTCTGCGGCCCGTCTGGCGTCGGCAAGACCGAAACCGCGCTGGCGCTGGCCGAGACGCTCTATGGTGGCGAGCAGAACCTCATCTCGATCAACATGTCCGAATTCCAGGAGGCGCATACCGTCTCGACGCTCAAGGGCGCGCCGCCCGGCTATGTCGGCTATGGCAAGGGCGGCATCCTGACCGAGGCGGTGCGGCGCAAACCCTATTCGGTGATCCTGCTCGACGAGGTCGAGAAGGCGCATCCCGACGTGCACGAGATCTTCTTCCAGGTCTTCGACAAGGGCATGATGGACGACAGCGAGGGCCGGCGGATCGATTTCAAGAACACGCTGATCCTGCTCACCTCCAATGTCGGCTCCGAAGTCATCATGGACCGCACCAAAAACGGCACGATGCGGGCTGGGCTCGACGATCTGGACACGGCGCTGCGCAGCCCGCTGCTGAAGGTGTTTCCGGCGGCCTTCCTTGGCCGTGTGGTGACCATTCCCTACTATCCGCTCTCGGATCAGATGATCGAAGCGATCACCCGCCACCAGTTCGCCAAGATCGCGCGCCGGCTGCGGGCCACCAACGATGCCGAACTGGTGATCGGCGACGGCGTCATGGACCTGGTCAAGGCGCGCTGCACCGAGATCGAATCCGGCGGGCGGATGATCGATGCCATCCTGACCAACACGCTGCTGCCGGAACTGAGCCGCGGCGTGCTGAACCGCTCGCTCGAGGGTGAGAAGCTGACGAAAGTGACGGTTGGCGCTTCAGCGGAAGGGTTTACTTACTCTTTCGAGTAGGCATTTCTTCTGGAATATCTTCCTACCGTAGGAAATGGGTGTGGCTGTCACTAGAGCGGTTCATCGTTTCACGGCCACGCCGAACCGCTCTATCTCTTTGTTTTGACGCAATTCCGGACGGAAAACCGTTTCACACTTTTCCTGGAATTGCTCTAAAGACTACGAGCCACGTTCAGTTCGTATGGATTTCCGATCCCGCAAAGGACGGTATCTCAAGCCCGTGGCGCAGGCCCGTGGCGACGACCGAGACCCGGAATTTTCCAGCCAGCGCCCGGTCGAATATGGCGCCGACGATGATGTCGGCGTCGGCGTCGACCTCCTCGCGGATGCGGGTGGCGGCTTCGTCGACTTCGAACAGCGTCATGTCCATGCCGCCCGAGATCGAGACCAGGACGCCCTTGGCGCCGATCATGGAGGCTTCGTCGAGAAGCGGGTTGGCGATTGCCGCTTCGGCGGCCTTCTTGGCGCGGTCTTCTCCGGCGGCTTCGCCGGTTCCCATCATGGCGCGGCCCATGTCGCGCATCACTGATTTCACATCGGCGAAGTCGAGGTTGATCAGCCCTTCCTTGACGATGAGGTCGGTGATGCAGCCGACGCCCGCATAGAGGACGCGATCGGCCATGGCGAAAGCGTCGGCGAAGGTCGTCTTGGCATCGGCGATCCGGAACAGGTTCTGGTTCGGAATGACGATCACCGTGTCGGCGCACTCGCGAAGCCGCTCAATGCCTTCTTCCGCCGATTGCATGCGGCGCTTTCCCTCGAAGGTGAAAGGCTTGGTGACGACGGCGACGGTCAGGATGCCGGCCTTGCGCGCGGCATGCGCTATGATCGGCGCCGCACCCGTTCCGGTTCCACCGCCCATGCCCGCGGTCACGAAGCACATATGCGTTCCGGCAAGGTGATCCATGATCTCGTCGATCGATTCTTCGGCTGCCGCGCGGCCGACCTCGGGCAGGGAGCCGGCGCCCAGGCCTTCGGTGATATGGGCTCCCAACTGGATCAACCTCGACGACTTCGACATGGTGAGGGCCTGGGCGTCGGTGTTGGCGACGATGAACTCGGCGCCCTGCAGGCCCTCGGCAATCATGTTGTTGACCGCGTTGCCGCCGCCACCGCCGACGCCGACGACGGTTATTTTCGGCCGCATCTCGGAGATTACGGGCCTTGTCGCGGTGTTCATTTGCCGTTTCTCCTGGAACGGACCCGGCGCAGGGGTCGACAGATATCTATTGGCGGCACGGGACAAAAACTTGCTGGTGGGCGAATCAGAACCCGATGGCCATGAGACAGGGAATCAGAGGCTGGACACCACCGCAAGTCCGATGTGCCTCTTGAGGAGCCTGATCGATCCGACGGGCCGATGGCCGGCGGGGCGGCCGGTCGGCGTTTGAGGGGCGGATGGGTGATTTTTTCCCGAAAGGGGGCAGGGATTGTTAATGTTATATACTATTATGGCTTCGGGGTGAAATATATCTAATTAACTTGGCAGTATTCTTGAGTTGATTATGGCCGTACTTGGCGCGCCCCCTCCCGACCTTAAGTGTCGCCCAATCCAGGAAAGTGATTGGGACAAAGTGGTCGATTGCCTGCGCAGGGGCTTTCCGATGCGCAGCCGAAACTACTGGAAGCACGCGCTGACCCGTTTGTCGCAGCGGCCCGCGGTTGACGATTTCCCGCGCTACGGCTTTGCCTTGGAGACATCCGGGCGGATCGTGGGGGTCGTGCTCACCCTCTATGCCCGCTACCAAGGTGGCGAAATCCGCTGCAACATTTCAAGCTGGTCCGTGGACGCAGCGTTCCGTCCCTATGCCATGAAGCTGATCTGGCCGGTTCTCAAACGCAGGGACGTGACCTACACGAACATTTCGCCGGCACCCTCGACCTTGAACGCCAACAAGGCGCTCGGATTTCGCCTGTTTGCCAGCGGCCAGTTCGCCTTCCTGCCCGCCTTGAGCCCGGCGCAACCGTCATGCCGCGTGCTCGAAGTCCGCTCTGACCTCGCCGAAATGGCGATGCTGTCCGATAGCGAGAGATATATACTCCTGGAGCATGCCGCGCTGGGTGGTCTCTCGCTGATCGGCATTCGCGACGAAATGGCCTTTCCGTTGGTGCTGAGGTCGCGCCGGATATTGCACGGTCTCGTCCTTTGCTCGCAGATAGTCTATTGCCGATCTCTCACGGATCTGAGCCGCTGCGCCGGCGCGATGGGGCGCTTCATCCTGCGACGCGGAACCCTGCTTTGCCTCGTCGACGCCAATGAGCCTGTCCCGGGTCTGCTCGGCCGGTATTTTCCGAGGAAGGGGCTGAAGTACTTCAAAGGGCCGAAAACCGCCTTCGCCCGGCGACCTGACGTTCACCGAACTGGTGATATTCGGTCCCTGAAAGTTAGCCTTGCAGCCCGGCCCTTGCCGCCGCCATCTCACGCCAGCGCGTTCCCAGCGAGACACCGACGAGCAGCAGGCAGAAACTGAGAGCGAGAGGCGAGTAGAATGCCTCTTCCTGCAACACGGCATTGGCCGAGATGGTGACAATGCCGACGAAACCAAACAGGAAATTCAGGTCGCCGGTTTCGATCAGCTGCCGCCGCGCCGCCACGGCGAGCGCTGCCAGGAAGCCGAAGAAAACCAGGCTGCCAATTCCCATCTGGTACAGCATGACGCCGACGGCGCTTTCGACCGGGATCGACGCGGCGCCTTCCGCCTGGGCGGTCGACCAGCTGAGATTGATGCTGGTGCTCGACAGATTGCCGCCCAGCCCCAGTCCCTGGCCAAGCGGGTTGGCCAAGAAGTCGCGTATGCCCGCCGCCAGGCCGAGCACGTGATAGTCGCCATGCGTGGCGCCATAGGCAATTGCCGCGGTTGTCCAGACCAAGGCCAGGGCGACGACACCGGAAAGCGTCAGGCCGGTGCGGGAAGGGCTATGGAACAGCCGTACGCAGAGCGCGACGAGCAGCATGAATGTCGCGCCCTTGGAGCCGATGACAAGCAGCAGCGGCAGAGCGGCGATGGGCAGCAGCCAGCGACCCCTGAAGAGCAGCCAGGCCGATATGATGCTCAGCGCATAGGCATAGCTGATCGAATGAAAGTTCGGACCGCCTATACGAAAGACGCTGGGCAGGATGTCGTTGAAGAACGGCGTGTTGAAGAAGGTCGTCGTCATCACGTCCTCAAGCCCGCGGAAAACGAAGCCGGTTTCCTTGAGCGCCTTCTCCCACACGCCGGTCTCGATCTGCCGCGCGATGTTGCGTTCGATGTAGAGGTCGCCATGAAAGAGGCCGAGGAAGTTCATCGTGAAGGTCAGTTCCACATAGCCGTAGATGACCGCGCCACTGCCGAGCCAGAGCATGCTCTTGCGCAGGTCGATGGGATAGAGGCTGGCCGCCAGGACCGCGATGTGGAAGCAGGCGAGGGGCGTGATCGTGTTGCGGAAGTAGACGACCGCGTCCTTGGGACCGCCATGCACGACCCCCAGGGCGAAATAGAAACAGATCGTCCCGCACAGCACGATGCTCAGCAGCAGCCAGGCGCGCAATTCGGGCAAGGCGCGCACGCGGTGCTGAAACGACGCCGCCAGGAAGATGCAGAAGGCGGTCATCAGGATGATGAAGTTCGTACCGCGCAGCGCGTCGAACGTATCGTTGTCGGGTATGTAAGGCGTGTACCACGCCACCATCATGTTCTGGTAGAGAAAGGCGCAGATGATCACGACAGGAATGCCCGCCGGCACCGCGTTCGAAACGATCAGCGTCAGTATGAACGTCGCGACAATCCCGAACGGCGTCCACACCGCAAAGGCCGAAACGCCGAGCGCAACGACGATGAGCGCCATCGAGACATGCAGCAGGGCCTCGGCGCTCGATGCGTCCGGAGCCCGCGCGCTTAGCCCGGCATGCGGATATGTCCCTGTGATGCTCATTGCCGGTCCGCTTTGATCCTCGCCTGCGCCAGCCTGCAGCCTTGACGTCTGTTGTCCATTTCAGTCGCCGTCTCCCAGCAGGGCGGCAATCATCTGAGGATCGAACCCCTCGGTGCTTTGCCTGCTGGCGATAAAGCCAAAACCCTGATCGAGCTCCCAATGAGCCCAGCCGATGTGGTTCGCCTCGGCCGCCTTGCGCACGGCACGGGTCCAGGCCGCGCGGCTTGCTGGATCCACGCAGAAATTGAGCACGCCGAACTCGTTCAGGATGACCGGGCAGTCATGGGCACTGGACCAGCGTCCGAGCTTGGCAAAGTCCGCAGCGATCCGCGCCTCTGTCCAAGGATCTGACAATTCCTTCTCCACCAGGGAGGCAGCCTCTTCGTCGCCCGCAGCCCGCAATCTGGAGACAAGCGCGCGCACCTGCGGCATGTCCATTGTCGCGGGAAAGGGCAGGTTGGCGATGCGGGCGAGCGGCGATGTATCCCAGTTCTCGCATTGATGGGTGAACGCCATGGGCGCGTAGTAGTGGATGGCTGCAATCTGCCTGTCGTCGACCAAGGGCGGCGTGTCGGCTATTTCCCATATGCCCTGGAAGCGTGCCGGGCCCCAGACCAGCGTGTGGAGCGGACATTTGGCCCGCAACGTCTCGGCGAGCTGTTGGCGCAGCTCAAGCCATGCGGCGCGCTCCATCGGCGGCTCGTTCAACAGTTCCGGGTAGACCGAATTCGTCGGCAGGTCGGCGATGACGGCGCGCAGGGCCGTCCAGGCCAGGACCACCCGCCTGGCCGCATTTGCCGGATCATGCTCGAAAGCCGCACGAAGATCGCCGGACGGATGCATGTCCACCAGAACGGCGAAGGCCAGCCCGACAAGCTCTGCGACCCCGTCGCGGATGCGGCGGAGCACCGCCCGGTCGCCTGCCGAGACAAGATCGCCGTTCACCGGCAGGCGGATTGTTTCGAACCCGGACTGCCGCAGCTTTTGCAGCGTCGCCGTGGCGGGAGCGGTTCCTGCTTCGCGTTCGAACCATCCGGGAAGATTGAAGCCACGCGAAGGAACGGGGCGAGCGGCCGTTGCCGGCAGCGCGGTCGAGACGGAGAAGGGGAGGGTCGTAAGCAAAGCCCCGCCAGCAAGTGCAAGCGCATGCCGCCGTGACACTGTCAGCGGCGATACCAGCTCAACCGCCCGCATGGATCAACTCCTTGCGAGGGAACTGCGGCGCAATCCGCCGGCCCCAGACGCGACATCGGGCATTGCCTTTGCGCCGGCGGGCTGTGCGCTGTCGATCACAAGAGTGGCGCTGCGTTCGATCTGGCCGGCGCCGAGATGCTGCTCGAGCAGGGCGGCGGTCCCCGACGCAGACTCGGATGGGCTTAGCGCGAAAAGCATCAGATCGGCTCTTGCAAAGATCTCCCGATCCCAACCGTTCTCACCAAGGGATGGGGCAATCACGAGCACGAAATCGAATGCGCCCCCGGCTTCGGCCAGAATGCCGCGCAAGGTGTTGCGATCCCGGAATTCTGCCCCCTTCTCCACGGCCGGACTGCATACGACGGTGCGCAGGCCGCTCGCGCCATCGATGAACAGGCCGGGTCCGTAGCCAGCACGGTGCGGCTGGCCTCCGATTTCAACCACAAGCACATTCTGCTCGGCTTGCTGGAGACCAATCCCGACCATCGCGCCCGCAAGCCTTGCGTCGACATTGCTGCGCGTGGAGGAGACCAGAAGCACGAAGGGTTTGGGGTGGTCGCTAAGGCGCAGGAGTATTTGCCGCATAAGCTTCAGCACGCCCAGCGAAAGCGCGTCGCTGCCGGCTTGAAACAGTGACTTCCTCAGCACCTTGATGCTTGAATGCGCCGCACCGCCGGCGACCCCCGGCAGGCGGTACTCGCCGAAATTGGCTGGCAATGGACGAGACATGGCAGGTGCGCCGTCCTTTTTCGGCTCTTTTGGCTGGGTCGCCTGCGGCACCGCTTCGCGAGGGCTTCGCGGGTCATCCTCCGGCTTGCGGACCGGCCCCAGCGCGATGGCGATACCGCATCCGGCGATGAGGCCCAGAAAGGCGCTGACCGGCAGGAGCAGGGCGGGCTTCGGCCAGGTCGGCTGCAGCGGCGCGGAGGCGGCGCTGATCGTGCGCGCCTCGGATGTCTGGACGCCTTGCATCTGCGACGTTTCCTGCGCGCGTTTCAGGAAATCGTCGAGCACGGTGCGGGCGGCCTGGGCCTTAGAGTCCAGTTGCCGCAGTTGCACCTGTGCGATATTCGAGTTCGTGGACTGCTGGCGCAGGGCCTCGAGCTTGGCCTGCAGCTTCGCCACATTCTGGGCGGCGAGATCGTAGCTGGCCTTCAGCTGCTGTCTTATCCGCTCCGCCTCGGCGGCCATCAGCCGGTTCATGCGATCGAGCTCCGACCTGAGCCGCGCAATGGCCGGATGACGAGGCCCATACATGGTTTCGAGATTGGCGAGCTCTGCCGCGCGCTGGTTATAGTCGTCGCGCAATTTGACGGCGGAATTGGAGAAAAGGATTTCCGCCAGCTTGGCCAGGCCGGCCGGCGAGGTGCCTGCGGCCAGCGCCTGATTGTATCGGTCCCGCGCCTGATCGGCGTCGCCCTGTGCGGTTATCAGCTGCGCCGTCAGTTGGTCGAGCTGCGACTGCAACGTGCCGCCATCTGCCGACCCCAGGATCTCGTGCTCCGACTTGAAATCCTCGACCGCGCGCTCGGCGTCGCTGACGTCCTTCTGAAGACCCTTGATCCTGTCATTGAGGAGAGAATTCACGTCGCTGTTGGCGGTTTCGCGTTCTCCGGCGAGGCCCGTTCTGTAGCGATTGACGATGGCGTTGGCGATGCGCGCGGCCTTGTCCGGCGATGGCGACGTGAAGGAGACATTGATGACATAGGTCAGTCCTTCACGGTCCACCGATACCGCTTTTTGAAAGCGCTTGAAGGCCGCGTCCGGTGAGGGGCCGCGGCCCGCTCCAAACATCGACAAGACACGCGAGACCAGGCCTATGCCTGAAAATTCCGGATCGTTTTGAAGCCCCTCTTTGTCGAACACTGCTTCCAGCAAGTCCTGCGATTCGATGACGAAGACCTGGCTTGCGATGGCGGCGCTGTCGGCGCCGATCCCGGGAAGAACGTCATTGAAATTGGTCGCGCGCGAATCGCGCGGGTCGATCAATATCGAGGCGGTCGCCGTGTAGCTCGGGCTCGTCATGGCAAGATAAAGCAGTGCTAGCAGCAGCGCCGCGCCGGCGATGGCAAGCACCATGACGCGTCGCCCCCACAGGACTGCCCATAGCGGTCCTATGTCGAACAAAGGTGGAAGCGTGCGATCGTCGGTTCTGGCTGGCGTCATCGGTTTCCTCTGCAGAGCGCGCCTTCCGGCCTTACTCTACACCGCCAGTATTCAGAATTATCGTTAGTCTTCCGTTAAGGTTACCGCGCCCGATGCTCAAATTAACAAACTGGTGACGGTAACCATGCGGAGCGTTCGCGCTGGCGCGATCGCAGGCTTTTGCTCTATTGAGAGACAGGTTTCAGCGTCGGCTCGCCTGCCGCGGGGGTAGGGCATCGCCGAACGCCACAGGGGCCGAAGTTGGATGAAAATATAAGCAATCGCAGCGCGATACCAGGCGCCGACACCCGTCCTGCAGCCGACGATATGCGCATGTCTATCGCTACGCTCGCCAGGAACGGCGCCGTGGCGGGCGTGATCAAGCTCGCCAGCGCCGGTCTGTCCTTCCTGATGTTCGTGGCCGTGGCGATGGTCATGGACGGAAGGCAGTTCGGCCTCTACAGCGCAGCCTATGCCGGCGCCAGCCTCGTCTCTTTCTTCGCTTCGGTGGGTCAGCAGAGCACCGTGCTGAGATTCTGGCCGCAATATGTCGGGCTCAGTGACCACAGTTCGGCCCATGGCATGATGGCCCGCGCCATTCTCGTCGCGCTTACCGGGCTCGTTGGCTCCAGCCTGCTCATTCTCATGGTCGGATTCTTGCCGTTCATCGGGAAAGGCACGCCGGAATGGCTTTCGCTGTGCGTGGCGGCTGCGGTCCTGTCGTTCGCACTCGGCTGGTCGGAATTCACGTCCGGCGCTTTCCGCGCCAAGAACAAGCTCATATCCGGCCTGTTGCCGCGCGACATCATCTGGCGTGCGGGCACGATTGCCGCCATTGCCGCTTGCCATTTCATGCATATCGAGATGAGCGCAGTCGCGGCGACCTATCTGACTGCCTTGCTGCTCATCCTTTCGGTTGTTCCGCAGACGCTGCTTCTCGTGCGCGACACGGCGCGCGCCAATCGCGGCCCACTCACCGAGGGGCAAAAGAGGGAATTCAAGATCGTGACGCTTGGCCTGTGGGGCGTCACCTCGCTGCCGCCGGCGCTCGGCCAGGTGAGCACGCTGCTTGTGGCGGTGATCCTGGGACCTGAGGCGGCCGGCGCGATCTTCGTCGCCGATCGGACCACGCGGTTCGTGGCGCTTGCGCTCAATGGAATCAATCAGGCGCTCGCGCCACAGATTTCAAGCGCCTTCTACAGCGGCGACAGGGCGCATGTTCAGCGCATCACCAATCTCGCCGCGCTTGGCAGCTTTGCCATTGCACTCTGCGTGCTTGCAGCGTTCTGGATTTTCGGCGGCTTTATCCTGTCCATGTTCAATCCGACCTACGACACGCCCACCATGCGGGCAACACTCGTCATCTTCGGCATAGGCGCAACCTTTGCCACGGCTTGTGGCCCGATCGAGATCCTCCTGCAGTTGACCGGCCTGCAGCATGCGCTGTTCAAGGTTCTGGTTGTCGTCAACATACTGGGGCTCGGCGCGACGGCGGTGACGACGTAT
The DNA here is from genome assembly GCF_057784325.1 of Mesorhizobium sp. CNPSo 4689. Taxonomy (NCBI): domain Bacteria; kingdom Pseudomonadati; phylum Pseudomonadota; class Alphaproteobacteria; order Hyphomicrobiales; family Phyllobacteriaceae; genus Mesorhizobium; species Mesorhizobium sp. CNPSo 4689. Next base: position 185,514 of record NZ_JBWLUZ010000009.1, read on the forward strand.
CTCTTTGGACCCATTGGCGCGGCAGTCAGCATCGCCGGAACGGTCATCGCCTGGACCGCCATTGCCGTGTCGATCGCACGGCGCAGGATAGGCATAAATCCATCTGTCTTCGGCTTCACGATGGCAAGAGCTGCGCCCGTTCCTGGTGTGATGCTGAAAGGTCGTACGTGAAGCTCATTCAGGTACAGACCCAAGCGGAGGCCGCGGGCGCGCAGCGTATTTCCGACATGGTGGGCGAAGGCTTGCGGGCGCGCGGGCACGAGGTGCGCACCGTCTTCATGTACCGCAAGACGGACGCCTTCGATGCCGATCCTTATGCGGATTTCATCCTCAGCGAGAGTCCAAAGGGATTGCCTGGGCAGATCCGGGCTGCCATTGGTCTCGCGACCTATCTGCGCAAGTCGCGGCCGGATGCCGTCATCACCTATCAGCACTACGGCAACATCTTCGGCACGATCGGCGCCCGCCTGGCGGGCGTAACCCGGATCATCGCCAACCAGAGCGGTTCGCCGCACAGCAAAGGGGTGATGGGGGTCCTCTCCCAGATCGACAGGCTGATGGGCGTGGTTGGCCTCTACCGGACGAATGTCGTCAACTCGGCCTGGACGGAAGCGCAATTCAGTCACTATCCGCAAGCCTATCGGCGGCGCTTGCGGCGCATCGATCATGGCGTTGCCGCGCCGCCTGAAAACTTCGACAAGGCGGCGGCACGCGCTTCCTTTGGCTTGCCTCGGAATGCATGGCTCGCCGTCTCGTCCGGCCGGCTGACGCAACAGAAGAACCAGATTGCGCTCGTTGGGGCGCTCGATCAGCTGCCTGATATCCATGTCGCGATTGCCGGTGTCGGGCCGGAGCGCGACACGCTTGTCGCCTTGGCCAAAAGCCGGGATGTGGCGGACCGGCTGCATCTGGTCGGCGAAGTCCCCCCGTCGCGTATTTTCGAGTTCCTGGCGGCAGGCGACATCTACGCGTTTCCGTCGTTGAACGAGACCTTCGGTCTTGCCTGCGTCGAAGCGGCAGTTTCCGGTTTGCCTGTCGTGGCGAACGACCTCGCCGTCATGCGGGAGGTGCTTGCTACCGAGGATGGCGAGACCGCGGCGATCTTCGTCGAGGACGACGCCACCGGCATGGCCAAGGGGCTGGCCGACTTGATGGCCGGGCCGGAAATCATGGCCAGGCTTTCAGCGGCAGGGCGGCGGCTCAAGGACAAATACGCGCCGGCCAGGATGTGCGCGGGCTACGAGGCGCTACTTCTTTCCTGAACGTCTTCGCACCGCCGCTATGCCGTCGATCGCTTCCAACGCGCCCGATCGATTGAGCGTGTGGATTTTCGGATAGGGCCAGTCGCCATCCGTGTCGATCGGCCGGGGCGCCGAAAGCCGCACCGTCTGCTGGTCGAGTTCCAACAATTCGCATAGGCCGAGCCCGCCGCCATAGCCGAGCGTTCCGTCCTGGACCGGGAGCAACACATGGCCCTCATCGATGCGAACGAAAGCACCACCTGGACGAGCCATGCGATGGTCGATCATGACAGGGTTCATAAGGTGGGGTTTCCACGGACCGGCGAGTGCGGGAGCGCAGAAAACCACCAGCGTGTCGGAGGTGCTGCCATAGCCATCGCGATCGGTGGCGAACAGCCAAAGCAGCCCGCCATGCTCGAGCAGCGTCGCGTCGGAAATCTCGCCTTCGACCAGCACGGTCTCGGCGATCCAGCGGTCCGGGAAGGCCGAGGCACGGTAGAGCGTGAGCCTGCCGCTGGCGCTCGCCTCGGGAAGCATCCAGATCTCGCCGTCGCGCTCGAACACCTGCGGATAGGAGAGGTGGTGCGGCTCTTCCAGAACGACGCGTGGCGCCTCGGGAGCGCCGGCTGCGTCAAACGGGACGACGGAGATGACGGCCTTGCCGGTCGCATGGGGATAGTCCTCGACGAAGAGGAACGACCGGCCCTGCCACTGGAACGGGAACGGATCGGCATAGAAGTGGTCGCCCGGGTCGGGCAGGACCGACCAGCCGGGGCCAAGCCCGGCCGTATTCGCGATGCCTGGCGCATCGGTAAAGCGGTAGCCGACGCGCCAATGCGCATGACGGAAACCTATGCGCCGGATGATCTCCCGGCCAAGCCGCGGCAGCGCCGAGCCCAGATAGGCTGACACGAACTGCATCGCCGTGCCGCCACCGCGGACTTCAGACATGCGTTCGTTATTGACAAGCCGGCCTTCAGCAAATGCCCGAACCACCGAGACGAGCAAGGTGATGGCGCGGGCAAGCACGTCCTCGGTGCCGAGTGCCGCCGATTCCCGCTTGTCCACCATCGGCCGTGCCCAGCCCACCAGCGTCTTCTTGTCGAGGACGGCTTCGATCAAAGGCAGCCTTCCGGCCGCGACCGCGATTGCCGCCGAGAGATCAGATGCGGATCCGTCGAACAGGAGGCCAACGGTCGGGACATCCGATGGGGCAGCGTTGCCGGCGAGGTCCAGTCTTAGCGCGGCGGACCGGTGCCCGCTTCGTGCCTCGATCTCATGCGGCGAGGCGGCAAGGTTGGGGCGGCGCCGTCGAAACAGGCGCTGTTCAAAGGCAAAGGCGGCTTTTGCCGCCATCGGCCAGTTTGCTGCTCCGGGCTGATGGCGCACAGCCACATCATGGCCGTCCGCCTGAAGCCGCTCTATGGCGACCTTCTGCCACAGGCGGGGGCTCGATTGCGGAACAATCACCTCGATCGACAGCATGTCATTCCCGTCCGGCTGTAATGGTGCTCGGGTTCCAGACACTTGAAAAGAAATGATTTGACCGAAAAAGCTTACATTGGAGTTACGTTCAAAGTCCGACTGCGTGATTCACGAGAAAATAAACTGTCGACCGACCCATCTCGAACCTGCCACGGAGGGCGCATTCTAAGACAGATTTGCAACCATGGATCGATCTTTCGCATATACCAAGTTTCTAACAATCCTTGCGATTCGCCTTGACGCGGAACGCAAGACGTCGTCGATAGATCAGGCCCAGCCGGTTCGGATCACATGTTTGAAGTCACTGCCGAGGATTCGTTCGATTTCCGTTCGAAGGAATATGCCGAACTCTTCGCCAGTTCGGCGGCGACGGCTTTTCAACATCCCATATGGCTGAGCCAGCTCTATGAGAGGATCGTACGGCAAGGCGCTGCCACGCCACTTGTCATCGTCGTGCGAAACGGTGCGGGTGGAAAGCTCGCGATGGTTTTGCCCCTGGTCAGGCGCCGGTACACATTGCTCAAAGTGGTCGAATTCGCCGACATGCGCGTTTCCGACTACGTATCGCCAGTCGCCGACGAGGAGACCTTCTCGCGCATCGTGGCGGACAGTCGAGCCGTTGCCGCGATCCGAAGGCATCTGAAGCCTTACGATCTCCTGCGCATCGGCAAACTGGCGGACCGCTCATTGGCGATCGAGCGGCTCCTTGGCATCGACAAGCGCGAAAGCATGGGCATGAGCGCTTACTCCAGCAAGCTGGAGCCGACATTCGCCGCCTGGCGCGAGCACCAGCTCGACCAGTCCTACCGCAAGGAGCTCGACAAGAAATCCCGGCAGCTTGGCCGAATAGGAGAGGCGCGCTTCGCATGCGCTGACAACGTCGCTGCCATCCGCACGACTTTCGATGCGCTCAAAGTCTATCGCGGCAAGCGTTTCGATGGCAGCAACGGCCCCGCCGACCTGCTGCAATTGCCGTCCTATTTCGATTTCTATCTGGCTGTGGCGACCGAAGGGTGCGGCGGTTTTGCTCGCACCTACACTTTCTGGATGAACGATCGGGCGATCGCCGGCGCGCTTGGCCTTGAGCACCGCGGCTCGCTGCTTGTCATTCTGGGCGGGTTCGACGAGGCCGGCTACAGGAAGCAGTCGATCGGCAGCCTGATGTTCGAACAGATCGCCCGCGACTGTATCGAGCGCGGCGACCATTCCCTCGATTTCACCATCGGCGACGAGCCCTACAAGCGCATCTTCGGCGGCCGGCCATCGCCTATGTGGCAGATCTTCCGAGCCGGCAGCCCGCTCGGCCTGGCGGCGCATCTGACGGTCGAGAAATTGCCGGCGGCCAAAGCGCTGGCGCGGCGCGTGCTCGGTTCGCACGGGAAGAAGGCCGCCGCTGGTCATGTGGTGACGTCGCCAGCCTCCACCGACGAAGTGGCTGGGCCTTGAGGTCGGAACGAGCCCAAGGCGCGCCTCCCAAAACCACTGCGCAGTTTGTGCGACAGATCGGCTGATTGGCCTGCGATCACGCCACGGGTTCGACCGCGGGCTTTCTGAGGTTGCGCAGCCTGGCGGCGAAAGCGGGGCTTAGATTGTCGATCTCGTGCATGATGCGGCGGCGGCTGAAGTGAATTTGCCGGCGCGCGCGCCAGCGCAGGTCGGTGTCGATGGTCAGGCTGCGGCGAAAATGCGCCAGCTGGAGACCATGCTCGTCCATCGCCTGCTTTACCGGATCGGCGTAGAAGGTCGCGATCTTTGCGGCGGCCATGCCGGGTGAGGCCAGCCATTGCGGCACATGCACCGTGCATAGGCGCTCGACATCGGTGAGCAGCCGGCTGACGCCCGTCCCTGCGGCCGGACAGGATGTCTGGTAGGCATCGCCGATCAGGACGGCGCCGTCGCGCACGCAGTTCTCGGCGACGGTGATGTCGGTGAGCCAGCTCTCGACCCGGTCGATCACTTCGAAATCGCCGAATGCCTTGACCAGACCCGGGAGCGTTTCGATGAGCGTTTGCCTGGGATTGTCGCGCAGCGCCTTGACCCAAGGGTCGCGATGCTCGCGGAAAACGAAGAGATTGGCGCGGGTGACTTCGGCGGCGGGGAACAGGTTCAAATAGTCGATGCCGTCGGAAACCCGTTCGCCGTAATAGGTGAGGGCGGGGTGCCGGAAGGCGCTTGCTCCCACCGGGCGAAGATTGAAGCCGAAGGTCAGCGACTGCCGCTGGTGGACGAACTTGCGCTCGATGCCAAGGTCGCGGCGCAGAATGTCACCCATGCCGGTGGCCAAAACGAGAAGCCGCGCCGTCACGTCGCCGTGTCCGAGGATCGACACACGCTGGCGTTCCGGGCCTGCCTCCAGTCCGCTCACCCGACCAGCGATGAAGCGCACGGTGTCGGGCAGTTCGGCCCGCATTGCGGCGACGAGGTCATCGTAGAAAATGCCGTAGTGCCGGGCGTTCGTGCGGTCGAGCAGGCGCCCCTTGCGAATGTTGACGATTTCGTCGAATGCCACGGCCGCTGCGGAAAGCCCGTCCAGAAGGCCGATCCGGCGCAGTTTTTCGATCTGGTCGCCGGCGATCTTCTCGACGCGGAATTCGCGCGGAAAAACCTGATGGCGGTCGATCAGCGTGACGTGATAACCGGACCGCCCGAGCACGTTTGCCGCCAGAGTGCCGGAAAGCCCGCCGCCGACTATGACGACCTCCGTGTCGGTTCCGGCAGGCAGCGGACGGTGGAGACGCTCTGCTGTCATCTGGAATACCTTAATATGGCGTAGATGGCCTGGGGACTTGTGGTGAAATAGCGCCAGAAAAGCCGGCGCGGCTCCATCAGCGCGCGCCACAGCCACTCGAATCCGGCCTTCTGTACCCACAGGGGCGCGCGCCGGACCTTGCCGGCGATATGGTCGAAAAGCCCGCCCGACGTCTTGATCACCCCGACATTCTGGAGTCGCGATGCAAAGTCGCGGACGAAGATCTGCTCGCGCGGAACACCGAGGCCCAGCCACAAAATGTCGGGCGCAAGTGCGTTGATCTCGTCGAGCTTCTTTTCAAGCGCCTGGCCGGCAAGGAAGCCGTGGCAGTGCCCGACGATGCGCAGGCCGGGGTATCTGGCTTTGACACTCGCAACGGCCTTGTTGTTCTCGGCCTCTGTCGACCCCAGCAGGTAGAAGGTCGTGCCTTCCTGTTCGGCAAGCTTGGCCACGTCGTGAAAGAGGTCAGTGGTGGCTACCCGCTCCGGCAGATGCGTTCTGCACAGCAAGCGTGAGGCGAAGACCAGCGGCTGGCCATCGGCGAAGATCTGGTCGGCTTCGCTGAAAAGCACGGCTACGTCCACATTCGCGCGAGCTTGGGCGATGACATCGCCATTGGCGGAGGTGAAATAATAGGGACGGCTGCTGCGGATATGCCGCCGTGCCGCCGCGATCATCAAGCGCGCGGCTTTTGGCCGGTCGATCACCGTGATCGGTAACCCACCAAGCTGCACGGTTGGAAGGGCGAGAAGGCTCGCCTGGAAAGCAACGGCTTCCTGCTGAGCGATATCAGCCGCGCTTGCGAGCCCGGCTGAAAGTTGACGATGCGAACGGGGAGACTGGGTTGCGGACGTCGCGGCTTGCGCGGAACCGGGAGGCCCCGATCCACTGATCGCGGCCTCATCTCTTCCAAGATCCCTTGGAGAGGTCTCTGAAATTTTGCGCATAGAAAAACTGCCCCATCCCCAGTATATCCAAACTACCCCCTTGCTTGGCACCATAAGTAAAAAAATCGGAAAGTTAAGCGATAGATTAATAATTAGTTAATATGTAAATCTTGTCTAAAAGTTTAAAGATCAAAATGGGTGGGAAGATCTGGGCCAATTTTCCAATGACCGCCGCCCAAGTGGCAGCGGCACTGTCTGTTCTGCGGCTATTTCCGTGATGTCTACAAGGACAACAAGCTGTCCGGTGCGTCTCACCTGACTCGATATCAGCCAGCTTCAGCGGCGCTGGCCGCGTATCGAGGCCTGGTAGACCAACGACGTCCAGCTGTTGGAGGAGGCGAGGTGACAGTAGACCAGCCCCAGCGCTCCCGATTTCCTGAGGTCGAGAAAGGCCTCGTCGCTCAATTTGTTGAAGGCCGGCTCGTCGATCACCTGGAAATCGGTGAGGTTGAGCACCTCGCCGCCCTCCAGCGTCACCTTGCTCTGGCGTGGCGCGAACAGTCCGTGCGCATCGACCTTATCAATCATGGCGCGGGTCGCGTTGAAGTCGACCTGGAATTGGTTGCAGAAGGTCAGCGCCTGTTTCGTCGCGTCCGCTGCCTCGGTCCCGTTGAAGAATGGAGCGATCTTGCCGCCGTCCTCACGGAACGGCGCCAGCAGTTGGTCGACGACGCGCTGGCTCGCCCGGTCGACGCACAGTGTCAGACGACCGGTCGTCGTCGTCTCGTCTGCGAGAACGAAAGGATAGCGGCGGACATTGGCCGGAACATAATGCGGTTCGGTCCATTTGCCGTCGGCATCGACGAACAGGTTCTCGTTCTGGCGCAGGCCGGTGATGATCACCGGTGCCTTGGCGGCGCCGATGAAGACGATGGGATAGGAGCGCATCGCCGCCGGCATCTCCGACGCCACCACCGGAATCGCGTGCGCCGAGCGGGCGAAGCCAAAGTCGGCCCGCGCGGCCAGCCCCAGCGAGCCGTGCCTTATCGGGTTGAGCGCTTCCGGCCTGGAGTAGAACAGCGGCGAGGCGGCGCCCGCCGCGTTTTCCGCTGCCGGTGCCGTTTTTGTGTCGCTGTCAGCCATCGTCCGTCTCCCTTTTGCCGCCATCCGATCGCGTTGGCTCAATTAACGCATGATACCGAAAATCGAAAATCGTTTGTTTCGCTGAAACTTCAGTTGGCAAAGGATCATGCATAAAATCGAAGTAATGCGGGTTTACCGATCTGCAGTGCCAGGTTTCGCAGAAACTCACCGAATCCAAGACGGGCCAGCGGGTGCTCACCATGACCGTCCGTCGCGAGAAAACCAATGGCGGCCTGGCCGTGCTGCTGGCGCTGCCACATGGCTGTTCCTGCCCTCCGGCGCCTCCTACCAGATCGACACCGGACAGAAGGCAACGGTTGCCATCCAGACCAGCGACCAGAATGGCGCCTACGCCGCCGTCCCGCTGACGCCGGAACTCTCATCACGGCGATGAAGGCGGGGACCAATCTCAACATCGGCATGAAATCGGTGACGCGCAAGCCGGTGACCATTCCGGTTTCACTGTCCGGCTTCACGGGGGCGATCGACAAGCTCGAAGCAATCAAATAGCCGCGAAGAGCCTCTGCTTCGGGGGCTGCCACCAGCGTGCCGCTGGCCTCAAGCCGACCGGGAAGGGCCACTGCTTGGCCTCCACGAACGACAGCGCGGGCAAGGTTCTATTTCTGACGGAAGGCGGAGTGAAACGAGGTGAGCAGCGGGCCCAATATGTAGTCGAGGGCGGTGCGCTCCTCGGTGACGATCATCACCGAAGCCGGCATGCCAGGATAAAGTGCGATCTGCGGTGCCGCGGCCAGTTCGGCCGGATCGACCGCGATGTCGGCGACATAGTAAGGGAAGCCGGTCTTGGCGTCGGTGATGCGATCCGCCGAAATGCGGGTGACGCGTCCATGGATGATCGGTATCGAACGCTGATTGTAGGAGGTGAAGCGAACTTCGGCCGTCATGTCGGAGCGCAGGTTTGATATGTCCTCGACGCGAACCTGCGCCTGGACGATCAGCGAATTCTGCGTCGGCACGATGTCGAGAATCGTCTGGCCCGGAGCGACGATCGCACCGATCGAAAAGACGCTGAGATCCATCACCTGGCCATCATAGGGCGAGCGGACTTCGGCACGGTCCATGGCGGCCTGGGCGGCGAACATCTTGGGCACGAGGTCTGCCAGGCCCGATTGCGTGTCGATCAGCATGGCGGAAAGCTTGGCCCGGCGCTCGTTGGTCAACTGGGCGATCTGGCTTTCCAGCTCGGCCTTCGACTGACGGCTGCCGGCGATTGCCCCCAGATTCTCGTCGATCAGGCCCTGCAGACCGGAGGCTGATCTGTCCAATTCCAGAATGCGCGGCCGTGTCGTCAAGCCGGCCTTGAGGAGCTTGGACAGGCTGACCTTTTCATCGATCGTCGATTGCAGCTGGGCCCGGTACGATTCGACGCGAGCCTGCTTGCCCTGGATCTGCTCATCAAGCTCGGCAATCCGCCGCTGCAGGATCTGCCTGGCGCCGGCCATCGAGGCGCGCTGGCTTTCCAGATCGGCGATCTGGTTTGCCATGGCATCCTTGAGATAAGGCACGTGCTCCTTGAGGATGTCCTGCGGAAAGGCAACTGCCCCGCTGCCATCAAGCTCGGCCTTGATCCTGGCGTCGGTGGCGCGCAGGAGCGCATATTGCTGGGCGTAGAGGTTGAACTCGGAACGGATCCTGGTGTCGTCGAGGACCAGCATGACCTGGCCCGTCTTGACGATGTCGCCGTCCTTGATCCGGATTTCCTTTACCGTTCCACCGTCGAAGTGCTGAACGCTCTTGCGATTGCCTTCCACCTTGACGACCGCATCGGCCAGCACGGCGCCGTTCAGCGGGGCAAAGGCGGCCCAGCCGCCGAAGACGCCGAAGAAGGCGATGATGATCAACAGGCCGATATAGGCCGGCACCCGGATGGAATCCGGGGCCGGGATGCCGGCTTCGCCGGGCAGGCTTCTGTAAATGAGGGCGCTGTCGCTCAACGGTCACTCCTCAGGCAGGTCATTGGGTTGCCACCGCAATTGAAGTCGCACGCTGATTGAGCCGTGCCACGATCTCGTTCCTCATGCCGAAAGCTTCGACGGCGCCGTCCCGCAACAGCAGGATCTTGTCGACATTTGCCAGCGTCGACGGCCGATGCGAAACGATGATCACCGTGCTGCCGCGACGCTTGAGCTCGATCGCGCACTCGCTCAGCGCACGGTCGCCATCGGCGTCGAGATTGGAGCTCGGCTCATCGAGAACGATGAGGTTCGGCGTGCCGAACACAGCTCGGGCAAGCGCGATCCGCTGCCGGTATCCTCCCGACAGCACGGCGCCGCCTTCGCCGATCTGCGTCTCGTAGCCTTGCGGCAGGCGGATGATCATGTCGTGCACGCCGGCGAGCCGCGCGGCCTCGATCACTTCCTGGTCGACATTGGTCTTGAAGCGTCCGATGTTGGCGGCGACGGTGTCGGAAAACAGCTCGATGTCCTGCGGCAGGTAGCCGACGTGGTCGCCGAGCGCGTCGCGCCCCCAATGCGACAGATCGGCGCCGTCCAGCCTGACGGTGCCGCGGCTGGGCTGCATGACGCCGGCGAGGTGACGGGCCAGCGTCGACTTGCCGGCACCCGAGGGGCCGACGATCCCCAGCGCCTCGCCTGCCTCCAGCCGGAACGATACGTCTCGCAGAAGCACCTTCTGCTGGCTGGGTATGGCAAAGCTGACCTGCTCGACCGAAATCTTGCCGGTGGGCTTGGGCAGGTTGAACGATCTTTCGCTCTGTGCACCGCCGTCGATCAGTTTGTGAACCCTGGTCAGCGCCGCCCGCGCCAGGACCAGGTTGCGCCAGAGGCCGACGATCTGTTCGACGGGCTGCAGGCCTTTGCCCAGCAATATGCTGGCCGCGAACATAGAACCGGCCGTGGTCTGCCGTTCGATCACCAGATAGGCGCCGAGGCCGAGGATCAGCGACTGCATGGTCAGGCGCAGGAACCGGATCACCCCCGACATCAGGGCGGCGCGGTCGCTGGCTTGCGTCTGACGCCGGAGCGCCAGGCTGCGGTCGCGCCCCCAGCGGCGGATGAGGCCGTCGATCATGCCCATGGCGCGAATAACTTCCGAGTTCCTCAGGCTCATCTCGGTGAAATTGTAGTTGGCCGTCGCCAGATCGTTGGCCTGCTTGAGCGGCGCGCGCACCAGATACTCGTTGATGACCGCCATGGCGACGAGCAGCAGGGACGAGCCGAGCGCAAAGAAGCCGAGCCAGGGGTGCAGCAGGAAGATGATGGCGATGTAGATGGGCGACCAGGGAAGGTCGAACAGCGCATTGATGCCCATGCCGGTGATGACCTGCCGGAACGTGTCGAAGTCACGCACCGGCTGGCTCTGCGAGGAGCCCGACTGCGAGGTCTCGACCGACGCGGCCACGATCCTCGCCGCCAGCAGCCGGTCGAGGCGCACGCTGGCGCGCGTCAGGATCGTGGCGCGCATGAGGTCGAGGCCGGCAAGCGCAAGGAACGCCGCCAGCAATGCGATGGTCAGCATCACCAGCGTGGTTGCGCTGCCGCTGGTCACCACCCGGTCGTAGATCTGCAGCATATAGAGCGGGGAGGCGAGATAGAGCAGGTTGATCGCCAGGCTGAAGCCCGCCGCGATCAGGAAATAGTGGCGGCACGCCAGCAGGGCGTCCTTCACGATCTGCGATTTTCTGTCGAGACTCAAATACCCAGCGGAGAACCGCCCCCCTGTCCACCTGTATGCCGATACTACTCCCGATCCTTCAGCCGGCCACGCAGTCCGTCGATATTCTTGTCGTAAACCTTAACGCGCAGGCTGGATCAGGAAATGCTACGGGAAGTGTGCCCCAACCCCGCGCACTTCCCCGGGGTGAAACCACCGTCAGCGTGATCTGGAATTCGGTGTTGCCCGCGTTTCCGTTCACGTCGGCGCGGACAATGGTGTTGCCGCCGACTTCCGACCAGGTGATGCTGTTGGCGACGGTGGCCGCATTCTGCCCTCCGAACAGGAAGGCCTGGTCGCCGGCGGCTCCGCTGGCATCGATTGAGGACAGGTCGATCTTGTCGACCCCATGCACGAAGTCGGTGATGGTGTCGAAATTGCCTCCCCCCGGCGCGGAGTCCGTGACGATTGGTCCATAGTAGAATGTGTCGGATCCTGCCCCGCCGGCGAGCGAATCGGCACCGACGCCGCCAACGAGCCGGTCATTGCCGTCGCCGCCATTCAGCGTGTCGTTACCACCTTGGCCGAACAGCGTGTCATTGCCGGCCAGGCCGAAGATCTGGTCCGCCCCGCCATTACCGTAGAGGATGTCGTCGCCGTTGTTATTCGTAGGATCGTTGAAGGTTTCGCCCGAATTGCCATTGCTGCCGGTGATAACCTGGAACGTCTCGCTGTACTGGTAGGCGGGACCAGCGGGATCGCCGACCTGCGTAGCCTGTACGGTCACCGAAACCGTCTTGCTTGGCGACAAATTGGCCGCGCTGAGCGTGCTGCCGGTGATCGAAAACAGTCCCGCGTCCGATTGCGAAGTGATGCTGTAGACAAAACTGCCGAGATCCGGGTCGGTCGCGGTCAGTGCTCCTGTAAACTGGAACGAGCCGAAACTAACGTTGTCCGTCGTGGTGCTTGGCGTGAGCTGGATGTCCGTCGGAGCAAACCGCGGCGGGCCATCGTCAGCGCCATTGATGGTTATCGAGACCAGCTTCGCCGTGCCGTCCTCGGAGAAGACGGTAAAGCTGTCGTTCAATGGCTGGCCGTCATTGAGCGCGTTGACCGTCGGGTTCGAGTTGTCGAGCGTATAGGTCCAGACACCCGCGGCGGTCACGGTGTAGGTTCCGTAGCCGAGCGCGCTGGCTGTCGCGGAATTGACGGCCTGGAACGAGTCCGTGGTATTGTCGACATCGGTCGACAGCAGATCGCCGGTCGCGGTCGGCGTGCCGCCGCCGTTGGAAGCGCCCGCTTCGACGACCGTCCCAGCCGCCGTGCCCGTGATCACCGCGGCGTCGTTGGTGCCGGTGATGGAGATGCTGATCACCTGGCTGGTGCCGTCCTCGGAGAAGACGGTGAAGCTGTCGGCGAGCGGATCGCCGTCATTGAGGGCATCGACCGTGGGATTGGTGTCGTCGAGCGTGTAGGTCCAGTTGCC